>NZ_CAKZMP010000098.1 GCF_937128705.1 uncultured Kiloniella sp. | reverse complement strand
AAGTCTCTTCCGCGTGGCAGAGATTTTGAACGATCGTAAAGAAGAGATTTCAGACATCATCACTGCTGAATCGGGTCTTTGTAAGAAGGATTCACTATACGAAGTTGGTCGTGCCTATGATGTTTATACACTGGCTGGTCAGATGTGTATTCTGGACGATGGGGAGATTTTCTCTTGCGATATCACACCTCATGGTAAGTCACGTAAAATCTTCACAGAGCGTGAGCCTTTAAAAGCAATTTCTGCGATCACACCGTTTAACCACCCACTGAATATGATCTCGCACAAGATTGCGCCAGCAATCGCAACAAACAACTGTATCGTTTGTAAACCAACCGAAAAAACACCGCTTACGGCATTGATCTTGGCTGATATCATTTATGAAGCTGGTCTGCCAAAAGAAATGCTGACAATTATCACTGGCCTTCCAGAAGATCTTGGTAACGAGTTTATCAGGAATGAGAATATTGAGCTTGTGACTTTCACAGGTGGTGTTCCTGTGGGCAAGTATATTGCCGAGAATGCAGGATATCGCCGTACGGTTCTGGAACTTGGGGGTAATGCTCCGCTTATCGTGATGGAAGATGCCGACCTCGATAAAGCTGCGGAACTTGCTGTCTCTGGTGCTACCAAGAACTCTGGTCAGCGCTGCACTGCTGTTAAGCGTATTCTGGTTGTTGAAGAAATCGCGGATGAGTTTTCCAAACTGGTTCTCGAAAAAGCACAAAAAATCAAGTACGGCGATCCGATGGATCCGGAAACAGATCTCGGTTGTGTTATTGATGCTGAATCTGCGTCAATGTTTGAACGTCGTGTGAATGATGCCGTCGAAGTAGGAGCAAAGCTGCTTTATGGTAATAATCGTGATGGCGCGCTTTATCCGCCGACTGTGGTCGACCACGTACCATTCGATTGTGAATTGGTTCGTGAAGAGACTTTTGGGCCGGCCATTCCAATTATCCGCGTAAAGGATATTGACGACGCGATCCGTGTGGCGAATTCAACGGCTTTTGGCCTGTCATCCGGCGTGTGTACCGATAACTTTAAATATATTCAGCGCTTCATTAAAGAATTGCGTACAGGAACTGTGAACGTTTGGGAAGTTCCTGGATACCGTATTGAAATGTCACCGTTTGGTGGCATCAAAGATTCCGGTCTTGGGTATAAAGAGGGCGTTATTGAAGCCATGAAGAGCTATACAAACGTAAAGACCTACTCATTGCCTTGGCTCTGAGGAATGTAATGACACTCTGCTGAGTATCTGTGCCTCGTGGTGTTTCTGGTTGGTTTTAGCCACGCCCAGTTGGTTTGTTTTAAGTATTTAGTGATGCTTAAAATTGGGAATCTCGTATAGATTAGGTGATATGACTAAAGGGGAAGCAAAAGCTTCCCCTTCTTTTTTGCAGTCAGAATGAATGATGATGGTAACTGTTTGCCGGGTGATAAATACCTAATCTGTTTCAGCAAATTTAACTTATACGTTGCCATAATACTATAAATTGAGGTATTAGAGGAATTGGAAGGCGGCTTGACATTTTAGGTGTTTGTGTCAGGTTAGCTAAACTTGGGCTGTGGCATTTGCTACAGCCCTTTTTTCTTTAGCTCTGTTTACGAGTGTGCAGATGACAGGTCAAATATTGTTGGTTTTCTTTTACAAATAGTGCCTTTGAAAAAAGTAATCGAAAGTTAATATCCTTTTTTTAGAATTAGCAAATTGCTTTGCTTGGCGTAGGTTATTGTGATTCCGTTTACGGTACGATGGATATTTACGATCTTAATATTTTTTACCTCTTCAGTGGCATACTCTGAAGAGGTAAAGAGTAATTGTCCTCGGAAAATTGCCAGTATCAGCGAAAGTGTTATAGCAGATACCGGCGCGCGTATTCTCAAGGAAGTATATAAAGCTCTTGGCTGTGATATAATTGTTGAAGCTTTGCCGGGGCGAAGAGCTCTTGCCGCCTTCAATAATGCTTCTTTAGATGGCGAACTCTATCGATTACGTATCGCAGAGAGTAAATACAAGCGAACTTTCGTCCGATCGGATACTCCTATTTTTACGGTTAATCATTCATTGTGGAGACATCCCAACTAGGACCTGTCATTTCAATTACCTGTCGGGTATGTGCGGGGAGTTTTGTGGCAGGAAAATTACATGGATGGACGTCGTGGTAAGATATTTAACAGTGTTGAAGATGCTTTTCGTGCCTTTGATAATGGAGAGGTTGGTGCATTCTTGTCGTCTGATTTTTCCGTTGTTTCCCATTTGAATAAAAACGGCTTTCAGATTATGCCAAAAAAATTCCAGAAAATTAAAACGGCCTTTCTTTATCACTACTTAGGGGGCGAATTCGCCCCCTTTATGAAACGGTTTTCAAAATATATTTTATTGAATTCTTCGTTTTCTGAAATGGAAGTGCTATTGGGTGATGATTTTGTTAACTAACGCTGAGCTCTTCACTTAATCGTTATCAAGTTGGCGTGATTCCCTCCAGAATAGTTTTAAACTGATTAGTATCAATATTCCCTCCTGTGAGAATAACACCGACCTTTTTATGTGTTAATTTATCTCTTTCTTTCATCACCGCAGCGAGTGAGGCGGCGCCGGCTCCCTCTGCGTTGTTATGTGTATCGCTGAAATACATTCTGGTCGCTTTGGCGATTTCATCATCACTGACTTCTAAAATACGTTCTGCGCCTTTCGAATAGATACTATAGGCATCTGCGACTGGTGCACGAACGGCCATTCCGTCAGCGAAGGAGTTTGCAGCTTCTGTATTTATAATTTGACCGCTTTCAAAGGATTTTTTTGCCGCTGGAAACTGGTCAGAAACGACACCAATTATTTTTGTTTTCAAATTCAGAGCATTTCTGGCGGTTATGGTACCGCATATGCCTGAACCGCAGCCGATAGGGACGTAAATATAATCCAAATTCGGATGGGCTGTCATGAGTTCCAATCCATAGGTTGCCACGCCCAACATTATTTGTTCGTGAAAAGGAGGAACGACAAATAGGTCTCTTTCCTTTGCTAGCCGGGCAACTTCGACAAGGGCTTCGTTGAAGTCGGCCCCATATTCAATCAGCTCGGCACCAAAAGCACGCATGGCATTGTTTTTTTCTGATGAATTTCCGTGAGGAACAACAATAACAGATTTGATCCCGGCCATTGTCGCTGCAAAAGCTTGTGCCTGTCCGTGATTACCCCGTGTTGCGGTAATGATTCCTTTTATGTCAGGATGATTTGCACGCAACCAGCTCATGAAAGTTAACCCGCCACGTGCTTTGAAAGCGCCGATTGGCGTGTGATTTTCATGCTTGACGACAATATGACAACCAGCTTTTGCATTTATTTGTGGCCAGCTGTATTGCGGGGTCGCAGACATATGTTGGTAAATATATTGCGCAGCACTTTCAAGCTGTTGCTTTGTAAACATGGTCGTCTCTTTCTGAATGCTTTGTCAGCAGTGGGGTTATTTTGCTGATGATGAGAATTGACTATTCCTCGCTGTATTTTTTTAAGAGTAGCAGCTTGATTGTATGGTTCAATATTAATATTGTATGGCACACAATAAAGTAGATGGTATGTGGAAACCTGAATTAAATCCGAAAATCAAAACTAAATATTTGGCAATTGTTGAGGCTATCTCAACGGCGATCCAGCAAGGTGAACTATTGCCTGGAGAACGTTTGCCGACCCATCGTGATCTTGCTTGGGAGTTGAAGTTAAATGTCAGTACGGTTAGTCAGGCCTATAAGGAAGCGACAAGACGACATTTGATTGGTGGGGAAGTTGGGCGGGGAACCTATGTTCTTGCAACAAGCCGAGAAGCAGAGCTTTTTGCCCTTAAGGATTATGGGAAAAATTCATTCGGGAACAGGAATTTTGATTTATCTACCAACATTCCTGCCATACATCCGGATGATCAGGACGCGCAAAAGCTACTGTTTGAGGCAGTTGAGAGAGGTGCCGGAAGAGAGGCTTTTTCGTACCATTCATCTGATTTACTGATGCGGACCAGATTTGCGGCGAGCCAATGGTTATCTTGGCGCGGTTATGAAGTGAAGCCGAGCGATATTGTTCCTTGTGCCGGGGGGCAGCAGGCACTTTTGGCATCTCTGCTCGCTCTATGTGAACCTGGGGATAAAGTACTTGTTGAAAAATATACCTTTCCCGGGATGAAGGCTGTTGCCCGACAGTTAAGACTGAAGTTGGTTGGGATTGACTGTGATGAGGAGGGTATAGAGCCAGAGAGCTTGGAAAAGGCCTTAACTGCAAGTGGCGGAAAAATCCTTGTCCTTAACCCTAACTTGAACAATCCCACAGGCTTTACGACTTCAGAGCAAAGGCGCTCTGATATTGTTGGAATTATCAAGCGTCATAACATCGTTGTTATTGAGGATGATGTGTACGGGCCTTTAAGTGGCAATAAGCCTCTGTCTGTCCTTATGCCAGATCATGCTGTTTTGATTTCAAGCCTATCCAAGTCGGTGGCCCCGGGTCTACGATATGGGTTTGTCAGTGGGTGTCAGCGTCTGATTAAGTCAATTGATGCAGAAGTTCATGCTACAAACTGGGCTATGAGCCCCTTTATGATTGAATTAGCAAACATGTGGATATTAGAGGGACGTGCCTTTGCCAGGGCTGACTGGCAAAGACACGAAGTCGAGGCTCGGTGGAGCCTCGCGAAATCGCGATTTAAAAAAATGGGATCTGTGAATTGGGAGAAAACACCATGTCCCCATCTTTGGCTCGCGGTTTCAGGTAAGGTGAGTGACGTTGTTGACAGGCTTCATGACGCTGGTATTGATGTGGTTTCTGGGGATTTATTTTCGACCGTCCCTCAGCCGACTAATCATATCCGTATCTGTTTGACTGCCCCTGAAAGTCGATCACTCCTTAGCCATGCAATTGATAAGGTGGTTGAGTGCAATGTGTTGTCGGGCTCACTGTGCTCAATCTAGGTTTATTATTAGTGGTCGGTCGGTAAAGGATGGCGTTCAGCAGGTCTTATATTCCAAAAGCCAATGTCCTCTTTTATATGAGTTGGAAGGTTATGCATATTTTTAAGAGATGTAATTTTCTTCCTTTTATTTAATTTAAATAATTTTTTAAATAGGTTACGGACTGTCCATAAGCTATTCCTACTTTTGATTGATGTTGCGACATAATGCGAATTACATGGATTATTTACGATAGCCATTTTCTTTTCTCCTGATGATTTCTTTATCTCTTGTTTGCAATGTGCGTAATAGTGATTTGAATATCCAACTAAATTCTGATTACTATACATAAGGAGATTTTATGTATTATGCCTTCAAAATTACCGCCCCTTTCGTCTCTTCGTGTATTTGAAGCTGCGGCGCGTCATGGTAGCTTTACGCGTGCATCAAAAGAACTGGGGATGACCCAAGCCGCAGTTAGTTATCAAATGAAGATCCTTGAAGAGAGAGTGGGTACACCACTTTTTTTACGTAAGCCTCGGCAGGTGAGTCTGACTGAGACGGGTGAACGTATTGCGCCAGTTGTAACAGAGGCATTTGAACTGTTGCGTGCCGCATTTGTTATGGCTGAAGATGCAAGCCATAACCTTTTGTCTATAACAACCGTTACGACTTTCGCGACTAATTTTCTGGCTGAAAGATTAGGTAATTTTCAAATTTTACATGACGATCTCGCCGTTCGCCTGGATACCTCTATGTCCGTCGTAGATTTTTCGCGTGAAGATTTTGATTTGGGCATTCGATCTGGTGATGGGCAATGGCAAGGAGCCGAGACTCACTTACTGATACCAGCTAAGTTTTCTCCGATGTTAAGTCCTGATTTAGCTCAATCAGTTGGTGGTATTAAAAAGCCTTCAGATCTCTTGAAGTTGCCATTAGTTGATGCCTCTGATCCGTGGTGGAAACTCTGGTTTGATTCTATGGGGGTACAATCAGAAGGGCTTCGCGGTAATAAGCGAAGTCGAATGGGGATTCAGATGTTAGAAGCAAGGGCGGCGGAGGCAGGGCAAGGGGTCGCCATTTTAACGCCAGATTTTTACCGAGATTCTCTAAAAAGAGGCAGTTTAATTCAACCGTTTGATGATGTTTGTCATGATGAAGGGCGAGGGTATTGGCTTGTGTATCCTAAAGCTCGTAGAAATATGCCAAAGATCAAAAAATTTAGAGATTGGTTGCTGAATGAAGTTAAAGAGCACTGTAATTAATAAAAGGGCTGCTCATGAGATGTTTTTAGCAAAACTTATCGATTAAGAAAGACGGCGGCTTTTACTCATTAGCAAGCCACCAAAAATTAATCCACTTAGAAAAAGTATAACTTCGGCGACAACAATGGATGGACCTGATGGTGTATCCCATTCCAAAGAACCGAAGAGACCAATGATAATTGAAAGGCTACCTATCAAGGATGCAATAACGGCCATTTGTTCTGGTGTTTTGGCAAACCTTCTTGCAGCAGCTGCGGGAATAATGAGCAAAGAAGTGATGAGAAGAACGCCAACCACCTTCATTGCAATGGCTATAACGATAGCGACTGTTATCATAAAAAGGGTCTGAATAAGCATGACATTTATGCCTTCTGCCCGTGCGAGCTCTTCATGGAGGGTGAGGGCAAGGAGGTCTTTCCAGATATAGGCAAGGAGAGACAGGGCAACAGCACCTCCACCATAAATCCAGTAAATATCTTCATAATTTACAGCAAGAACATCCCCGAAAAGATAGGAAAGCAAATCAACCCTATAGCCTTGTAATAGTCCAAGGACAACAAGGCTGATCGCAAGGCTTGAATGGGCCATGATCCCCAGTAATGTATCGCTTGCGATTCTTTTTTGATGTTGGAATAGCGTAACTGTTAAAGCGATCATGATGGCAGTTCCAATAATGCCAACAGTTAGATTAAAACCCAGCAGTAATCCAAGAGCGACACCGAGTAGTGCAGAGTGCGCAAGCGTATCACCGAAATAGGCCATTCTACGCCAGACGACAAAGCAGCCCAAGGGGCCGGAAATTAAGGCAACACCAATTCCAGCAACAAGTGCGCGCAGAAAGAAATCTTCAAATATCATGCTTGGTCCGACGTCGTATGGGGGTGGTCATGGCTAGAATCATGAGAGTGATCATGAAGGTGGTGGTAGACGGCAAGTCCGGGTTTTGTTTGTCCACCAAATAGCGCGAGATATTCTGGGCTGTCGCTGACTTGTGTCGGAGCACCAGAGCAACAGACGTGGCCGTTAATGCAAACAACTCGATCTGTTTCGGCCATGACGATGTGCAGGTCATGAGAGACCATCAATATGCCAAAGCCTGATTGTTCTTTAAGGCGGGAAATCAGTTTGTAGAGTTCAGTCTGGCCTTGAAAATCGACCCCTTGAACTGGCTCATCCAAAACCAGAAGATCGGGTTTTCTGAGAATAGCGCGGGCGAGAAGAACACGTTGGAATTCACCACCTGACAAGCTTTGCACGGCTTGCTTTAGAGTGTGATGAGCACCAACATCTTTGAGGGCTGTTTCTCGTTCTGAAAGTGGACGCTTGTCCGGTATGGATAAAAAGCGTTCGACAGTCATGGGCATAATTGGGTCGATATTTAGCTTTTGGGGGACGTAGCCAATGACGAGGCCGTGTTTACGCCAAATTTCACCCTTTGTTGGTTTTATAGCCTGTAGTAGTGCGCGAAGGAGTGTTGATTTTCCAGCACCGTTTGGCCCGATCAGAGTAACAATTTCATTCTTGTGAACTGTTAAGCTGACGTCGTGAATAGCTGTTTTCCCACCAAAATTAATTGTCAGGTTCTCGGCTTGGATGAGAGGCTCTCCACTTGGCTCGGGTGCGTTATGGTCATGTCCGCAACCACAACTCGGGTCACTGAAATTAGGGGTTTTATCGCTAAGGATATCTTCCATGGTATGTGTCGCTAACTCTTAGCCAAGGGCTCTTTGTCTTACTGTGTTGAATGACAATCCGGGCAAGTTCCCCGAACTTCCAGCATTCGCTGATCGGTTTTAAAGCCAAGACTATCTGTCTTCTTTAAAATTGCTTGATCAATTGTTGAATCGTGAACTTCAGCTGCGCACCCACAGTTATTGCAAATAAGGAAAACACCAGAATGTTCTTCTGATGGATGAGAACAGCCGACATAGGCGTTTAAAGATTCAATTCTATGTATAAGGCCTTGTTCCAAAAGAAAATCTAAAGCTCTATAAACTGTCGGTGGGGCTGTTTTCCCGCTTTCCTGAGAAAGTTTGGAAAGTACATCGTAAGCACCAACGGGGTGGTGGCTTTCCCACACCAATTCCAACACGCGTTTACGAGCATCAGTCAAGCGGGCACCGCGAGCCGAGCATAGCGCTTCCGCGTCGTTTAAAGCTGTCTTTACGCAGTGTTTATGATCGTGAGATCCGCCACTAAAAGAGAGAGAAACAGTATCAAAGTTTTTCATGCCCTATAGATATCCTGTCTTGACATTGCTGTAAATGTTATAACATATCATTATTTAAATTTACTCCATTATCTTACTTTTCATCACCGATTTAGGTGTAATTATAAGGTTCACTATGATGTTCTCTAGAAAATCAGGGTTACGAAATCCTCTCCGTGTTTCTTTACTGGCCAGTTCTATCATTTCTGGACTTAGTATGAATGCTGCTGCGGGCGAGGCACCTAAAGTTGCTGTATCGATCCTGCCAGTTCATTCCCTTGTGCAGTCAATAATGGAAGGGGTTGGTGAGCCTGAACTTATTATGGATAAGAGTGCTTCTCCACATGGCTATAGTATGCGTCCTTCCCAAGTTCGTATGTTGAATGATGCTGACATGGTTGTTTGGGTTGGAGAAGGTCTCGAAACATTTCTGAAGAAGCCTCTTTCCCAGCAAGAAGGGAAAAAAACAGTCCTGGAGTTGATGGACATTAAAGGTATCACTCTTCTTGAAAATCGTAGCTCTGGACAGTGGGAACATGACCATCACCATGGCGATGATGAGCATGATGAGCATGATGAGCATGATGAGCATGATGAGCATGAAGCGGAACATGATCATGATAAAGAGCACGATCACGATCATGCAAAAGATCATGATGACCATGCCCATGATAAAGAGCATGCCAATGAACATCACGACGAAGAAGACCATGGCGAGCATGCCCATGAAGAAGATCACGATCATGATCACGGACAATTTAATCCGCACATTTGGCTTTCTATCAACAATGCTAAGGCAATTGTAGAGAGAGTTGGTGATGAGCTCGCCAAAATTGATCCTGATCATGCGGCCATCTATCAAGCCAATGTAAAAAAGGTTACCGCTGATCTCGGGGTGTTAAAACAGGATTTGGATGTTCAGCTATCTGTTGTACAGGACAAGCCTTATCTGGTTTTCCATGATGCCTATCAGTATTTTGAAAAAGAATTTTCCCTTTCTGCGGTTGGGTCAGTAACCATTGATGCTGAAAGAAAGCCAGGTGCCAAGCGGATTACAGAGTTACGTGAGGTTATTCGGGAAAGAAAGGCAGCTTGTATATTTAAGGAGCCACAGTTCAAACCAGCTGTGGTTGATGTCTTAGCGGAAAATCTTGATACGAATATCGGTGAGTTAGATCCTTTGGGATCAAACCTTGCGAAGGGTCCTCAAGCCTATAAAGCCCTAATGACGAGCCTGGGTGACAATTTGGTGTCTTGTTTGGCTAAGAAATAAGTGTGTTTTATTTGTTAGCTGATGGCTTCGTCAAGTAATCTGTATGGGATGGGAACTCTTCACAGACAGATTATTGATCGAAAAAGGAAACCGCAATCGATTGGTGGGTATGGTAAGGCAGGAGGCCTGAGGAAAACAACTTGAGCATGGCTCAGGGAGGAAGTTTTACTCAGGTAATTTGCGCCCACTTTCGATTGCGGTTTCAAGTTTAACTTTTATTGCTTCTAGATCATCTGGGCTATAGGGCTGTGGTTCTGTTACACCCCAGACCGGACCTGGCCAGGCTGCGTCATTTTCAAAGCGTGCAATGACATGGATGTGAAGCTGTGGAACCATATTTCCCAGTGCAGCGACATTGATTTTAAAGGCTGTACATTCTTCTGTGAGTATTTCTGATATATACCTGATTTCTTCCATTACGGCCGAAAAGAGACCTTTTGGCAGGTCATGCAAATCACGAAGGTCGTTGTAACGCGGTACCAGAATCAACCAGGGATATTGGCTGTCGTTCATAAGCAGAACCCGACAATGCGAGAGTTCTGTTATGGTTACCGTATCTGCTTCAAGACGTTCGTGAAGTGCAAATTCCATGATGATTTAGTCCTTATCCTAGTAAGGACAATCCACATCACCCATCTCAACATAAACTGATTTTAGTTGGGTGAAGTGATTGATTGCCGCGGTGCCGTTTTCACGACCAATACCAGATTGTTTGTATCCACCAAAAGGCATTTCGATTGGCGTAATGTTATAATTGTTGATCCAGCAAGTTCCGGCTTCGAGGTTTTCTATCACGCGATGGGCACGATTGATGTCCTGTGTAAAGACACCCGCAGCCAGACCAAACTGTGTATCATTGGCGGCTTCTACGACTTCATCTTCACTATCGAAGGTAATAACAGACATAACAGCGCCAAAGATTTCTTCGCGTGCAATGCGCATGTCGGCTTTTACATCTGTGAAGATTGCTGGCTCAATAAAACAGCCTTTTTCGAAGCCTTCAACGGTGACTTGGTTTCCGCCATAAGCAAGGGTTGCCCCTTCGTTTTTACCAATTTCGATATAGTTCAGAACCTTTTCCATGTGATCCTTGTGGATGAGTGATCCGACATGTGTTTCCAGATCCATAGGGTCGCCAATAATCATCTTGGAAGTACGCTCAATGAGCTTTTCCAAGAAGGTGTCTTTGATATCTTTGTGAACATATACACGGGTTCCGTTGGAACAGATTTCACCTTGGGTATAAAAGTTTGCAAGCATGGCAGCTGATACAGCGTTATCCAGATTTGCATCATCAAAAACAATGAGAGGTGATTTGCCGCCGAGTTCGAGTGTCACATGTTTGAGCGTTTTTGACGCTGATTCCATTACCCGTTTTCCGGTAGGGACTGAACCGGTCAGTGAGATCTTTTCGATACCCTCGTGTTCAGCGAGCATTTGACCAACTGGCCCCAAACCGGACACTACGTTGAAAACACCATCGGGTAGGCCAGCTTCTGTATAAATTTCTGCGAGTTTTAGTGCGGTAAGCGGGGTGACTTCTGATGCTTTAAAGATCACTGCATTTCCGCATGCGAGGGCAGGGGCAGATTTCCAGCAAGCAATCTGAATTGGATAGTTCCATGCCCCGATGGCAGCACAGACACCGAGCGGCTCTTTGCGCGTATAGGCAAAGTTACCGTTTGCGAGTTGAATATGTTCGCCATTGATAGAGGCCGCGAGCCCTGCGAAATACTCTATGCACTCAGCACCTGATTCTACGTCAACGCAGTTTGCTTCCTGCATCGGTTTACCTGTGTCCATGACTTCAAGAATGGCAAGCTCGTCATTTCGTTCGCGGAGCAAGGCAACGGCTTTTAAAAGAATACGACTTCTTTCTGTGCCACTCATCTTGGACCAGATCTTGAAACCTGCCTGGGCGGCTTTGACGGCTTTATCAACATCTGCTGTTGATGCAATCTGCACATCACAAATAACGTCACCAGTCGCCGGATTAGTAGTTTCAAATGTTTCCCCGGATGTGGCGTTTGTGTACTTACCGTTGATGTAAAGCTGTTGAGTAGGAAGCTTTGCCATTATTTTGATCCCTAAAGTTCTAATATCTTGTTCAAATATATCTGAATTGTTTAAATCTAATGTCTTAAGTTATTTCTGATGAGCCAATATCTGGCTGCTGATGTAACTTTCCATAATCGCTATGGCTTCTTTTGGCGTGACCCCGCCTTTTGTCAGGGCACAGCGTATCCAGAGGCCTTCGACCATGGCTGCCAAGCCTGTGGCTGTACTGGCGACCATCTGTTCGGGAAGCAAAGGTTTCAACGCGTGTTGAAAATTGCTCTGCATGCGGCGTTCATTGATTTTGTGCAGGCGTCCCAATTTTTCGGATGTTGGAACCAAAGCCCAGAATGCCAACCAGACATCAACCACGCCTGGTTTGAACTGTTCATCTGAAAAGTTTGAATTCACGACGGCAAGCAGGCGTTCTATCGGTGTGTTGGCGTGTTCCAGTTGTTTTTTTGTTTCTTCGCCAAGCTTGCGCATTAGGTATTGGAGTGTCGCTGTTAACAGCCCTGATTTATCATCAAAGTAATGGGCGACAATTCCCGACGACAGGCCTGCACGTTTGCTTATTTTCGAAATGCTGGCATTGGTAAACCCTTCCTCGTGGATCATTGCAATTGTTGCTTCGATCAACTGGGTTTTCCGAATCTCTTCCATTCCTACTTTTGGCAAGACCTTGTTTCCTTTTTATTTAATGTTTCAGCTCTTCTAGGAGACTTAAGAAACAAAAAAATCGATATGCTTATTTCCTGTCTTGTGACGCATTATTTGGAACTTAGCCTATGATTTAACTTACAAAATCACAGTACTGGTTCATGGTTTGATGACTGCGCTGTATTTATCAATAATTTATTTTGATTGAACGTTCAATCAAAATAAATTATTGATAGTGGAGTTACGACGATAGTTTCGATCGTACGAGGGAGTTAATCAGGCAAAGATCCTGCTAGAATAATAATGAACTTGCGGGTATCTTGCTAAAATCAAATTAGAGCCACGAGGTCCTCTTGTGGCGTAAAAATGGAGACAAGTGAATGAACCTCAAACACTTGATTTCGGCTAGTACACTGGCCATCGCTGCAGCTGGTTTTACAACTGGGGCGCATGCTGCTGACCCAGCTAGCTGTCAATCTGTTACTTTTTCCGATGTTGGATGGACTGATATCACAGCAACAACTGCTGTAGCATCTGTTGTTCTGGAAGGCCTTGGCTATGAGCCAGAAACTCAAATCCTTTCTGTTCCTGTAACTTATGCAGGTCTAAAGAACGGTGACGTTGATGTTTTCCTTGGTAACTGGATGCCAACGATGGAAGCTGATATCGCACCTTATCGTGATGAAGGTTCTGTTGAGACCGTTCGTGTTAATCTCGAAGGGGCTAAATATACCCTTGCCGTTCCGACTTACCTTGCTGACAAAGGCCTGAAAGATTTTGCGGATATCGCAAAATTCAAAGACGATCTTGACGGCAAAATTTACGGTATCGAGCCAGGTAACGATGGTAACCGTCTTATCCAGGATATGATCGACAAAGATACCTTTGGCCTCAAAGATTTTGAAGTTGTTGAATCATCCGAAGCTGGCATGTTGTCTCAGGTTGCGCGCTCTACGCGTCGTGATAAAGGCGTTGTCTTCCTCGGTTGGGCTCCTCACCCAATGAACGCAAACTTCGAGCTGACTTACCTAACAGGTGGTGATGACATTTTTGGCCCTAACTTTGGTGGTGCGAATGTGCATACAAACGTTAGAAAAGGCTATGCGAGTGAATGCCCGAACATGGGTAAGCTTCTTGGTAATCTGGGCTTCACACTTGCCATGGAAAATGAAATCATGGGTGCTATCCTGGATGATGGTAAAGAAGGTCCGGTTGCTGCAACTGAATGGTTAAAAGCAAACCCAGATGCATTGGATGCATGGCTTGCAGGTGTAACCACATTTGATGGTGGTGACGGTCTTGCTGCAGTAAAAGGTCATCTCGGCCTTTAAGTCTTAACGCATGAGAAATTTTTACAGAGGGCTGGCATTCTGTCGGCCCTCTTGTATGTTAGATAAAAATAAAACCAGTGATGGAAATACAGGTTATTATTAAAGCCTATTTATCTTGGAATCTGGTGGTAACGAAAAAAACAGATAAAAAAGAACACATAAACAATCGTTTTATGGGTTCGCTTTGGAGCAGAGGGATTAACAATGTCCGGCATCGAGCAATGGTTGGTTGATCATAAAATTCCCGTCGGGAAATGGGGGGAAAGTTTTTTCGACTTTCTTATCGATAACTTTGCGGGCTTTTTTGACGCAATAACTGATGGCGGCACTTTCCTGATTGATGGAACCGTGGATTTACTTCTTTTCTTACCATCGATTGTTGTGATCATTATGATCACTGGACTTGCACAGTATTTACAGCGCACATGGAAACTTTCCATGTTTGTGTTCCTGTCTTTGCTGTTTATCGTAAATCTTGGCTATTGGACTGAAACGGTTGAGTCTCTGGTTCTTGTCGTTTATGCGACGATTGTCTGCATAATCACAGGCGTTCCGCTAGGTATTGCTGCGGCTCACCGTCCATGGCTCTTTTCGCTTTTAAGGCCTGTTCTTGATCTTCTCCAAACAATTCCGACGTTTGTTTATCTTATTCCTGCAATGACGCTCTTTGGTCTTGGAGTGGTACCTGCACTTGTTGCAACGGTGGTTTTTGCCGTTGCTGCACCAGTACGTTTAACACATTTGGGTATATCATCTGTTCCAAAGCCTTTAGTAGAGGCCGCAGAAGCATTTGGAGCAACAAAGAAACAGCTACTTTGGAAGGTTGAAATTCCATATGCTTTACCAACTATTAGAGCCGGTGTAACGCAGTGTATTATGCTCTCGCTTTCAATGGTGGTGATTGGGGCTTTAGTTGGCGCAAATGGACTCGGTAAGCCGGTTGTACGTGCTCTGAATTCACGTCAATTTGATATGGGCATTGAAGCTGGCCTCGCAATTGTAATTGTTGCGATTTTGTTGGACCGTCTGTGTAAGCAGCGTAATGCCCCGGTTGATGGCGCTTAAGGTAGGGATGGAGCAATAAAATGACAGCTGTAGAATTTAAAAACGTCGATATTGTCTTTGGCGATAATCAAAAAGAAGCCATCCCAATGGTTGATGCGGGGAAAACACGAGAGGAAATTCTTGAGGAAACCGGATGTGTTCTCGGGGTCGCTGATGGTTCCATCAAAATTGAAGAAGGCGAAATTTGTGTTCTGATGGGGCTTTCCGGTTCTGGTAAATCAACACTGTTACGCGCAGTGAATGGTCTGAATAAAGTCACGCGCGGTGAAGTTCTTGTGCGTGATGGCGATGACCTTGTTGATGTCGCTTCGTGCGATGCCAAAACACTGCGTCATATGCGCATGGAACGGGTTTCCATGGTTTTCCAGCAATTTGCGCTTCTACCTTGGCGCACTGTATCGGAAAACGTTGGCCTCGGACTAGAGCTTAAGGGCGTGCCAAAAGCCGAACGTGAAGCCATCGTCGAAGAAAAGCTCAAGATGGTTAGTCTTGATCAGTGGAAAGATAAATACGCGCATGAATTGTCTGGG
Source organism: uncultured Kiloniella sp. (assembly GCF_937128705.1). Classification (GTDB taxonomy): domain Bacteria; phylum Pseudomonadota; class Alphaproteobacteria; order Kiloniellales; family Kiloniellaceae; genus Kiloniella. The sequence continues at coordinate 39,368 of NZ_CAKZMP010000098.1, read as the reverse complement.
GGTATGCAGCAGCGCGTGGGACTTGCGCGAGCATTTGCGACGGATGCAGATATTCTATTGATGGATGAGCCTTTCTCGGCTTTGGATCCTTTGATTAGGGATCACTTACAGGATGAGCTACTTGAATTACAGAGAAACCTGAAAAAGACGATTGTCTTTGTGAGCCATGATCTTGATGAAGCATTAAAAATCGGTACGCATATCGCGATTATGGAAGGTGGTCGTATTGTTCAATATGGCGAACCGGAAGAGATCGTCTTGAATCCTGCGAATGAATATGTTGCTGAATTCGTGGCTCATATGAACCCGCTGAATGTTCTGCGTTGCGCGTCGCTGATGACGCCTGTAAGCGAACTTCGTAAAGATGGTGCCCGTGTTATTCTTGATAAGTACGACGCTTTTAAGCTGGCTATGGATGGTAAGGGAGCTGTGCAGAAAGTAACTTTTGAAGATAAAGAAGAGCTGCCTGTCTTTAGTTTTGGACCTGAGCATTCGCTAGATGATATTCCCGATTGTAATATTGTGGCCGCTTCGCCTGACATAACGATGAAGCGCGCAATTGAACTTCGCCAATCAACAGGCAATCCTGTATTACTTGCAGAAGATGGTGTGCTTGTCGGCGTTGTTGGCGATGAAGAGATCTATCAAGGTATTCTTCGTCAGAGCTCAATTGCCGATGCAGCAGAATAAAGGGTTTTGATCTAATGACGATTAAGGCGATCCTGTTCGACAAGGATGGTACCCTTCTTGATTACGAACAAAGCTGGACGCCCCTTAACCAAAAAGCGGCTTTAATGGCTGCCAAAGGGGATGCAGGGCTTGCTGCACAGCTGTTGGCTGCTACGGGATTTGATGCTGAACTGGGGCGTGTTTTATCAGGATCTATGCTGGCAGCCTGTAGCAATGGTGAAATCGTTGCGAAGTGGTGCGAGTTCCTACCTGATGCGAATTATGACGTTCTTATTGATACGGTTGAGAAAATTTTTCAGGACGAAGGAGAATCTGCTGCGGTTGCTGTGACTGATCTATCTGCTTTGTTTATCCGCTTGAAAGAGCGAGGGCTTAAACTTGGTGTTGCAACAAGCGATAGTGAACAAGGGGCGAGGCGTTCTTTGTCACGGTTTGATTGTATCGATAAGCTCGACTTTATTGCTGGTTATGATTCTGGGCATGGGCTGAAACCAACCGCGGGTATGGTTCAGGGCTTTTGTAAGGCAATGGACGTGGCCCCAGAAAATGTTGTTGTTGTTGGCGATAACTTGCATGATATGGAAATGGGAATGAATGCCGGGGCTGGTTTGAAAGTCGGTGTTCTGACAGGCACAACTGGACGTGAAGAGCTTTCAACCCTGGCGGATCATGTTCTTTTGTCGATTGAAGATCTTGAGAGCGTATTAAGTTAATTTCTCTGTAAATCTTTCTGAATGGTAGTTACTGAGCTGATGAAGCAAAAGGGGCCTCAAATGAAGCCCCTTTTCGTATGTTTAAACGGTTATCAGGTTGTGGTTTATGCTTGGTCCGTTTATTCCTGACCGGGCATTTTTCCATCGTCTGCAGCTTTACGTTTTGGGTCACGCCCGCGACGCCGGCGACCTCCACCAGTTTGCTCTTTTGGTTTTGCCCCAAGTGGTCCGGCTTCGTTCATTTCACGTGCTCCGTTGGAAATTTCACCAAGTCGCGCGACGATTTCGTCAAGACTTGGCTTCGGACCGCGTGTATGGTTATCAAGGGCGTCACGCATGTGTCTGACATGATTGGGGGATGTTCCACAGCACCCGCCGATGATTTTAATACCTGAATCGACGGCAATTCTTGCGTAGTCAGCCATTAATTCTGGTGTGCCTGTGTAACGGATAGCACCATCGACGTATTCAGGAATGCCACAGTTACTTTTTGACACCAAAACATCGCCTTCTTTCGCGCACATAGCCATGTTTTGAAGTGCGGTGACCATTTCAGATGCCCCGACACCACAGTTAGCACCATAAGCGACAGGTACTGTTGAAAGCTCTTTGACGCGTCCGGCAAAGTCGCCGGGGGTCAGGCCCATCATCGTGCGGCCATTGGTGTCAAAGCTTAACGTTGTCACAATAGGTAAGCCAGTTTCACTACATGCCGTGACCGCCGCTTCCAGCTCTTCCGGTGCTGAGATTGTTTCCAGCCAAAGAACATCTGCACCAGCTTCGGCAAGGGCGATAGCTTGTTCACGAAATGCAGCAATACCTTCTTCGCGGGTCAATGACCCCACGGGTTCAAAGATATCACCTGTGGGGCCCATAGACCCGGCGACAACCACAGGACGGCCCGCTTCGTCGGCAACGCGCTTAGTGATCTTTACGGCGGCAGTGTTTATTTCTGCAACGCGGTCTTCTGCTTTGTGAAGTTTCATACGGTTTCGCGTGCCGCCAAAGGTATTGGTGAGAATAATGTCTGACCCAGCATCAACAAAAGATTTCTGAAGATTGTAAATTTTTTCTGGCTCGTCGATGTTCCAAAGTTCGGGGGCATCGCCGGTTTCCAAGCCTACTTCGAAAAGGTTGGTGCCTGTTGCGCCATCGGCAAGTAGCCAGTCGCGTGTTTTTAAAAGATCTAGAAATTTATTGGCCATAGTTACTCGCCGCACAAGATTGAGATTTATATCTACGGAAGAAACTATGCTTTTTTTGTACGTGACGCAAGCTATATCAGGATTTCTTTATATGGATTTTGTGCTTACTTAGTGGTGATTTCAGAACAAGATAGATCGTTCATGAATCATTTGAGGCATAAAAGTGACATTTTTATTTCGCTATGGGTGGTTTTTTCAACAAAAAAAGTATAGATATATGCTGCTCGCGAAAAATTTCCCCGCAGCTTTGATTTCTATTTTCGGTATTTTGTGAACCGAAGGGGCGAATACGGGCACCGTACAAGGCTTGGAAAATAATTAAATGTCGAGTTTAAAAGATCGAAAGATTGGCGCTGGCCGATCTGCTACTGTGTATCTGGATCATCTTCCTGATGGTCGGGCGACAGCACGTAAGATATTTGTCGGCTCCACTTTGGCCGGCCTCGTTCACAATGTGATCTTTGGCGCGAACAATCCCTATATTTGGCATCAGGGATCAATCCTTGAAGCTGCCTGTCGGCGTCGTGTTCTTTCTGCCCTGATGAAACTCTGGCTACCCGGTAAACTTCGTATAGCAGAGATTATTTCTGTGTCATGGAACGAAGAGTTCCGAGCCAATGAAATTACCATGGAATTTATTGATGGGCGGGCGCCATCATTGCACCATCCGTATTCTTCGCAAAAAGAGACTGAAATTCAGGATCTGGTTGAGAACGTAATGAAACCTCTACAGGGATTACTTCTTGACGCTGGGTTTGATGGACTTGCCTGGCAGGCAGGTTATGGCAATCCGGTTGCGACCAGTAATTTTCTGTTGGAAACGACTGAAACGGGGGAAACACGTTGGGTCTGGGTTGATCTGGAATCCGGTGTGCCAGCCCTGTTCCCTGCAAATCCTAAGCTCCTCTTTACGTATTACTTACAGCGCACTGTTGTGAATGGTCGTCCGCTTTATGATGATGTGGATGTTGCAAAACTTCGTGATTACATTGTTGTAAATAAAAACGCACTTCTTGAGGTGATGAACGAACAGGAATACGAGGCCCTTTGTGTTGATGTATCCGGTCTTATTCATAAACCTGATGATTGGCGCTTTATGTCACGCTTACAACGTAGCATCCAGTCAAGGTTTGCCCGTGGGAAAATCTCTGAAGAAGAGACTCATTATTACAAAAAGCATCCGTTACGTTGGTACGGACGACAAGCTAAAGAGGGCTTGAAAAAGGTTGCTGGTAAAATCAGTTCGTTCTTTAAAGAGAGCAAATTGATCAAACAGCTTGGTAACTTGTTGCCAAAAGTTAAAGCATTTATATTCCTGCCGTCCTACAGAACGCAATTGAGTAGATTACTGGTTGGCCGCAGTATCGAAGATTGGCAAAAACGCCGCCAACTTACTGAGCGTGAAGCCGATGTTTTGAAGCATGAAATGGAAAACAGCGAGAGCAGCCTTTATATCACAGACTTTGGTGTATTGATGGCGCTGAAACCATTTGTGAAAGTCACAACCCTGGCGATTGTCTTCGGGTTAGGGGCTTTTGATGTTATCGGACTTCTGGGCGGGATTATTGGTTATTTTAGTGGCGGTGTCATTGTGCGGACGATCTATACGACGTGTCGTATTATTGCGTCGACCGCCCGAGGAACAAGCCGACCTTGGTTTGCATTGCTTTTGGGGTTCATCCCGGTTCTTGGGAATGCTGCTTATCCCTTGCAATTGCTGTATGAGGGAACGCGTGGTGGGAATGGCGTCGCGAAGTTCATTATCTATGACATTATGGCTAGACTTGGCCGTGCCGTTCCGATTTGGGGTGGTCCGGACACGTTGGTGGAACACAAGGCCAACAGTATCGGTGATTTGTTGATCCGCAACCGTAATGCTTTGCCAGAAGCTGCTGAATAAAAATATAAGAGATACATTCTGCAGGATTTAAAATGGCCATCACAATTTTGTGGTGGCCATTTTCGTATCTCTTTTGTTTAAGCGATGGTACTATAACGTTCATGATCAACTTATACGGTAGTTGTGTATAACGGGTGATCGATAGGTTCTTGGGGCATCGCTACAGGAGCAACAATGTACAGAGTGCTTAACTTTGGTTGGGTATTTGCATTTCTAGGACGCTCGTTGAGGGCTGGGCAGCGCGTTTCTCTCTACAATGCTGCGCAGGGCAAAACGAGACCTTACTGCCCGGATTGTTGGAATGCGGGTCAGCTTTTCCTGCAGAAATTTTTCAAAGGCCATAAGATCGGTCGCGACGACTTTAAGCAAAAAATCTTGGCTGCCTGTCATCAGGTAACACTCTACAACTTCTTCAAACTTATCTATTTCCTCTTCAAATTTTTTCAAGTTCTCCGAAGCCTGTTTTTCCAATTCTACCGAAACAAAGATGTTGATCATATACCCCAGTTTGGTTTGGTCGACCCGGGCGGCATAACCCGTGATAACGCCTTCATCCTCAAGCATTTTTACGCGTCTAGCACAGGGGGTTGGCGACAAACCTACACGCTCAGCCAGGTCGATAGAACGAATTCGCCCTTCGGTTTGAAGGATTCGCAAAATCTTTATATCAATCGCATCAAGTTCCATAAATCACTACTCAAGATGTATTTATTAGAGAAAAATAGCTCAATTAGTCTGTTATCATAATGACTTTAGGAATAATCACCAGCGATAATATGTCATAATTACTGACAGAGATTACGCCCCAGATTGCACTTGAGATTAATGGTGTAATTAAAAACAAGCCGAAATCGGCAAAAAGGGCTGAACCTAGGGAGCGACAAGTGCCAGAGATAGATATCTTGCCAGGGGAAATATATTGCCGGAGAAAAATAGATGAGTGAAAAACAACGGCTTCACCTTCATGTGCCAGAGCCCGAATTTCGTCCGGGAGATAAACCGGACTTCTCTAACGTCACGATACCCAAGGCAGGCTCTGTTCGGCGTCCTGATGTTGATGTTTCACCAGAAGAAATCAGGGATCTTGCTTATTCCATTATTCGCGTCCTGAACAGAGACGGGAATGCTGTTGGTCCTTGGGCTGATCTGTTGAGTGATGATGAATTAATCAAGGGTCTGCGTCACATGATGACGCTTCGGGCCTTCGATGCGCGTATGATGATGGCGCAAAGGCAGGGAAAAACATCCTTTTACATGCAACACCTTGGTGAAGAAGCTGTTTCAACTGCTTTTCAATGTGCGCTGGAAAAAGGGGATATGAATTTCCCGACGTACCGTCAGGCGGGTCTTTTGTTGGCACAGGACTATCCGATGGTCAAGATGATGAACCAGATCTACTCTAACGAAGAAGATCCGTTAAAAGGTCGTCAGCTTCCGATTATGTATTCTGAGAAAGAGTACGGATTTTTCTCCATTTCCGGTAACTTGGGCACGCAGTATATTCAGGCTGTAGGCTGGGCGATGGCTTCTGCGATTAAAAATGATACCAAGATTGCAGCGGGCTGGATCGGTGATGGATCTACGGCTGAATCAGATTTCCACGCAGCGTTGGTTTTTGCGTCCACCTACAAAGCACCTGTTATTCTTAACGTGGTGAATAATCAGTGGGCGATTTCAACTTTTCAAGGAATCGCGAAGGGCGGATCCGGGACTTTTGCTGCACGTGGGCACGGTTTTGGTATTCCAGCACTTCGGGTTGATGGGAACGATTATCTCGCTGTTTATGCCGTTGCGAAGTGGGCTGCTGAGCGCGCACGTTTGAACCTTGGCCCAACCATGATTGAATACGTGACCTATCGTGCTGGTGGACATTCGACTTCGGATGACCCCGCTGCTTACCGTCCCAAAGAAGAGTCTGATGCCTGGCCCTTAGGCGATCCGATTGAGCGTCTGAAACTTCATCTGATCAGCAAGGGAGTTTGGTCGGAAGAGCGCGACTTACAAACACAAGCTGAAATTAAAGACACCGTACTGGCAGCACAAAAAGAAGCAGAAAGTCACGGTACGCTCCATTCCGGGGGATCGCCTTCAGCGCGTGAAATGTTTGAAGATGTATATAAAGAAATGCCGCCGCATTTACGGCGTCAACGTCAGGAAGCGGGGATTTAATTCATGAGCAGAATGACGATGATTGAAGCCATCCGTGATGCAATGGATGTCATGATGGGAAAAAATGACGACGTGGTTGTCTTTGGTGAAGACGTTGGGTACTTCGGGGGTGTCTTTCGCTGTACTCACGGATTGCAGGAAAAATACGGTAAGAACCGCTGCTTTGATGCTCCGATCAATGAATCCGGGATTGTCGGTGCGGCAATTGGTATGGCGGCCTATGGTTTGCGGCCTTGCGTAGAGGTCCAGTTTGCTGATTATGTTTACCCAGCTTATGACCAGATCGTCTCGGAAGCTGCGCGGTTGCGCTATCGCTCTGCGGGCGATTTTACGGCACCGATAACAATCAGAATGCCGACGGGCGGTGGTATCTTTGGGGGACAAACACACAGTCAAAGCCCCGAAGCGGTCTTTACCCAGGTATCGGGCCTAAAGGTTGTTGTGCCTTCCAACCCTGCAGATGCCAAAGGTCTTCTGATTTCGGCGATAGAGGATGATGACCCCGTTATCTATCTGGAACCAAAGCGCCTTTATAACGGGCCTTTTGATGGTCACCATGACCAGCCGGTAACTCCTTGGTCGAAACATGAGATGGGTGAAGTGCCGGATGGGTACTATAATGTTCCATTGGGCAAAGCCAAAGTGACCCGTGAGGGAGCAGATGTTACAATTATTGCTTATGGCACCATGGTTCATGTTGCTGAAGCTGCGGCCAAAGAAACCGGAATTGATGCGGAGATAATTGATCTGCGGTGTCTGTTACCTCTGGATGAAGAGACAATCATCGCGTCGGTTAAAAAGACGGGACGTTGTGTTGTTGTTCACGAAGCTACGCTGACATCTGGTTTTGGTGCCGAACTTCTCTCTCGTGTTCAGGAAACCTGTTTCTATCATCTCGAAGCTCCAATCCAACGGGTGACAGGCTGGGACACTCCTTATCCTCATGCGCAGGAATGGGCTTATTTTCCCGGACCGGACAGAGTAAGCCGTGCGTTAAAACAAGTGATGGAGGCCTGATCAATGGGTGAATATGTAATCAAGCTTCCTGATGTTGGCGAAGGTGTTGCGGAAGCCGAGATCGTCGAGTGGGAAGTCTCAGTTGGCGATGTGGTTCAGGAAGATGCTGTCCTTGCCGCTGTGATGACTGACAAGGCAACGGTCGAAATTCCATCCCCTGTGGATGGTCGTGTTATTTGGCTTGGGGCCGAGCCTGGAGATGTAATGTCGGTTGGTGCCCCGATTATCAAACTAGAAGTTGATGGTGAGGGGAACACTACAGAGGATAGCGCGTCAAAACCTCTATCTGTTGAACCTGAAACTCCTAAGTCGGGAAAAGCAGAGAAGAAGGCGTCTCGTAAACAAGAACAAGTTTTTGTTGTTGAGCCGCCAAAGACAAAGGTGGAGATAGAAAAGCCATCGGCATCTCAAGTCCGTAAACAGTCTATTGGTCCTGCCAGAGCAGAAGGGGAGAAGCCTATTGCATCTCCGGCCATTCGAAAACGTGCACAGGACGGTGGTGTTGATCTTCGGCAAGTCACGGGAACGGGGCCAGCCGGACGCATTACCCACGAAGATCTGGATACTTATTTTGATGGCAGCAGTGTTGCGGTTCATCCAAAAGGGGGGCTTGTCCCCAATACGTCGGTCTCGGAAGTCAAGATCGTAGGTTTACGTCGTAAAATTGCGGAAAAGATGTCGATTTCCAAATCGCGCATACCGCATATTACGATTGTCGAAGAAGTCGATATGACGGCGTTAGAAGAATTGCGTGCGACATTGAACAAGAGCAGATCTGAAGATCATCCAAAGCTGACACTTTTGCCGTTCTTGATGCGGGCATTGGTCAAGGCTGTCGCTGAACAACCTAACCTCAACGCAATTTTTGATGACGAGGCGGGTGTTGTTCATCAATACGGCGGTGTCCATATTGGCATGGCTGCACAAACACCGAACGGATTGGTGGTGCCCGTTATAAAACATGCGGAAGCAAGGGATGTCTGGGGCTGTGCGGCAGAAGTCAATCGTCTAGCAGCTGCATCCAAAGCAGGGACCGCAACACGCGAAGAGTTAAGTGGATCGACCATTACCATTACATCGCTTGGGCCTTTGGGGGCTATTGCAACTACACCTGTTATTAATCATCCGGAAGTCGCTATTCTTGGGGTTAACAAAATGTCTGTACGTCCTATGTGGGATGGGAACGATTTTGTGCCACGTAAGATGATGAATATTTCTTCCAGCTTTGACCACAGGGTTATTGATGGCTGGGATGCGGCCGTTTTTGTGCAACGGATTAAATCCCTGCTTGAAACCCCGGCAATGATTTTTATGGAGGGCTAAGCCGTGAAGGAAATTAAAACAAAGCTTCTCGTGATCGGAGCAGGTCCTGGTGGATATATCTGTGCCATTCGCGCGGGGCAGTTGGGGATAGATACGGTTGTTATCGAGGCGGGAAAACCCGGTGGAACCTGTTTGAATGTTGGTTGTATTCCGTCAAAAGCTTTGATACATACCGCAGAGGAGTTCGATAAAGTCGCTCATTTATCAGGCGAAAATGCGCTTGGGATTTCGACGACAAAACCCTCTATTGATCTTGCACAGACAATGGAATGGAAAGACGGCATTGTCAGCCGCCTGAATTCTGGTGTTGCCGGGCTTTTAAAAAAGCACGGGGTTAAGACTGTCGAAGGTTGGGCCAAGTTCCGCGATGGTAAAACTGTAGAGGTCGCCACGCCGACAGGGCCGCAGATCATACGGGCTGAATACGTCGTGATTGCCACAGGTTCCAAGCCAGTGGAACTGCCTTTTCTACCTTTCGGGGATAAGGTTATTTCTTCAACGGAGGCCCTGTCGTTAACCGAAGTGCCAGAAAAGTTGGCTGTTGTTGGTGGCGGGTATATCGGGCTTGAGCTTGGTATTGCCTATGCAAAACTGGGGGCGAAGGTAACGGTTGTCGAGGCGGCTAAATCTGTTTTGCCACAGTATGACAAAGATTTGGTGCGTCCAATAAACAAGCGATTAAGCAGTCTTGGTATCAAGGTCATGACCAATGCCAAAGCAAAGGGACTTTCCACAAAAGGGAATTCCTTGCTTGTTGAGAATAGTGCAGGCACTGACGTTAAGGTCACGGCAGATAAAATTCTGGTTACTGTCGGGCGAAAGCCTGTAACTGAAGGCTGGGGTTTGGAAGAGATTGACTTGCGTATGGATGGACCTTTCATTCATATCAATGATAAGTGTGAAACATCTATGCGTGGAACTTTTGCGATTGGTGATGTTACCGGGGAACCAATGCTTGCCCATCGTGCCATGGCGCAAGGAGAAATGGTTGCTGAAATCATTGCCGGGGAAAAACGCGTTTGGGATAAAGTTTGTATTCCTGCGGTTTGCTTTACCGACCCGGAAATCGTAACGGCAGGATTGTCCCCGGTAGAGGCCAAGAAGTTGGGACATGAGATTAAAGAGGATCTCTTCCCGTTTCAGGCCAATGGTCGTGCCATGTCTGCCGAACGCGAAGAAGGGTTTGTCCGCATCGTTGCCCGGGCAGATAATCATCTGGTTCTTGGTATTCAGGCCGTCGGTGCAGGTGTTTCCGAAATGTCGGCAGGTTTTGCGCTGGCCCTTGAAATGGGCGCGCGTCTGGAAGATATCGCCGGAACAATCCACGCCCACCCAACACAAAGCGAAGCCTTTCAAGAGGCCGCCCTTAAAACCTTGGGACATGCATTACATATTTAGTCATGATCTGAATGCGCCTATATTGAAAAGGCATTTAGAAGAAATACTCGAAATAAAAGTGTTGGTTTTCCAGCGCTTTTATTTTTGGGTAATTTACTATGTATGAGATAGGAAAGGCATAAAATTTATGCTGTCACAAACGGCTACTTTTCTTGTGACTGGCTTTTAAGAGAGTTTTCCTATTATAGTTTTGTAATGAAAATTATAATGGGGAGAGATTTTAATGGAACAGATACCTGACTTCGTTGTCACCTTTCTGGAGCTTCTCTCTTTTCTTTTTATAACGGCTGTCGGGGCCGGGTTTCTGTGGTTGATTTATGCCTACATCACTGATGTAACGCAGACAGAGAGTACACTGCGTCGAAATTATCCTGTCATTGCACGTTTTCGTTATTTCTTTGAGCATCTGGGGGAGTTCTTTCGCCAGTATTTCTTTGCCTTGGACCGCGAAGAAATGCCCTTCAATCGTGCTGAAAGATCCTGGGTTTATCGTGCGGCTAAGAATGTTGATTCCACCGTGGCCTTTGGTTCTACCCGTGATCTCAGGCCTGCGGGAACGGTTTTCTTTGTGAACTGTCCTTTCCCGACACAGGCGGAAGACGCTATTGAACCCGGTAACGTGATCATTGGCCCTTATTGTCAGCAACCATATGAAACAGATAGTATTTTTAACATTTCAGGGATGAGTTATGGCGCGATTTCTATTCCGGCTGTGCGGGCTTTATCAAAAGGGGCCAAGAAGGCTGGTATCTGGTTGAATACAGGCGAGGGCGGCTTGTCGCCTTATCATCTGGAAGGTGGGGCCGATATTGTGTTTCAGATTGGAACCGCCAAGTTTGGTGTTCGCAAGCCCGAAGGTGGTTTTGACGAAGACAAGCTTCTGGAAATTGCAGCGCATGACCAGGTTAAAATGTTTGAGCTAAAGCTTTCACAGGGGGCTAAACCGGGGAAAGGAGGCATTTTACCCGGAGAAAAGGTCACCGAAGAAATCTCCAAAATCCGTGGTATTCCTATAGGGCAATCTGCCATCAGTCCAAATCGTCATCCAGAAGTGAAATCCGAGAGCGAACTTCTGGATATGCTTGCTTACATCCGTGATACAACGGGGAAACCTGTTGGCTTTAAAATGGTTGTCGGGACCTATGGTTTTTTTGATAACCTGTGCGAGGAAATCAAAAAACGAGGTATTGAAAGCGCCCCCGATTTTATCACAATTGATAGTGCTGACGGGGGGACTGGGGCAGCCCCGATGAGCTTGATTGATAACATGGGGGTGCCTTTGCGGGAAAGCTTACCTCATGTGGTCGATACCCTGATCAGGCATGGGCTGCGTGATCGTATTAAAGTTTGTGCCAGTGGTAAAATGATTAACCCGTCTGATGTGGCGTGGGCCTATTGCGCAGGGGCAGATTTTGTCAACTCTGCGCGTGGATTTATGTTCGCGCTTGGGTGTATTCAGGCGTTGCAATGCAATAAGAATACATGCCCGACAGGAATCACTACTCACAATAAAAAACTACAATTTGGTCTGGACCCTGAAACGAAGTCAGTACGGGTTGCCAGCTATGCCGAGAATATGCGTAAAGAAGTGGGAATCATTGCCCATAGTTGTGGTGCGGCAGATGCGCGGGCCTTGAAGCGTTATCATGCGCGGATCGTTCTTGATACAGGGCGTAGTGTCGCGATGGATGTGCTTTATCCTTATCCAACGGTATTGGCTGCTGAATAGAGTTTTATGGGGTATCGGGTGAAACCGCGTGTTTTATATCGTTGATATGGTCCCGCATTGCTTCGGCTGCGGCATCGGGTTCATGGGCCTGAAGCGCAGCTAAGATCCGGCAGTGACCGGTGATGGAAGCAACACGACGTTCTTCACTTTGATGCCCCTCGGTACGGGATGGGTCTATAGATGCGCTGATCTTGTCCATGAGATCAGATAGGAGCGTATTCCCAGTTGCCTTGGCGATGAGTGCGTGAAAGCTCCTGTCGATCTTTTGAAGTTCACTTAGATCTTCCGTCGTCATCTGAGTTCTCAGAAGCTGATCCATTTCCGCTAATTGTTCCGGCAGGATCATTTCTGCAGCAAGAGCGGTAATTTGCGGCTCGATTAATTCACGCAGTTGGAAGACTTCGAAAAGACGTCTTGCATCCCCAGAAACCAAAGAGGACAAAGCGCGGGTTAGCTCTTCCCTTGTTGAAGATCTGATGTAGTTGCCACTTCCACGTTTCGGCGCTAGGACACCTTGTTCTTGTAAGACACGAATGGCTTCACGGACAGAATGGCGTGAGACAGAAAACAAGTCAGATAGACGTCGTTCGGAAGGAAGCGCGTCCCCAGGGCCCATGTCTTCATCGCTGATCAACTTTCTGATCTTGGCGATAACGTCTTCATAGGCGCGCACTGTTGAAACTGAATTATCGTTCGTTTCAGTTTCTTGCTCTAGCGTCGTAGATTGACTTTGCTCTGTCATACTTGTGCTCTCCCTTAACTGCCTTCTAAGGCAGCGTTCTTATGTTAGCAAGTCATGTATCATGCGCAAGCTTGTGATGAAGAGGAAAAAAGCAAAAGACAGTCTAAGAAGTTTTGGCGGGATCGCATGGGCAATCTTCGCGCCGATTGGGGCAAAGAACCCTGATGTAGGGATAATCAGAGCAAAGCCAATCAGGTTTACATAGCCGAGTGAGAAGTCTGGTCTTCCGGGTAGTCCCAAACCGTAATAAATATAACCAAGAAAGCCGGGAACCGCGATGATAAGACCGATGGCAGAAGCCGTCGCAACAGCTTTGCGAATAGGGTAGTTAAAAAGGGTGAGAATAGGTACAGACAAGGTTCCGCCGCCGATCCCCATTAACACCGATATTCCGCCGATGAAAACCCCGATTAGTTGTTTAAAGGGGGAGCCGGGAAGCTGATCTGAAATATGTGCACCTTCAGGACGGAAAGCCATATTCATAGCGACGACTAACGCTATGACTGCAAAGACTGCAATCAAAGCTTCCGAGCCAATATTTCCGCCGACAACAACCCCGATCAAGACGCCAATCGCAATGGCAGGCCCCCAGCTTTTCAAGAGGTCTGTATCTACAGCTCCTTTGGCATAATGAGAACGGGCAGAGGCAAAACCAGTGACAAGAATAGTTGCCAATGACGTCCCAACGGCGGTGTGCATGCGAACGGACTCGTCGACACCTATTAGACTGAAAAGGTGATATAGAACGGGAACGATAACAATGCCGCCGCCGACGCCTAAAAGGCCGGCAATCAGCCCGGCAACAACGCCTGTGGCCAATAGGATAGCTGCTAGAATAAGCAGATCTGTGGAAAGGAGTGCGTCCATCTATGTAAAGCCTGACTAAGTAATTTTTTAAGTTAGAGAATGAGTGGTATCTCGGCTTAGATTTATTTTTACTGAATTTTACAGCACCTATTACCTTGATGCCATATAGTGTGAAGGGTTTTGATGCCTTGATGCTTGGTTGGGAAACTCTCCGATGATCAAGTTGTCTTTCGTATGGTCTCAATAATTTTTTGGTTTTACCAAGTTATATTGGTTGTACCAATTATCGTCATGATCTATCTTACCTGTCAAGTTATGTTGTTTTGATACCTTTTTACGGGTCTAGTCACTTGTTTTTCCTAGATATCCGCATTCGGGGAATCTTATTCGATCAGGAGAGTAGAGTATGAGCGATTTCACCACGCGCCCGGAAATTACAGGCACTTTTGGTGTTGTGACCTCAACCCACTGGCTGGCTACAGCAGCGGGTATGGGCATTCTGGAACGAGGTGGAAACGCCTATGACGCTGCCGTTGCAACGGGTTTTGCATTGCAAGTTGTCGAACCACATCTTAACGGTCCTGGTGGTGAAGTGCCGATCATTGTGGCTCCGGAAGATGGGCCCGTTAAAGTTATTAATGGGCAAGGACCTGCGCCGAAGAAAGCGACATTGGAAGCTTATCAGGCCTTGGATTTATCTATTGTACCGGGGTCGGGTATGCTTTCTGCCGTAGTTCCCGGTGCCTTTGATGCATGGATGTTGATGCTGTTGGATTATGGCACGATGTCTTTGCGGGACGTTCTATCCTATGCGATTAATTTTGCGCGTGATGGTTATCCTTTGGTTCCCAATATCTCGCATACAATAAACCGGGTTAAGGACCTCTTTGAGACCGAATGGACTTCTTCGGCTGATATTTACCTGAAAGACTGTAAAGTACCGGAAGCTGGTGATCTTTTTAAAAATCCTGAACTGGCTGATATGTACGACCGGATTGTTTCTGAAGCGGAAGCTGTATCGGATAGTCGGGAAGAGCAAATCAAGGCTGCCAGAAAAATTTGGTCAGAAGGTTTTGTCGCGCAGGCAATTTTGGATTTCTGTGAAACCGCAGAGGTTATGGATACGACAGGACGACGTCACAAGGCCTTATTGGATAAAAGTGATTTCACTGCGTGGTCCGCTTCTTACGAAGAACCTCTTACATTCGATTATCATGGTTATACCGTTTGTAAGACTGCGGCATGGGGGCAGGGGCCCGTTTTCTTGCAGCAACTGGCGTTGTTGAAAGCTTTCGATCTGGATAGTCTGGATGAAAAATCTCCAGATTTTGTACATCTTGTCACGGAAAGTGCAAAGTTAGCTTTTGCGGATCGGGAAGCTTTCTATGGCGATCCAGATTTTGTTGATGTGCCGATGGATGTCTTGCTGTCCGAAGCTTATAACGATGAACGCCGTAAACTCATCACGGACAAAGCATCTCTGGAAATCAGACCAGGGACTGTCCCCGGTAAGGGCGGAAATGTGGTGGTTCGGATCAAAGGAACCACAGACGAAGGCAAAGATAATACCGATCTTGGTGAGCCAACAGTTGCGCGGTTTAATGATGAACCAACACCAGACGATAAAGGCGGTGTAAAGGGAGATACCTGTCATCTCGATATTATTGATCGTTGGGGAAATATGGTTTCAGCAACACCAAGTGGTGGGTGGTTACAGTCTTCACCGGTCATTCCAGGACTTGGGTTTTGCCTGACAAATCGGGCGCAGATGTTCTGGCTTGATGAAACTTCTCCGGCATGTATCGCTCCCGGAAAATTACCAAGAACAACGTTAACACCTTCACTCGCCTTGAAAAATGGTGTGCCATACATGGCTTTTGGAACGCCGGGTGGGGATCAACAGGATCAATGGTCGCTCCATTTCTTCCTGCGCCATGTTCATTTTGGCCTGAACCTACAAGAAGCTATTGATGCGCCTGCTTTCCAAACCGCGCATTTCCCAAGCTCGTTTTATCCGCGTGAATGTGATCCGGGTAATCTCTCACTCGAAGGACGTTTTCCTTCGGAAACCATTGAAGAATTGAAACGTCGGGGCCATAAAGTAGTTATCGAGCCAGATTGGTCACTGGGGCGCATGGCTGCAGCAACCAAAGAAAACGGTTTGTTGAAAGCGGCTGCAAATCCTCGCTCAATGCAAGGATATGCTGCAGGGCGGTAATTGTCTTAGTAAAGTGTGCAAAATAAAAAAGCCGCAGAGTTGGGATAACTCTGCGGCTTTTTATTTTTAACGTAAGTCGATGTTATTCGACGTTACGCAGAATTTTGTTTTCTGGATCATACGGTGATTCTTCAACAACCGTTGCTTTGAAAAGATTTCCAAGGATATAGACTTCCAGCTCTGTGCCAATTTCGGCCAAATCCGGGCGTACCATAGCGAGGGCAATAGATTTCTGAGTACGGAAACCGTATCCACCGGATGTTACGCGGCCAACCATTTCACCGTTGAGATAAATTGGTTCGGATCCACGGGCATCACAATCGGTCACTCCATGGACTTCCATCGTAACGAACTGGTTGTCAAAACCACGCTCTTTCCAATCAGCCAATGCCTGTTTCCCGATGAAATCATCTTCTTTATCTAGGCGCACAAAACGATCAAGGCCGGTCTCGAGCGCAGAATATTCGATGGACATTTCTGTTGGGATCAAACGGTAGGATTTTTCCAGACGCATGGAATCCATTGCGCGGATACCAAATGGTTTCAGGCCGAATTCAGCACCAGCTTCCATGAGAACATCAAAAAGATAGTTCTGCATTTCAATTGGGTGGTGAAGCTCCCAACCGTACTCACCGACAAAGTTAACACGTGCAGCAGTGACTGGTGCAATGCCAACAGAGATCTGTTGTGCGGTCAACCATGGGAAGGCTTTGTTAGAGAAATCAGCATCAGACAGTTTTTCCATCAAGAGGCGGGATTTTGGTCCGGCAATAATGAAAACACCTTGCTGAGTTGTGATCTTCTCTAGTTCAACTGAACCGTCTGTTGGTTTTAGCTTCGTAAGGTAATCCCAGTCGTGACGTTCCTGAGCACCAGCAGATACGAGGTAGTAGCTCTGTTTGCCTGTTTTTAGGATGGTGAATTCAGCGCGAACACCTCCGTGTAGGGTCAACATGTGTGTCAACGCCATACGACCGATCTTTTTCGGAATTTTGTTGGCAACCAAGCTGCTCAACCAAGCTTCTGCACCACGACCTTTAACGATGAACTTAGAGAAGGCTGACATGTCAAGCAGGCCAACGTTTTCCATAACGTTCTTACATTCGTTGCCGACGTGCTCGAAGTAGTTGGAGCGACGGAAAGACCATTTCTCTACAGGAAGTTTTCCTTCATCAGCAGGGGCGTGGTTTTCACGTGTGATTGTGTCGTCTTGGTTTAGATCTTCTTCGGTCAAGCCATAGCCTTCTGGCGCGAACCAGTTTGGACGTTCCCAGCCAAAGATTGTGCCCATAACTGCACCGTGTTCTTTCATGCGATCATAAGAAGGGGAGCGCTTTAGACCACGGGCTGCCGGGCGAGATTCATCCGGATAGTGAACCGTAAAGACATTTGCGTAGGCTTCTTCGTTCTTTTCTTTCAAGAAACCACGACCTGCGTAAGGGCCAAAACGACGTGGGTCAACGCCAGACATATCGATTGTTGGCTCGCCGTCTACGATCCACTCTGCCAGCTGCCAACCAGCACCACCGGTTGCTGTAATACCGAAGGAGTGACCTTCGTTAAGCCAGAAGTTCTTTAGGCCCCAGGCTGGACCAATAATTGGTGATCCATCAGGCGTGTAGGCAATCGCGCCGTTGTAAACTTCTTTGATACCAACTTCTGCAAAGGCTGGTACACGTTCAAAAGCAGTCTCGATGTATGGCATCAGACGTTCTAGTTCACCGTTGAACAGCTCGTATTTTGCGTCTGGCGCTGGGCCGTCAACATAACAGCAAGGTGCGCCAACTTCGTAAGGGCCAAGCAACAGGCCACCAGCTTCTTCACGCATGTACCAAGAAGAATCTGATTCACGCAAAACACCCATTTCTGGAAGGCCAGCAGCGTGACGTGCTTTAATGTCCGGGTGAGGCTCAGTCACGATGAACTGGTGCTCAACCGGGATGACTGGAATATCGAGACCAACCATTTCACCCGTCTTGCGGGCAAAGTTACCAGTACAAGAGATAACGTGCTCACAAGAGATATCACCCTTGTCAGTCTGAACGATCCAGCTGTCATCATCTTGCTGTTCCATACCGAGAACAGTTGTGTGCTGGTGAATTTCTGCACCGTTATTACGGGCACCCTTTGCAAGTGCTTGCGTTAGTTCAGCAGGTTGTACATATCCGTCATCCACGTGCTGGATCGCACCAAGAATACCGTCTGTGTTACAAAGCGGCCAAATTTCCTTGAGCTCTTCAACAGAAAGCCATTTAACATCAATGCCGAGTGTTTTAGCCACACCAACGTAGTATCTGTACTCGTCCATACGGTCTTGTGTCCGGGCCAGACGAATGTTCGAAACCTGTTTAAGGCCTGAATTCAGGCCGGTTTCTTCTTCCAGGCGGGCATAGAGATCTACTGAGTACTGGTGGATTTTTCCAACAGAGTAGCTCATGTTGAACAGAGGCAGCAGGCCAGCAGCGTGCCAGGTGGAACCAGATGTCAGATCGTGGCGCTCTAAAAGCGCAACATCTGACCAACCTTTTTTTGCCAAGTGGTAAAGTGTACCAACACCAACAGCACCACCACCGATAACGACGGCTTTGTAGTGAGATTTCATCGCCTGACTCCAAATTAATGCGACTAAACGTGCTTATGCACAGGGTCAAAGTTGTATGTTATGTTTCGGTATTTTTTGCGACACGACAAAAAGTTTTGGTAATTTTTGTACAGTAGCAGCCACCGATTACATCCTGCTATGATGATGGGGAACAGTCCGCTGAACGTCCTATCGGTTTGCGTCACCACACTCGCAGTTTACGACATTAGTGATCTTTTACGACATTTCGACGTTAGCAGATTTTGACCTTTTAGGGACAAAGAAAGTCGTTTTATCTCATGTTTATTGAAAACGACTCGTATGTGTTACGGTTGAAGAAGATGGCCTTCAATTTAAATATTTCTCAAAAGTGTGATTTAATGAGGAGAAATTTAAATCTGTTCTCACGGTTTTTATTAGGGAAATAAGCTTGTTAACCCTCCTTGCCGCATTTGGTTTTTTGTCGGTCGCAATCTAGACAGAGCCTTATCCGCCAGAAGGGAATATTCGAGGTCTCTACAGGAGGGCATTTAATGAGTGATACAGAAACAAGATCAGGTCGCGCTGGTCGCGCCGGTCGAGGTCGTAGTGGCGGTGGTGCTGCTTCACGACGTGCTGCCAGATCAAGTGGTTCAGCAGAGCAACTAAAATACATTACACGTAATATTCCTTATTTCGAGACACTGAATGCAGAAGCGCTTGAAATAATTGAACACAATGCTGAAACTGTTCTGGAAGAAATCGGGATTGAATTCCGTGACGATCCTGAAGCCCTTCAAATTCTTAAAGACAATGGCTGTGATGTACAGGGCGAGCGCGTTCGTTTCCCGCGCGGTCTTGCACGCCAATGGTGTTCCCATGCACCAAGTGAGTTTACCCAGCACGCCCGTAACACTGAACGGTCTGTGATTATTGGTGGTAAGAATACCGTTTTTGCCCCTGTATATGGACCTCCCTTTGTCCGTGATCTCGACGGTGGTCGTCGCTATGCAACGATTGAAGATTTCCGGAACTTTGTGAAGTTGACATATTCTATGCCTGCGCTTCACCATTCTGGTGGTACGGTTTGTGAGCCTGTTGATATTCCGGTGAACAAACGTCACCTGGATATGCTGTATTCCCATATACGTTATTCAGACAAACCCTATATGGGATCAGTTACCGCACCAGAACGCGCTGAAGATTCCATTGCGATGTCTAAATTGGTTTTTGGCGATGATTTCGTTGAAAACAATACGGTAATGATCAGTCTGATCAACGCGAACTCACCGATGACATTTGACGATACAATGCTTGGTGCCTTGAAGGTATATGCTCGCCACATGCAGGCTTGTATTGTCACACCATTCATTCTGGCGGGTGCTATGGCGCCAGTGACCGCAGCTGGTGTGATGGCGCAATCCCTTGCTGAGGGGATGGCCGGGATTGCTTTCGCACAGATGGTTCGCAAAGGGGCCCCGGTTGTTCTGGGGTCGTTCGCGAGTTCGATTTCAATGCAGTCTGGCGCGCCGACTTTTGGAACACCTGAGCCTGCTTTGGTTCTTTATGGTATGGCACAGCTCGCGCGTCGTCTTGGGGTTCCATTCCGCTCTGGTGGATCGCTTTGTGGTTCCAAGGTTCCTGATGCGCAAGCAGCATACGAGTCAGCAAATACAATCCTGCCAACGTCGCTTGCTGGTGTAAACTTTACCCTCCACTCTGCCGGGTGGCTCGAAGGTGGTTTGATTTCATCTTATGAGAAGCTCGTGATGGATGCTGACCAACTGGGTATGATGCAGCGTATGTTGGAAGGCTATGATATGACCGAGAACGGTCAAGCTATGGATGCCCTTCGCGAAGTTGGTCCTGGTAACCATTTTCTTGGCTGTGCTCATACTCAGGCAAACTTTGAGACTGCCTTCTATCGTTCTAATATTGCGGATAACAATTCTTTCGAACAGTGGGAATCTGAAGGCTCCCTTGATGCCTATCAACGTGCAAATGCTGTTGTAAAAAAGACTTTGGAGCAATATGTCGCGCCTGATCTTGATGCGTCGATTGATGAAGCCTTGAATGAATTCATCACCAAGAAAAAAGAGTCTATGCCGGACGCTTTTACCTAAGTATCCTACTTAGATCTTATTTGTTAAGAAAAGGCGACTTTTGTCGCCTTTTCTTATGCGCGGAAAATAAAAGTAGTATTCGGTTCTTGTTTACTTTTAAACTTTCTGATAATTGGCATTTTAAAGAGTAAAAAGCTCAAGATAAAATAAGTGTACTTTTTAAGGTTAGGGCAAGAGAATGATGTTATCCTTCATTCTTGTGATACTTTATACGCACTTACTAATAAATGTATCTTCATATTGCTAACATGCGTGTCAGGTGAAAGTTTAGAGATGATTAGAAAAGCCCCGCAAGAATTGCCACAGCGCATCGTTTTTTTCCTTGTCCCAAAGTTCTCTCTTATCGCTTTTACATCTGCTGTAGAGCCGTTAAGGCTTGCGAACAGAGAGGCAGGAAAAAAACTCTATAGCTGGAATTTGGTCAGCGTAGATGATCAGCCTGTATTGTCTTCTTGTGGTATTCCTATTGCTCCGGATATTAATCTTGATGAGCTGGATAATTTTCATGCGGCAATTATTTGCAGCGGGGAAGATGCGCATAAGATAGAAGATAGGCGTATTCATTCCTGGTTACGCCGTATTGAGAGAAAAGGCGTTGATATTGGAGCTCTTTGTACCGGAGCCCATATTTTGGCAAAAGCTGGGTTACTTGATGATTACAGCTGTACAATTCATTGGGAAAATTTGGCTGGATTTCTAGAAGATTTTCCCGAAATCGAAGTTACCCCAGAACTGTTCGAAATCGATCGAAACCGCTTCACCTGTGCTGGTGGAACTGCCTCGCTTGATATGATGCTCAATATTATTTCGTCCCAGTATGGGCATGAGCTGGCAGGGGAAGTCGCAAACCAGTTTATGCATGATCGTATTCGTGATGAACATGATCAACAGCGTATGTCTATGCCAGTTCGATTGGGTGTGCGGCATCCAAAACTGCTGGCAGTTATCAAGTTGATGGAAGAAAACTTGGAAGAGCCTTTGACGCGTATTCAGTTGGCTAAAGATGCGGGGCTCTCAACCCGGCAGCTAGAACGACTCTTTCGTAAATATCTTGGCCGTTCTCCTGCGCGATATTATTTGGAACTGAGATTAAACAAAGCTCGCCTTCTCCTACTGCAAACAAATATGTCTGTTATTGATGTGGCTTTGGCGTGTGGTTTTGTATCGGCGTCCCACTTTTCTAAATGTTATCGCGATTTCTTTGGCAGAACACCAAGAAAAGAGCGGGGCCTTCCGGGGCTTCCAGGGGAAGAAGAAGACGTTTAGTTTTCTGATGAAACAATCTATGTATTAAAAAAAATCCTGCGAAATCGTTTCGCAGGATTTTTTTGTTTCCTATTAATAATAGGCGTTTTATTTTTTGTTATCAAAAGGCTCAAAGCAGCTTTTGGGTAAAAGAGGCTCAAGAACGTTGGCGATGTCATGGGGCGCATCGGTGAAGTTAACGCCGACATTTGTGCCATGATCCCAAGCAACAGAAACATTGAGAGCTGCCGATTTTGAAAAGCGAAGAGTTTCGATCGTTTCGCCTGTTAAAGGCTGATCAAACTCGAGCTTTGCCCCAGTTAAAGAGATATCCATGACAGCGCAGTCTTTTTTCCGCAGGTTACCATCAACGCGCCCTGCCAGAATCACTTCTGCCCTTGGAAATACCCTGCGGTCTTCAACTGATTTACTCACCGTCTAGATCTCCCTTACAGCATTTGAGTTGAAATTATCGATAACTGATTGTGATTAAAAAAACTTTAAGCAGTTTGTAGCTAGCGGGCAAAAGAATGCAAATCACAATTTATGGTTAATTTCTGTCAACGAATATTTAACGCAAATTTTAGATTTAATTTTCTAAAATAGTCCTGCTTGTAGGAGGGTATTATGGTTGCTGTTGCACAATTGAGCGAAAGTTATGCTGACACATTCAGGGAAGAACATCTGGTAAAGGCAGAGAGAGGCCTTTTGAGTATACCAGCTGGTTCAGAGCAAGGAGTACATGCTTTGCAGGATATGTTGGCGAATTCAATTGCTTTTGAAAACCATGCACAGCCCGATTCTGGCGATTTAAATCAATCTCTTCGATCTATTGAAACGATTTCGTCCAAAATGTCGGATTTATTTTTGGACGATGTTGGTGAGGCTCTTACTGAGATTGATATCGTATCAACAGATGCTGAGCACTCTTATCGTCCCACACCCTTCCTCGATCAGGGAATGCTTTCTTTTTATATGCATTCTGATGATTCGCAGCAAGAGGATGTAATGCTGGCCATGCCGGAATTAATTGATGATGAAGAGTTTGTTTTAGTTCCAACTGTTGGGCTGACACTTCATTAAGTTTTATTTATCCCGTTCAATGCAAGACGAAGCTGCTCTAAGCCGTTATTGATTGATGAATGTTCGATTGCTGTGTATCCAAGACGGAAATTATTTTTTGGTGGAATTGCGTCAAAGTAGTAAATTGCACCGGGTTCCAGAACAACACCTTTCTTTAGGGCTTCTTGCAATAACTCTTTGCTGTCCAGGTCTTTGGAACCGTTGACCCAAAAGCTTGATCCTCCGGAAGATCTTTGAAAATTAAGACCGATTGTTTCCAGTCCCGTTTTCATCTCGAGCCATCTGTTTTTATAAATCTTCCTTAATTTTTTGCGCAAAGCATCGTGATGTCCAAGAGCGAGGAACAGTGCCATCGTCCGTTGATTGTTGGTTGGGGTATGTCGATGCATAAGTCGGCCAAGCGCTCTTGCTTCTTGGATAATTTCTTTTGAAGCAACGAGGTACCCAAGTCGTAATCCGGGAAAGAAAGACTTGGAAAGACTGCCCACATAAACGACACGTCCGGCATTATCGAGGGATTTCAGGGCAGGGGTTGGAGAGCTTTCAAAATTCAATTCAGGCTCATAATCATCTTCAATGATTAAGGTGTTGTTGGTTTCTGCACGTTCAAGCAATTCCTTTCTTCTTTGTAGGGGCATGGTGACGGTTGTTGGAAATTGGTGGCTTGGCGTGACGGCCAGGACATTGCAGGTGTCTATTTGTTGGTCAGGGATTAGTCCATGATTGTCCAGTTTTAGGTACCGTATACGTGAACCGATACACTGAATAATATTCCGGAGGTCCGGGTAACCCGGGTTTTCCATACCAAACAAGGTATTGTTGTTAAGGAAAAGGCGGCAAAGTATATAAAGGCTGTTTTGAGCACCAGCTGTTACCAAAATTTCTTCTTCACTTGCATGAATGCCACGTGTGGGAAGTAGCCGCGTTCTGATCTGTTCAACGAGAAAGGGATCGTCAGTTCCTAGGCGGTCTTCAGTCCAATCGGCCATCGCATTCAGGCTTAAAGCCTGTCTAGAGCACTCTCTCCACGCGGCAATCGGGAAGAGTGACTTATCAACCTGAGCTGTCACAAAAGGATAAGGGTAATCCCGCCAGTTTGCTGGTTTTTCAATGTTTTGCTGGTGACTAGGCCGATGTTTCATTTGCTGGAAAACAGGGCTAGGTAAGGGGGCTTCCTTTGGTTGTTGACGCTGGTCTCGGGTTAATGGAAGGGTTAGACGATCGCTGACATAGATACCACTGCGTTCTCTGGATGTCAGATATCCGTCATCGATCAGAGAATTATAAGCCTGAGTGACAGTGATCCGAGACACATCTAGTTGTTCAGCCAGTTTTCGACTGGAGGGAACAGGTTCTCTAGCTGGTAAGCTTCCCCCTAAAATCGCAGAAACAAACTTTCTCCTGATCTGTAATTGGAGAGATTCATCGCTTTCCTTGTCCAGAATGAAAAGGCTTTCTGACATAATGTGGAATCCTTTGTCTTTTTCTTGAATTCAGGGGATGCGCCTGATACTTACTCAATATGGAATTAATATTCTGAAAATTTATTATTTTGAATAGTATATTCTATTTGTTGTGTTGGCTGTTAAATTCAAAAATTTCCTTACGTATATTTGGTATGGAATTTATCCACAGAAAATATAGCCGAAGAAGGCGTGAATTTTTATCTGGATATAGAGAATAGATAAAACTGGATATATGAGCAAGGACGCTCTAACTCTTAAGTATTAGCTAGGAATAGAAGTTATTTTTGCGAATGCCATCAAGCGAAAATGTGAAAATTCAAAATGATAAATACGAAATTGAAAACCTTGTTACGGCGTGTAAATCGCTGAAACTAGTAATGTGGGAGTAGGCGAATGAGCCAACAAATTGGGCACTTTATTAATGGACAAAAGATCGCAGGAAAAGGCGGTCGATCAGCCAAGATTCACAACCCTGCTTTGGGGCAGGTTTCTGGTGAAGTGGCATTGGCGTCTGCTGAAGAAGTTCGGGACGCGATTGCTGTAGCCGAAGCCGCGTTACCGGGGTGGGCGGCAACACCACCATTGCGCCGCGCGCGGGTCATGTTCAAGTTCAAAGAGCTTATTGAACAGAACATGGATGAGTTAGCGGCCATGGTTAGCGCTGAGCATGGTAAAGTGATTAGCGATGCTGTGGGGTCAATCACCCGTGGTTTGGAAGTTGTCGAATTTGCGTGTGGTATTCCACATCTTTTGAAAGGTGAGCATAGTGAAAATGTTGGCACTGGTGTCGATAGTCACTCTGCGCGTCAACCCGTTGGTGTTTGTGCGGGGATCACACCGTTCAACTTTCCGGCAATGGTTCCCATGTGGATGTTCCCTATCGCAATCGCTTGCGGTAACACCTTTGTTCTGAAGCCTTCTGAAAAAGATCCATCTTGCCCCTTGCGACTTGCCGAGCTTCTGAAAGAAGCTGGTTTGCCAGATGGTGTTCTCAACGTTGTCAATGGTGATAAGGAAGCTGTTGACACTCTGTTGGAAGACGAGCGTGTTAAAGCGATTAGCTTTGTTGGATCAACTCCGATTGCTGAATATGTATATAAAACAGGTACAGCGAATGGTAAACGGGTTCAGGCTCTTGGTGGTGCAAAGAACCATATGGTTGTGATGCCGGATGCCGACATGGATCAAGCTGTTGATGCGCTCATGGGGGCTGCTTACGGTTCCGCGGGCGAACGTTGTATGGCCATTTCAGTTGCTGTTGCGGTTGGTGATGAAGCTGCGGATACTCTTATTGAGAAGCTGGCGCCTAAAGTTGAAGCTCTTAAAATTGCACATTACGAGGTTGCTGACGCCGAAATGGGGGCATTGATCTCTGCGGAGCATCTGGCAAAGGTCACTGGCTTTGTTGATGCTGGCGTGAATGAAGGCGCGAAACTGGTTGTGGATGGTCGCGGTAAAAAACCGGAAGGCCTTGAAAACGGCTATTTCATCGGTGGGTGTTTGTTCGATAACGTCACATCGGATATGACCATCTACAAAGAAGAGATCTTTGGTCCAGTGTTGGCCGTTGTTCGTGTCGATACCTTTGATGAAGCTGTTAAGTTGGTCAACGATCATGAATACGGAAATGGTACCGCTATCTTTACCCGTGACGGAGATTCCGCGCGCGAATTTTCGCACAAAATCCAAATCGGTATGGTTGGGGTAAATGTGCCAATTCCGGTACCAATGGCATTCCATTCATTTGGCGGCTGGAAAAGATCTCTGTTTGGTGATCATTCCATGCACGGTCCTGAAGGTATTCGTTTCTACACCCGTTTGAAGACGGTCACAACTCGTTGGCCAACGGGCATTCGTAGTGGTGCCGAATTTATGATGCCGACAATGAAATAAATTTCATTCGTATTCGTTAGAAGCCCCGGAACGCCCAATCGTCCGGGGCTTTTTCTATCTGTTGAATCAGGTATGGTTAGGCAGAGTGATGCCCGTTATTGGTTATACAAGAAGTCTATTCATTTTATAGTTTTTAAGGTTCTGTCCCCTGATAGAAACTTCTTGTTCCTCTAGAACTCTGAAACCTTTTCTCTCAAAAAATGGTCGTGCTGTAATGCTGACTTCGGCGAAGATTTCATTCAGGTTGAGGGCCTTGGCTTTTCGCTCTATTTCTTCAATTAGCTTGTGTCCGATACCAAGACCCTGTTTTTGATGGTGGACATAAAAGCAATCGATGTGACCATTGGTTTCAAGTTCTGCAAAACCAACGATGCCGCTATCGTCCTCTGCAACGAAAATAAAATAACCTTTTGTTCTTTCCTGCCAACGATTGAGGTCAAAATTTTCCGGTGCCCACGCATTTATTTGTTCTTGACTATAGTCCTGAATATTTACGTTGTGGACTGTATCGTGAAACAGTTGCAACAGCTCGGCCGCATCTTCTGCCTTATGGGGTCTAATAATCATTACTGAATGCACTCTTTTGAGGAAATTTAATTTATCGCTATTAGCTCACGGGTCTTGATTTTTAGGTACTAATTTTCTGGTATTAACTTTCCGGGGTTCATAATGCCCTTGGGGTCTAACGTGGTTTTTATACTTTTCATTAATTGCATTTCTACTGGTGATTTGTAGTGTTGGTTTTCATCTCGTTTGACACGGCCTATGCCATGTTCAGCTGAAATTGATCCGTTAAAGCTATGTACGATGTCGTGAACAACCCTGTTTACTTCTTCCCAGCGATTCAAATAATCCTGTTTATCCATATCCAGAGGCTGGGATAGATTGTAGTGAATGTTGCCATCACCTAAATGACCAAAGGGATGAGGTCGAATACCTGGGATCATTTTCTGAACGGCTTCATTGGCTGTCTTGATAAAGGCAGGTACGGATGAAACAGGAACAGAAACATCGTGTTTTATGGAGCCACCTTCTGGTCTTTGGCACAGTGTGATGTTTTCCCGTAGTAACCAAAAGCTATCGGATTGCGCTTTGTTTTGCGCCAAGACACCATCCTGTACCCAATTTCTTTCAAAGGCTGTTTCCAAATAACTTTCGAAAAGCTCTTGTAGGTTGGAATGGGTGATCGCGACAGAAGCTTCCATCAGAATGTACCAATCATATCGCCCTGCAATTGGATCAACCACGCCTTGACCATGTTTAAGAGAGAAATCTATACCAATCCGTGGCAATAGCTCGAAAGAGGTCAACGCATCACCGAGCATTGATTGAGCCAGATTGAGTAACGGCAGGGCGTCTTCTAGGTCTTTAAGTGCCAGAATTGCAGTTTGTTGCTCTTTCGGTTTTGGAAACAGTTGAAGAACGGCTGCTGTGATAATCCCGAGTGTACCTTCTGATCCAATGTAGAGCTGTTTCAGGTCATAGCCTGTATTATCCTTTTGCAAGGCCCTAAGGCCATTCCATATTTCACCCGTAGGAGTAACGACTTCTAAGCCTAGCACAAGTTGTCGTGTATTCCCGTAGCGGATGACATTAATGCCGCCGGCATTCGTCGCAATATTCCCGCCAATCTGACAACTGCCTTCTGCGCCTAGGGATAAAGGAAACAGGCGATCATGTTTTGCTGCATATTCTTGTATTGTCTGTAAAATACAGCCGGCTTCGACAATCATGGTGTTATTTACCGGATCAATAGCCCGTATTTTATTCAGGCGGCTGGTGTTAAGTACGATGGCATTGTCACCAACAAAGGGTATGCCGCCACTTACAAGCCCGGTATGGCCGCCTTGAGGAACTATTCCGATATTATGTTCTGCACATAGTTTGACTATGTCTGATACTTCCCCTGCTGTTTTGGGGGTTACAACCAAAGATGTTTCCCCGACAAAACGACCCCGTTGCTCAACCATATAAGGGGCAATGTCATCAAGGTTGGTAATCATCGCCTTGGCGCCGATAGCTGTTTCCAGGTCAGAAAGGAATTCTTTGGGAAGCTTCGGAGAAATATTTTTGTCGGTCATTATTTTGACAGGATTTCTTGTAAGATTGATTGATAAGGGATGGCCTAAGCCTAAATCTCTTTTCTCTGGGGGGCCAGAAATATTCTTTTACCCGTTTGTTTTAACAGATTTTTCTCGAGAGATTCATGATAAAAAATGTTGTTTTCGATTTTGGTGGCGTGCTTATTGATTGGAATTTGCGTTACCTTTACCAACCAGAATTTTCCAGTACAGAAGAAATGGAGCGTTACTTAAGTGATGTCTTTACCTTTGAGGCAAATCACAGGTTGGATGCCGGAGAAAGTTTTTCCAGTGTCATTGGTGAGTTGCAGGGGAAATTTCCTGAATATAAAGAGGCGCTCGCCCTGTTATTGACAAGATGGCCCGATACACTTGGGGATGAAATTACAGGAACGGTTGAAACGCTTGAAAAACTCCATGCTCAACGGACGCCGCTTTATGGTTTAACAAATTGGTCGGAAGAGACATTTCCTCACGCTCAAAAACGCTTTCCCTTTTTACAGTATTTCAAAGGCATAACGGTCTCTGGCACTGTTAAACTGGCAAAACCGGATCCAAGGATTTACCACCGTTTGTTATCTGACTTTTCTTTGAAAGCGGAAGAGTGCGTTTTTATTGATGACCGTGAAGATAATATTATGGTTGCCAAGGATTTGGGGTTCAAAGCGATCCACTTCACAGAACCAGCACTCATGAATAAAGCGTTGCAAGAGTTCGGGGTTTTAAAAGGCTAGATAGATTTAAAGGGTGTATTTATCTGGGGGCAGCCGCGCGTTTTAGTCGATCATTAATTGCAAGGCCCAAACCCGTATCGGGGATTGGCATGACCGCAATGCCTTGGATACCTTGTTTTTGATCCAGCTCGTGAAGAGCTGAAAAAAGATTTGCAGCTGCCTCTAACAAATCGCCTTCTTCACTTAGGTTTAGGCAACATGATGAACCTAACAATGGTTTGTTGCCAAAGGCGAGCAGGGCTTCATCTCCTGCTACTTCTGTAGCGTTTAACCGTAACGGGAGTGTGGGGGCGTAATGGCTTTTCAAAAGGCCGGGGGATTTAAGCGGATTCTGTGTTTGGCATGTATCTTCTGTTGTTGGTGTCTCAGATGAAACTTGTTGCTCTGCTTTGCTTTCCATTAAGGATTTGCCAAGTTGGATGGAGCCTATAACAGTTTCTATCTCTTCCTTGGTAATATTCCCCGGGCGAAGAAGCACGGGAATGTCTCCTGTTAAATCAATGACTGTTGATTCAAGTCCAACTGCGCAAGCTGTGTCTTTGCCATCTAGGATACAGGATACTTTGTTTCCTAATGAATAGGCGACATGTTCCGATTTTGTCGGACTTATCTTGCCGGATGCATTAGCGCTGGGGGCTGCCAGCGGAAGGCCTGATTGCTTGAGTAAAGCATGGGCGATTGAGTGGCCTGGTACACGCACAGCAAGGCTGGGTAAACCAGCAGAACAAAGTTCAGCAATATCGCAGTTTTCTGTTCTGGGTAAAACCAGCGTTAAAGGACCCGGCCAGAAGACTTGGGCAAGCTTTTCCGCCTTTGTATTAAAGACGACCCGTTTTTGGGCCTCTGATAAATCATGGAAGTGAACGATCAAAGGATTGAAGCTTGGTCTGCCCTTTGCTTCGTATATAGATGCGCAGGCTTTTGGGTTTGTTGCATCAGCCCCAAGCCCATAAACAGTCTCTGTTGGGAATGCGACCAGTTCACCCGAACGCAGCAAGTTGCAAGCATTCAACAACCCTGCTTGGTCTGCATTAAAGATATTTGGATATCTGTTTTGGGAAACTGATTCCATCGGATTAAATCTGTTTACGTTTCTTCTGTGGAAAGGTCTTCGTCAGATAAATCAAAACCGGCATCCAGATGTTCGCCTTCGGCAACAAAATACGGATTTCGGAAATTGAATTTTCCATAGGTCAAAGGATCTCCATCCGCATCGCTCAGATGTCCCCCGGCAGCAAGAAGAACAGCATGCGCAGCGGCCGTATCCCATTCCATTGTCGGACCAAAACGCGGATAAAGGTCTGCTCTGCCAGCCGCGATTAAACAAATTTTAAGGGAAGAGCCAGCACCGATTTGTTCGTGGATTTTACGGGTTTTCAAGAAGGCATTTAAGTCGTCGTTATCACCATGGCGTCGGCTAGCGACAACGGTGGCTCCTTCGGCAGGAATTGAACGTACCTGAGCGACAACTGGTTCGTATCCTTCTTCAAAGAAAACACAGATATCTGCAGATACCCAGGTTAATCCTTTTGCAGGGGCATGGACAACGCCTGCAACGGGAATGCCGTTTTCGATCAGGCCGATGTTAACGGTGAATTCACCGTTTTTATTGATAAATTCTTTTGTGCCATCAACAGGATCAACCAGCCAAAATAACCCATTGTCAATTTCAGGCGTTTCGCCTGCGGAGGCAGCTTCTTCTGAAACGACGGGAATATCTGGTGTTACAGTATTCAATGCACCGAGAATAAATGCTTCCGCAGCTTTATCGGCTTCGGTGACGGGGGAGGAGTCATCCTTTTCCTCTACCTCAATTCCGGAAGGCCTGTTGTAAATTTCCATAATGATCTCACCCGCCCGTTGAGCAATCATGAGCAGCGCATTCATCAAATCACGATTGTCGTCGTGAACAGGAATTTCTGTTGGAATTTGCAGCTGGCTCATTGGTTTCTCCTTGGGTGAGCTGTCAATTATAGCTCTGATATATCGTTATCAGTCTCTACAAGATGAAGCTGGTAGCTTATCTGTCTTGCACTGTCTAGAATTTTACATGGATAACTGCGGATCTCTTAGGAAATATCGTCATAAAATTATCTCGTTCAACCTTTCTGTGTCGATATCTTGTTGCAATCGATGGTGCCTAGTGGCATTTCTGCGGCTGATATTTTTACCTTGATGGAGTTTTCTGTGTCCAAAAGCTTATTGATTTCTGGAATGTTCTTGTTACTAGCAGTCACGGGTTGCAATGTTACAAAACCATCAGAGAAAGCTTTGTCTCACCTGTCGACCTCTTATGATGTTGATGAAGTCGGTTACTGTTACGGTCATGGGTGTCAGCACAAGGGACTGGTTTCGTTAAGTGAAGGTCAGTGGCTTGAGATACAGAAGTTATTTAAAGCGAAAGAACTTTCACCTGCCGAAGAACGACAGGCGATAACAGTTGCCATCGGGCGTATAGAAGCAATTGCAGGTCAGCAAAACGGTACTGATAAAGATAAGGCAGGCACCTTTATCAGTGACGTTGGTGATCGACAACTGGATTGCATTGATGAAGCAGTTAATGCCTCTAATTTTATCTCTCTGATCGAGAGAGATGGCCTATTGAAATATCATGCATTGAGAGAGCCGATGTTACGAAGCTGGGTTAACGGTAATATACTTCATGCGACGGCAGTGCTGGAACAGGTCACAGGGAATAATAGTGCTAAATCCAATATGTGGTCTGTCGATAGTTCCTTTTTTAAGAACGGTGAAAAGGCGACTTTATCCCCGCTGGAACAGTGGCAAACGGGCTGGGTGCCAGAGGGTGGCGTGAACTGATTTTCGTTGAACTTTCAATTTGATGCATAATTGAACTAAGTTTCATCTGAAAATTAACGGTACAGAAAGAGTTTATCGGTAAACAGGTGTTAGGCATAAGTATGAATGTCTAACATTGCCGTGTGTTGAATCTGTATTGGAGATGCTTCATGTTGAAGCCAGCCGTGATACTTTTGGCTATTGCCAGCTTTACTTTGTCTGCTTGTGGAAAGCCTTGGGTGAAGCGTGATCAAGAGCCTCAAACGACCCACAGCCAATACAAAGTTCTTACCTGGAATGACTGGAATCTTCTGGGACAGAGATCTTCAACACGCATTGTGTCCGATTTATCTGCAATGCCTGACTTTGGGGTTTCGCCTGTTATAGAGGCCGCGTCGTCTGGTGGGAAAGAGAAGGCGCCGTCGAGCTATTCATCACCTAAACCTTTCTATGTTCAACCTGGCCCGTTTGATATGCCCTTTAGTCGCGCATTTAAACGCATTCTTGAAAATGAACTTCTGGCAAAAGGCGTTCCTGTTGTTTCCTCTCCCAAAGATGCGATCATCGTAAATTATCAAGTACAAAGCTTTTTCTATGATGATAAGGGGTATCGTTTGCCTGCATCGCCTGAATCTGTTTTTGGTCTGGCCACTGCTATTGGTATTCGAGAGTACGGGACTTGGGGATCTTTGAGTACAATTGGTGCTGGATTGGTTGCAACGGAACTCGTTCGTGGATTAATTGATTATGGCGCCGTTACAGATGCTGAATTGGTGTTGACGACATCAGTTGCTCATGGCGCAGAATTGGTTCACCAGAAATCAGAAGTCCTTTATATTCGTCCGGAAGAGCTTTCTTTGTATATGACAAGTTTACCCGCAGACCGCCCAACACGTGCTACGCTCACAAAGCCGGAAGAAAAATTACCTGTGCAAACCATCGCCATTGTGACGCAGTAGGGAGTTATGACTATGAAACATCTTTTTCTGTCGACTGCGCTGATAATTGGATTAGCTGGTTGTTCACCGCAATCTCTTAATGTGTATAGCGAACCCGTTGAAAAACCGAAGACAACTGTTGAATTGTTGCCAGAGGTTTATAGGGCTGCTGATACCTTGGTAATGACATCTAACCAAGTGTTGGATCAGAATGCGTCTGTTCTTGTCTCGTCGATTGTTGATATTGATGCGCTGGAGACCAGTTCAACATTTGGACGTACAGTTGGTGAGCAGCTTTCCGGACGTATTGCACAATTAGGCTATAGTGTTTCAGAGGTTAAAATGCGGGACTCGCTGGCCGTTCGTCCAAGACAAGGTGAGTTGATGCTTTCCCGGGATCTTGCATTTTTGGCTGGTCGTCAAAATGCTCAGGCTGTTTTAACCGGAACTTACTCTATCAGCGAACATAGTGTTTTTGTTAATCTGCGCTTACTTCGCGCCGGGGATGGCCGCGTCCTATCTGCAACCGATTTCCGAATTGAAAAAGATGCTGATATAGCATCTATGTTGCCTAAGAAAACTAATGGCGGATGGGTGCTCGTTCAATAGCAAGATCTGTTCGTTCAAAAACTAAAGCCCTGTGTTAACACAGGGCTTTTTATATTTCAGGATGA
Source organism: uncultured Kiloniella sp. (assembly GCF_937128705.1). GTDB lineage: Bacteria > Pseudomonadota > Alphaproteobacteria > Kiloniellales > Kiloniellaceae > Kiloniella. The sequence goes on along the minus strand of NZ_CAKZMP010000098.1, from coordinate 5,861 downwards.
TCAGAACGACATGAAAATTAGGCACGTTCAATGCGACATGTGAAACAATTGTTTGTGGCTGATCGTGCATGTATGTAGGCAACATTATCTGCTTCGAACATTCTTAATGCTTCTGCTTCAATGTCTAATGATTTGATGGTTTTTCCTGTGCCATAAACAATCCTGTTTTCACTGTTGTATCCCCGAATAAGAGTGATTCCCTGCGATTTTATATTATCTGGTATTTTCCCGTTGCTCTGTTGAGAGGTACAAGCTTTCTTGTGTAGGAAAATAGGGCCGGATTCAGCATATGGTTGTTTTTCTGGGAAGGGGCGATATGCAACCACCAGAACTTCTTCATTCTTTTCGATGCCTTTCAAGCAATGGCGACAAGGAAACCCGTTGCCATCTGAAACCATTGTCTCTGGCTCGTGTCCATTTTCATCCGTACCACCGGATTGAAGGTGTCGTGCACGTTCTGTTGGAATTGCAATAAACTGAATGTTTGTTGTTTTTTCTAACATTGTTACCTCCATAAATTTATAGAGGAATGGGGTAACGGATAAAGGCTCGTTCAGAATATCTGATTCTTGCCCTGTAATTCAATAAAGGGGTAATTCAATAAAGGGGTAATTCAATAAAGGGGTAATTCAATAAAGATAACCCAGAAAAGAAAGAGGCCCCTTAAAATAAGAGGCCTCCTTGTCGTGATAAGCATGAATTACTGTTATTTACACAGCCATTGCAGCTGTTTCTGTTTTCTTGCGATACAAGATAATATCGTCAATAGAGACAACAGGTAGATTGTGTTTTTGCCCGAACTCAATAATTTCGGGCAAGCGGGCCATTGTGCCATCGGGGTTGGTCACTTCACATAGAACCCCGGCTGGCTTCCATCCCGCCATAGCTGATAGGTCACAGGTAGCTTCTGTGTGTCCTTGACGTGTGAGAACTCCGCCAGCCATGGCGCGCAAAGGGAACACATGACCAGGACGGGCCAAGTCGTCAGGTTTACAGTCATCAGCAATTGCGGTTTTGACTGTTGTGACACGGTCGGCTGCGGATACACCGGTGGTGACCCCAACCTTTGCTTCGATGGTAACCGTAAAGCCAGTTCCCATTGACGAGTTGTTGTCCTGTACCATTTGCGGTAAATCAAGACTACGAAGTTTTTCGTCCGTCATACAAAGGCATACGATACCGCTACATTCGCGGATAAGCATTGCCATCTGTTCATTCGTCAGTGTCTCAGCAGCGAAAATGAGATCGCCTTCATTTTCTCTGTCTTCGTTATCAACGACAAGGACACCTTTACCAGCACGCATGAAAGTAAGAGCTTTTTCAACTCTTTCATACGGCGTACCGAACTGCGCCAGCAGAGACTGGTGGCTATTATTATGATCATTTGCGATCTGATTCATGGTTGTCACTCCTAATAAGCGGCGTAACCAGAATCAGGGCGTGTTCAGAAAGGGCGAATGATTAATATCTGCCAGATACACAGCTCGATACAGCTCATCCGCACACGCAGAACAAACAGGCTTACCGCCATGTTTATTCCTGCCTATCCTCTCCCATCCGGACTGTTACCGTCGGCTCTGGAGTTTCACCAGATCTGCTGACCCCTTGGTTTTCGATCCCGAAAGATCTTAAAGCCAAGGGCGCTCGCGGGCTTCTTTCTTCTGCATATTGCGTTCAAAAGTTACCGCCGGTCGGGAATTTCACCCTGCCCTGAGAACAAGCGCCTAATTGCACATACTTAAAAGAATCTTCTTTCAAGTAGGGTAACCCTAGACCAATATCTTTGATCTAGGCAAGTCGGAAACCGCCAACTTTGACAAAATATGCGACTTGTGAAAGCAAGCATTCGCTGGAGCTGTCCAATAAAGAGGGAACTATGGATATCAGGTCTTATCGCCCAGAAGACAGGGCAGGGGTAATCCGTTTATGGGAAGAAGATGATCCCAATCCGTCGCTCTGGAATAAAGCGACGGATATTTTGGATAGTAAAGAAAGCTATCAACCCGGCTTACTCTTTGTTGCAGCAGACGGTGATACGATTGTCGGTTCGACTATGGCCGGGTATGACGGCCGTCGAGGCTGGATATATAGTGTTGTTGTCACACCGAGCCATCGACGGAAAGGTATTGCCAGTAAGTTACTTGCTCTTGCCGAAAAAGCACTTGCTTCTCTCGGATGTACGAAATTGAATTTACAAGTACGCGATGGCAATGAAGGGGCTGTTAAGCTATATCAAAGCCTTGGCTACAGCATTGAACCTCGCGTTAGTATGGGGAAGAGGTTAGGTGATTAAGTTGTTATTTATGGCATTGCCATCAACATCATTTACGACGTTGTCCTCGGGATAAACTCTTTCTCTTCGTCGCGATAGGTTAATATTTCATACCCTTTGGCTGTCACCAGTATCGTGTGTTCGCATTGGGCTGATAAGCGTCGATCTTTTGTCGATACGGTCCAGCCATCAGGATGTTGTCTTATGGCCGCCTTGCCCTGATTGATCATGGGTTCAATTGTAAAGGTCATACCTTCTTTGAGAACAATACCTTCACCTGTATTCCCGTAATGTCTGACTTCTGGCGGTTCATGCATCTCTGCGCCGATACCGTGGCCACAAAATTCTTGTACAACCGAGTAACCGTTCTTTTCGGCCAGGGTTTGGATTGTAAATCCTATATCGCCAAAAGTTTTTCCGGGTTTAACAACCTGTATCGCCTGATACAAACATTCTCGCGTGATATCAATTAGCTTTTGTGCATGAGGCTGGATTTTACCAACAGCAAACATCTTGCTGCTATCACCGTAGTAACCATTTTTCAGAACGGTTAAATCGACGTTGATGATATCGCCTTTTTTCAGCTTTGCAGTTTTTGATGGTATGCCGTGGCATATAACATGATTAACGGATGTATTAACGGCAAAGGGATAGTCGTATTGCCCTTTGCTTCCCGGAGTAGCATTGATTTGATTTTGGATGAAATCGTCACAAAAATCATTGATCTCCATCGTTGAAATCCCTGGCGTGATGATGCTTTCGACTTCTTCCAGGACTTTGGCCGTAAGTGCGCCAGAAACACGCATTTTATCAATCTCAGTTGAGGTTTTAATGACGGGTTGTTGCATTATTTGTCAGTTCCCGTTACCCGGCTATTCGGGGCTTTTTGCGCAGGTGTGTTCTGATTTTCCGGTTGTGTGGATTGCTCCGCTTCTTTGAGGAGCAGTGACAGAATTTCACCGTAATTAAGCCCCGGGTTTCTTTCCGCAAGCATACCAACTTTCATCCAATGTTCTGCCTGAGCATTGATTGATCTGGTCATAGCTTTGCTCGCGACACGAATGTTTTCGTGTATTTCGCTGGATACCTTCACAATTCCCATTTAACGAATCCATATATGTTTTGTATATGAAATGTATATAGAGTGCGATGAAGGTTTTCAAGTGACATCGTTGTTTAGTCAGTCAGCTCACTCTTTGTGCTTAAGGTTATCCTGTATAACAATCTTATTCTTAAGTGTCTTATGTACGGGACATTTTCCGGCTATTTGTAACAAACGTTGACGTTGCTCGTCTGTAAGTTCTTCACCTATTAACGTTATGTTACGGGTAATGAGATCTATTTGCTGTCCTGATTGTTCGCACTCAGCGCTGTCTTGGCAATGTTCCCGAGAGTGAGAAAGCTCAACATCTAGATCTTCCAGCGGCCATTTTTTGTGGTTGGCGTACATTCTAATTGTCATAGAAGTACAGGTGCCCAGTGCTGCCAATAACATTTCATATGGATCTGGTCCCAGATTGCCACCGCCCATTGCCAGGGGCTCATCTGCGAGCCAGTTGTGATGATCTGTTTTTATGTGTCTTAAAAAGGCTTTGTTTTCTTCTTTAACAATGACGTGTCCTTTTTCTGGTGACGGCAGGCTTCCTTTGTGGGAAGGGGAGGTTGATACATAACGTTCTACCCAAGCTGCGATTGTATGACCAACATAGATCGCATCGGCAGCATTGGTTAGTAGATGATCGGCCTGATCAAGCGAAATAAAGCTTCTGGGATGTTTGGCTGCTGTAAAAATCTTACTCGCTTCATCAATGCTGACAGTCGTATCGCGGGGTGAATGAAAAACCAACAGGGCTTTACCCAGGTTACTGATGTGCTCTTTCATATTGTGGTTAGAGATATCGGTGAGGAACTGCTTGGTTATGTTAAAAGTTCGGGCCCCGAGCTTAACGGGGGCTACGCCTTCCTTTTCAATCGTTTCTACCTGATCTGAGAAAAGATGACTTACATGTTCAGGATCACTTGGTGCGCCGATCGTGATTACGGCTTGGGCTTCGGGTATATGGCCCGCAGCAGCAAGAACAGCAGCACCACCCAGACTATGACCTATTAAAAGGCTTGGGGCCTGGTATTGTTCTTTGAGTAATTCGGACGCCGAAACTAAATCTGAGACGTTGGATGAAAAGTTCGTGTTCCCAAAGTCACCGTTGCTGCCACCTAGTCCTGTGAAATCAAACCGGAACACAGCAAATCCTTTTTCGACAAGACTACGGCTAATTCTTGTGGCTGCAGGAATGTCTTTCCCACAAGAAAAACAATGTGCAAAGAGAGCATAACCTAATGGTTTCTGATCAGGTAATTCAAGAGCTCCTGAAAGAGCATTACCTTGAGAGTTTTCAAATGTAAGCTTAAGCCGCTGCATGAGGTCATCCGTCGAACGTTTGTAGATTAATTAACAAGCCCAGTATCTACCAAGCCAAGTATACTATCATGCCCAGCAGAGTATCACGTGATGAGCATTTTTGATTGTAAGCTTTTGGTGAGCAATTGTGATCAGAATAAGGCCAAAAAAATAGCGAAAAAGGGGATATGCTTCTTGTTTGTTGATGCTTTAGTTCTTACGTTATAAAACAAACTTAACTCATTATTATCTGTATGCCGAGGTTCTCATGTTAGCTGTTGTTTCTCCTGCCAAAAAACTAGACGAGAGTGCAGCTAAAACAGATTTTTTAACTTCTCAGCCTGTCTTTGAGGACCAGATACAAGATCTTCTTTCTGTGGCGAAAGATTTAACCCGTGCAGATCTTAGAAATCTGATGGGTATTAGTGAAAATCTGGCAGACTTAAATTATCAGCGCTACCGTCAGTTCTCTTTTCCTTTTACCTTGGATAACGCAAAAGTAGCGGTTGATACCTTCAAGGGTGATACCTATGTTGGCCTGGACGCGGCAAGTCTTAGTAATGATGAATTAAAGTATGCTCAGGATCATCTCCGTATTCTTTCAGGGCTTTACGGATTACTTCGTCCTTTGGATCTCATGCAGCCCTATCGCTTGGAAATGGGAACAAAGCTTCGGAATCCCCACGGTGAAGACTTGTATGATTTTTGGGGTGATAAAATTACAAAAGAACTGAATAAGCAGCTTGCTGACCAAGATGATAAAGTCTTGGTTAATGTTGCTTCTAATGAATACTTTAAAGCTGTTCAGGTCAAAAATTTAGAGGGCACAGTCATCACTCCCGTCTTTAAAGAAATTAAGGATGGTGTAGCCAAAATAATAAGTTTTTCAGCTAAGCGCGCGCGCGGAATGATGGCCCGATACATGATTCAGGAGCAAATAGACAAAGTGGAAGGATTGAAAGATTTTACGGCTGGCGGGTATTCTTATCGGTCTGATCTTTCGAATACATCCGAGTTCGTCTTTACGCGTGAGCACGGCAAAGCGTAAAAGCTTGTTTCCCTAGCTCAGCAATATTTACGACACTAAAAAAGAACAGATCTTAGTGAGCTGTCTGTAGTGTTTGGACTTGCGCTTTAATTACCTTTAGAGCGCCTTTAAATCCGTGCTTTTCAAGCTGATAGGCAATAACA
>NZ_CAKZMP010000097.1 GCF_937128705.1 uncultured Kiloniella sp. | reverse complement strand
GAGGACAGGTTTCGGCCATCACCTTCAACCCACGAGATTGCGACCGCCTGATTTCATCAAGTGCCTCTTCGGATGAAACATGCACGATGAACAATGGCGTATCAACCAACTCGGCAAGGGCGATTGCCCGGTGTGTTGCCTCACTTTCAGCTATACGCGAATGGCTGACCGCATGATATTTAGGATCACCATTCCCTTCGCTGAGCAATTTCTCTGACAGCCACCTGATAACATCATGATTTTCGGCGTGCACCATAACGAGTGCTTCTTCCCGACGAGCCGTAGAAAGTACCTCTAGAATTTCATAGTCATCCAACTTCAACGCATCGTATGTCATATATATTTTAAACGAAGAGATACCATCCGCAATCATTGCAGGAAGTTCCTGTCCCATAACAGCATCAGTCGGATCTGAAATGATTAAATGAAAAGCGTAATCGATGACCGCCTTGGGTTTTGCGCAAGCCATATAATCGTCAACAACAGTACGCAAACTCTGCCCCTTATGTTGTGCAGCAAAGGGAATAATTGTTGTTGTCCCACCGAATGCTGCGGAAACTGAAGCACTATAAAAATCATCCGACGTCATGATCCCCGACGAAGACATCTGTTCCACATGACAATGGGCGTCTATTCCCCCCGGCAAAATGAGCTTTCCTGTGGCGTCGATTTCTTTTCGCCCCACCTCCAACCCTGCCCCCAAAGCCGCAATTTGACCATTTATAATTCCGACATCCTGTCGAACTCTATCGGTTGCGGTCACTGTTTCTCCATTACGGATCACCAGATCAAAAGACGCCATTATTTCCTCCCCTACACCCTGTTACATAGATTATTATTGTAATTGGAATTCCACTGGTATACCAATTGAACACCGATTCTACAAACAGAGAAAACCACCTGAATAATCTAGCTTAGAAAGCCTTTTGATGAGTACCGAAAAAGCAAAACAGATAGTCGTAGAAAGCTTGGCTGATCAAACCTACAGCCGCCTAACCGATATGCTTCTTTCTGGTGAACTTGCTGACGGGCACCCTGTGATGGAACGACGCTTGGCTGAACAGCTAAATGTATCGAGAACACCTGTAAGAGAAGCAATCAACAGGCTTGAAACAGAAGGTATGCTAGAGCGCAAAGGTGGTCGTATGTTGGTCCGAAAGGTCGATCTCAAAGAATTCTTAGAAGTTTTACATATCAGAAAATTACTTGAATGTGACGCCGCCAAGAATGCCGTCGGTCGCATATCACCTAAGTTGATTTCTGATTTGAAACAGGCAATGCAAAATTTGCTAGGTCAAAGTCTAGTCAGTTCTACAGAACACCGATCAACAGATGATCTGTTCCATAACTCCATCGCCCAGTCTTGTGGGAATCGTCTATTGGCAAAAACCATTATAGACCTCAGGAGGCGCACAGCTATGTTTGATCATGATCGCTTACCCGCACGATTAATACCTGGATGTCAGGAACATCTTGATATCCTTATCGCCTTAGAAAATGCTGATGGCGAAGCTGCAGCTTTTGCGATGGAAAAACATATGGATAATGTGCGTCGCAGTATTCTGGAACATTGGGGCATAAGCTAATGGACAGCAACAAACTATCTAATAAAAATAGGCATTTTAGAATACAAGTTATCAACCCCAATTCTTCCCGCGCTGTCACCGATACCATTGAACAAAGCATTCATGATCTACCAGCTAGAATGAACCTAGAAATTATCTGTTCTCAGCTGGACAAAGCCCCAAACGTAATCGAGACGAATGAAGATGTCCAAATCGCAGAGGAACTAATTAAAGCAGAGATAAAAACATCCAGTGCAGACGCGTTTGTCGTCGCCTGCTTTAGCGATCCGGGCGTAAGATACTTACGAGAAAATGGACAAAGAAACGTCTATGGGATTGCTGAAACGGCCATGCTGATCGCAGCACTTCAAAAGGGTGATTTTGGTATAATTTCAATACTTCCCGGTTCTATTCCTCGTCACCAAAAACAAGCTCATGCCCTAGGTCTTGATACACGGCTTGCTGGTGATGTCGCGCTAAATTTTGGTGTTTTAGAGCTGGAAAACGAAGATAAAGCAAAACCGAAGTTATTAGAAGTTGGAACAAAATTGAAAAACAAAATGTACGCTGGATCAATAATTTTGGGTTGCGCAGGCATGGGTAAATACCAACATTGGCTTCAAGAAGAACTTGGTATCACCGTGATCGACCCTTGTCGAGCTGCGGTAACAATGGCAGCTGCAAACTTAATGACAACATCAAGATAATGATAAATCAAAACCCAGACTAAAGGGAGTAAGAAAATGGATTTAGGAATTACAGGTCGCAAGGCGATAATTTGCGCCTCATCCAAAGGGCTAGGCAAAGCCTGCGCGATAGAATTGGCCAACGAGGGCGTGGATGTCACAATCAATGGGCGCAACAATCAAACACTAGAAGAAACAGCACAGGAAATTCGCAACGCCACTGGTGTTGATGTCACCGCAATTGCCTGTGATGTCACGACAGCAGAAGGACGTACAAAGTTACTCGCCGCATGTCCTGATCCTGATATTCTGGTGAACAATGCCGGCGGCCCACCACCAGGTAACTTCCGTGACTGGGACGGAGATGAATGGCACAAAGCTTTGGAAGCCAATATGGTCACTCCAATTCTGCTCACCAAAGCTGTAATTGACGGCATGATTGATCG
>NZ_CAKZMP010000096.1 GCF_937128705.1 uncultured Kiloniella sp. | reverse complement strand
CGCTTGTTGTGTTGTATTTTTATATGGGTCAGCGACCTGCCATCGCGACGGGACTGGGCATTGCCCTTGGTATTAGTCTCTATCACGCGGCGTTTGGTTTTACCTCGGCATGGCGACGTTTTTTGACAGAGGGCTGGGGGGCAGGGCTTAAGGCACAGATTGTTATGCTTGCGGTTGTCGTCACGCTTTTCTTCCCGGTGCTCGATAGCGGCACCATTCTCGGGCACAGGGCATCGGGCTTTGTCGCACCAGCGGGAACGGGGGTCGTGGTAGGGGCCTTTGTTTTTGGCATCGGCATGCAAATCGCGGGCGGCTGTGCCAGTGGTACGCTCTTTACTGTTGGTGGGGGCAGTATTCGTATGGTGGTGACCCTGATCACCTTTATGCTGGGGTCGGTCATCGCGACGGTGCACCTGCCCTTCTGGCACGCATTGCCCAAGTGGAAAGCCGTTTCCATGGTAAATCTTTGGGGATGGGAACAGGCTTTGATCCTGCATCTGATTGTCTTTGCCTTGCTCTATCTCTTTGTCCGCAGGGTCGAAAACAGAAATTTTCTGGTGAACGAGGCAGAGGACAGGCCCACAACTCCCTTGTTCCAACGTATCACCGAAGGACCATGGCCGCTCGTGTTCGGGGCTGTGGCACTGGCCTTGTTGAACTTCGCGATGCTGGCGTTGCTGGGGCACCCGTGGGGGATTACATCAGGCATTACCCTGTGGGGTGGCAAGATGGTGTCTTTCTTTGGCGCGGATCTGTCCGATATTCCTTATTGGTCAGGCCGGATGGCGGCTCTTGATAGATCACTCTTCAAAACCGATGCCTCTGCAACCAACATCGGTATCGTGGCAGGTGCCATGAGCGCGGCGGTTCTGGCGGGAAAGTTTGGCAAATCGCAGAACGTCACGGCCAAAGGCATTGTTACGGCCCTTATAGGGGGCTTGATGTTGGGTTATGGCGCGCGTTTGGCCTATGGCTGTAACATCGGTGCCTTTTTCAGCGGCGTCGCATCGGGCAGTGTACACGGCTGGGTCTGGCTGTTCGCAGCGCTTGCCGGGAATATGATCGGCGTCAGAATACGCAAGACCTATAGTTACTCTACTTAACTTCTGTTCTGCGTTGTTTCATCGTTCGTGTAGGTCGCCTACACGTCTCTCTTCACGCCTTGAATAGAAATCAAGTATAGCAACTATTGAACAGGAAAAAAGATGGAAGAGTAAATCGGTTATAGTTAGAAGTCGTTATAACGAGACAGTGGCTATAGCCACTTAGTTGTAGCTGCCGATGAGGGTGAAGGGGGTGCCGCCGAGGCCTTTTTTGAAGAAGGTTACGCCCTTGGCATCATCGGGATTAATTCCGCCGAGGTCGAGCCATTTGACGTCGCGTTTTTTTAGCTCCAACAAGGCATTCCACAGTAGGTAGTTGTGTGCGCGGGCATCGCGTCCTTCTTGCGAATTCCAGCCCACCAGATAGGTTGCACTGCCTTCGTGCAGGAACAATAGGATGGCCCCAATAGCTTCTCTGTTTTCTTCTCCATTTGGTCCGTCTTGCAATGCCCGCATCAACAGGAATTCACCCCGGTCTTTTGTAAAGCGTTTCAGGTGTGCGACCAAGGCGGGACTTGGCCCTTTGAATTCCTTGAGGATCTTGTCCATCTCGCTGCGTTTCAACAGCCAGTTCAGGTGTTTACCCTCTGTGTCTAAATCAAGCGACAGGCCTTTTTTCTCTGACTGGTTGAGCGTATTGCGCCAGTTCTGTTTCAGGTTCGCGCGTAAGACTTCTTCGGGCTGTGTCAGGTCCAGCCAGATAGATGAATAGCCATCGGTCTGAATGCGGTTGAGGCCAAATTTCGCCAACATTGCACGGTTAGCATCTGTATCCGGCATTTCGGGCAGGAAGTATCTAAACCGCCAGGGACGCGATGGGTAGCGTTTTTGAATTTCCGCCCAGAAGAATTCATGAACCTCTTGCGGGATATCGGGTTCCAGCCACAGTGGCCCGCGATAGAGCCGAACCTTGTGAAAGACGCCGAGTAATCGCTGTTCCAACACCTGACAGATACCGACAATACGCCCTTGCCAGTAGATGGTGGCAAACTTGCCAACCAGACGTTCGGTTACCAAGACAGCTTGTGCATAGGGCCAGCTTTGCAACAGGTTTGATTGCTCTGCCTTACGCACAAGGTCCCGCCACTGGCGCACGGAAACGTCATTCCATTTGATAGCTAATAGATTTGCGTCCGGTGATGAACTAGATGCTTTAGCGACTGGCTTGGTCTGTTTTTGTGACGTTAATTTTTTTTGCGATTTTTGAGGCATATAAGAGCTGTTGTTCGCTAATTTTTTTATGAATCATCTATTATCCATAATGCTTTATCTATGGCTTTGTAAATGATTTCCCGATATATTCGTGCTATTCTTACATAAGTTCAACAACCATAGTTATTAAACCTAGCTTTTACTTAGAGACGTGTAGGTGACCTACACGAACGATGAAACAACGATAAGGAAGAGTTAGGTTGGATCACTATCAAAAGGGATACAAGGTTTTATGGCGAAGGTAGTAGCGGTTTATAACAAAGAAAGAAGACGCGATCATCGCCGCGCAGTGAACCTTGCCGCAAAG
>NZ_CAKZMP010000095.1 GCF_937128705.1 uncultured Kiloniella sp. | reverse complement strand
AATCAGGCGCCAATCGAGCAAGAGTACGAATGAGAAGGTTGGACAGGGAAAGGCGACCGTGATTCCTGAGATAACCAATCAGGTTAAAGGCTTTGCTCCATTGTCCTCTCTTGATAAACCCAGCAAGTGCTGCGGTATAATAAGTCGTATAGCCTCCAAGTATTTCATCAGCGCCCTGACCATCTAAAACGACTTTCAATCCGTCGTTATGCACCGCCTCAAATACGCGGTACTGCGCAAACATACTCGTGCTGCCAATAGGTTCGTCCTGATAACGCATAAGCCTTTCTAGGTTTTGCACCACATCATTGGAAGAAAGTAGTACTTTCTTAGAGTTTGCCCGAACCCTATCAATGACCAGATCGGCATAAGCCTCCTCATCACAGCTCTCGCCACGAGCTGCATAAGTAAAGGTTCTAAGATCTAGTTGTTCGCCACCAACTGAGCGCATTGCGGCTACAATTGCACTGGAATCCACGCCACCTGAAAGCAATGCCCCATATCCAACATCACTTCGCATATGCAACTCGACAGAACGAATGAACCGTTCTTTTAACTCCTGAGCAGCTTCTTCAAATCCGATCTCTTTTCTGTTTAACCGGACCTGTTTTGGCAACAAGAATGATGAGATTTCGGGTGCCAAGGAACCTCCCAGAGAAATCTTCAAACAGTGCCCAGGAGGAAGAGACTTGATATCAGAAAAGAACGATTTTTCATTATGATTAACCAGCCCCATAGCCAGATAATCCCGCAACGAAAAGAGATCGGGTTTGAGTTTCAACTCAGGGAAAGCTGACAAGGCCTTAATCTCTGAAGCAAAAACAAACCCTTTTTCAGTGGTGGCATAAAACAGCGGCTTAATACCGTAAAAGTCGCGAGCTAGCAGCAAAGTTTGATCAACCCGGTCTATAAGGCAAAAGGCGAACATACCAATCAACTTCGCAAAGGCCTTACGCCCCCATTCGATCAGGGCATAGAGAAGCACCTCGGTATCCGATTGACTAGCGAAAGAATAACCACGATTTTCGAGTTCAGACCGTAGCTCAATATAGTTGTAGATCTCACCATTTTGCACGATGACATAACGGCCATCATGACTAACCATAGGCTGATGACCATGCTCGGAAGTATCAAGAATTGAAAGACGGCGATGCATAAGGCCGATATCCACCCCCGTTCTCTCTACACTCAACTTCTGCGCAGAATCCCCGACAGAATAACTTCCTCCTTGCGACCAGAGGCAATACCCCACATTATCAGGTCCTCGGTGGCTCAAACGAGCAGAAAAAGTCTCAAGAACTGAAGCTGCTTGTGCAGGAGAGAATTCTTTATGGGCAAAGCCCGCAATGCCACACATTTATTTTACTCTTCTCTCAACCAGCTTGTTGTAAAATTCGTCAACCCGGCGCGCTTCATTGTTAAAGTTAGCACAACTCCAGACCGTCTCTTGCCCTGCTTTTGCCATTCTAGTCGTGCCTTCTTGATCTTGCAGAAGATGACAAACGGCGTCAGTAATTTTCCCGGCATCAAGATCACAGAGCCAAGCTGATTCCCCATGTTTAAAGAGCTCTTTATATCGCTTCAGATTACTCATGAGCACAGGTCGACCACAGGCCATGGACTCTAGGGTAGATTGAGGCATACCATCGGAGGATGGAATCGCGAGTATTAGATCAGCTGCGCTATAAACCCCAGCCATTTGTTCACGCGGAACACCAGATACAAAACGGATATGTGACTGAAGTTTTAGTTCTCTTACTCGCTCTCGTACTTTTTGTCCGTATACTTCATTCTCTCCCATTGTAGAGAGAACCAGAACTGTTTCAGAATGCTCTTTCAGTATTCTAGGTAAAGCTTCAACTAAAAGATGCTGGTTATAAAGAGATTGTAACATCCGTGGGCAATAGAGAAGCTTCTGATCTTCTCCGACCTTCCACTCTGCTCTGACCTTAGACCTTCCCTCTTCGGAGAATGAAAAAATCTCGGGTTCGACGCCCCAATAAACGATTTCTATTTTCTCTTTGGGAACCCCCATTTCCGTTAAACGCTTTGCTAAACTGTGAGACTTCGCCGTTACCAGATCTGCCCGGCGAAGCGAAAATCCCGTCAACCAGCGTCCTAAACGTCCCTGCGTCCCTTGTTCGTCAAAGAGGATATCTCCCCCCATCACAGTCACAACAAAAGGGCGTTTCCCTATAAGAGCCGCAATCCAAGTTCCATATTCCGCCGCATAGTGAGCATGAAAAAGATCTGCATCGCTTCGCGCCAGTATCCAGAAAGTTGTCAGCAGACTTCTTATCTTCCCAACAACTCCTCTTCCAAAAGATGTATAGCTGACTTTCAAGGAATCATCTACGGGGCCTGGCGTTGGACTGATTAGATGTACAGAATGCCCGAGCTGATCAAAAACTTTGGCGCGTGCTAAAACATGCGGGCTACTAGCAGCTCCCACGATACAAAGCCTTAAGGGGTGAGGTCTGGACGCAAGGTCGTAGGACTCAATCATTCAGCCACTTATGCCTCCATGACTGATACATCAAAACGGTCCAAAGCTGGACTTCGTGATTTTGTTTTCCAGCAAGATGTCTTTCCCAAACAGTACGTATTGGTACAGCATCAAGCAGCCCATCGGCCTCCAGAGCCTCTGGACTTAGAAGCTCCTCGCACCAATCTCGCAGCTCCCCCTTCAACCAGTTCCCAATAGGAATACCAAACCCCATTTTGGGGCGTTCAAAAAGTTCCCGAGGCACATAACGCGCAAGGATTTCTCGAAGAGCCCATTTCCCCTGACCATTTCGGACTCGCATATGACGGGGAAGTCGGAAGGCAAACTCGGCAACCCGGTGGTCGAGAAGAGGTACCCGGGCCTCAAGGCTGACAGCCATACTCGCCCGGTCGACCTTGGTCAAAATATCATCAGGAAGATAGGTTTTACCATCGAGAACCTGCATTCGCTCCATGAAGGGCGCAACATCATCAGCAAGGCTCTTATCCCACAGAATGTTTTGCAACTCCTTTGCCCCGGATACCATTGTATTGGGATTATCCCAAACAGTCACAAGCCGCCTGAAGAGAGCCGCCTCATCCTCAATTGCCAAAATATCCGCAACCTTGTGCGCTTTAAGCCCCAGTTGGGGAATGCGTGCTTTGCCCGGTAGATATCGGGAGAGTTGATCCCAGCGGTCAGTAGAGAGTTGACGTATCGACCGGGTTCCGAGCTTCCTGAAAAACGGGGGTACAACATCTCGGCGGCGGTTGATCAAGTCGCCCCAAAAATAGCGATTGTACCCTGTAAAGAGCTCATCCCCACCATCACCAGAGAGGCTGACGGTCACCTTTTGGCGTGCCAGCTGAGATACAAGAAAAGTGGGAATTTGTGAAGAGTCAGCAAAAGGTTCGTCTAAGTAATTTAATGTTTCATCTAGACTATCTAATAAATCGTTTCTACTTAAGGAAAAAACGTGATGATTTGTTTTGTACATTTTTGAAACAGCAAGAGCATATTCTGTTTCGTCAAACTGAGGGTCATCCGAAAAACCTATAGAAAAGGTAGATAAGTTGTTTACTTTTTTAGAAGCTAATGCAGTTACTAGAGAGGAGTCAATTCCGCCACTCAAAAATGTACCCAATGGAACATCGGAGACTAACCTGTCTTCAACAGATTGATCAATGAGTTTTAGAAATTCCTTTTCCGCTTCTAAAAAAGAGAGTTTACTGTATTCTTCTTTTTGAATCGGATAATTAAGTTGGTAAAAAGGAATTTTCTGGACCTTAAGAGTATTATCTATCTTTAAGTAATGTCCAGGTTCAAGCTTCTTAATTGCTTTGAATATTGAATGCGGTTCTGGGATATAATTAAACTGAAGATAAGTGTATATTGAAGAATGATCTAATTCTCTAGGGATATCAAACTCCAGAATTGCTTTCATTTCCGAACCAAAGATTAAACGGTTT
>NZ_CAKZMP010000094.1 GCF_937128705.1 uncultured Kiloniella sp. | reverse complement strand
ATGTAAGGTAAGTGTTGGAATATAGATTATTTGTGTGCTATTGGGTTCAATAAGGAAGAAACTATCAATAGGAGTTAATAGTTTTAAGGAGTTAGGTAAACTAATAGTTAGGTAGCCTGATAGATGATTTTTTGTTGTGTTTTTGAATACGGCACAACCTGCTTATGCTTATCTTGACCCTGGAACAGGCAGCATTATCATTCAATCCATCATCGGGGGGATTGCAGCTGCGGCAACCTTTGGTGCGTTATACTGGGCAAAAGTAAAAGCTTTTTTCAATCGAATTTTTCACAAAGAACCAACCGATAGCAACAGCGACACCAAGTGACAAAACCAGCCATACTCGACGGATCTTTTCGTGACCCTGCCGGGCAAGTTCATGAGATAGAAGGCCGTATATTCCGCACAGTTACCCAATACGGCGCATCTGCATTCTCGAAAGTTCATGAAACAGGCTTTTTGACAGCTTTGGTTGATGCAGAAGACCTTGTGCCTTTTGAAATTGTTCAAGATCCTAAAATAACAAAACTATTCCCCCACGCCGAATATGTTTTGGAACACAAGCGCCTAGATTATATATCTTATCCCTATGAGTGGTCTTTCAACCTTTTAAAAGAGGCTGCTTTATTGCACCTCTCTATTGCCATACAGGCCTTAGAGAAAGATATCGTTCTCACAGATGCCAGTGCCTATAACATCCAATTTATTGGTCCCAACCCCATCTTTATAGATCACCTTTCCTTTAAGCCCTACACGGACAGGGAATATTGGATTGGACATCGTCAGTTTTGTGAACAGTTCTTAAACCCCTTGCTACTAAGAGCAAAATTAGATGTCCCCCATAACGCTTGGTTTCGCGGCACTCAAGAGGGCATAACAAATGAGGATCTATCCAAGCTTCTTCGGCTCCGCCATAAATTTTCGCTTAATATTCTCAGCCATGTCGTGCTCCCGGCACGCTTTCAAGCAAAAGCAAGAACCACACAGCTATCAGATACAAAAAAGATAAGTGATCGAAAAGGGATCCCCAAAACAACTTACAAAAGCTTACTGGTTCAGCTAAAAAAATGGGTGTCAACTCTTCAGCCAAAGAATACGGACAGCAGTACATGGGGAAGTTATGCTGAAGAAAACACCTATGACGACAATGAAAATAAGCTCAAAGCGGATTTCATCACCGAATTCATTCAATCAACCAAGCCTGATCTGATCTATGATATTGGGTGTAACAGCGGTGCATTTTCAGAAGTCGCGCTCAAAGCAGGCGCGCACCAAAGCATCGGATTTGATTTTGATAAAATAGCTATTGAGAAAGCCTTCAAAAGAGCAACAGATAAATCTTTAAATTTATTGCCCCTGTATCTGGACGCTGCAAACCCCAGCCCAAATCAAGGTTGGAGGCAATCAGAGAGAGTCGGTTTTGTCGAACGCGCGAGGCCGGACGCAATTCTAGCCCTGGCTTTTGAACACCATCTTGCTATCGGAAAGAACATTCCATTGCCACAAGTCGTTAGCTGGCTTGTATCGCTTGCCCCCAATGGAATCATAGAGTTTGTGAATAAGTCAGACCCAACAGTTCAAGCCATGCTTTCAATGAGAGAGGACATCTTTTCAAACTACACGCAATCTGCTTTTGAGGGCGCATTGTCCGATTGTGCAACCATTGTAAAGACAAACGAAATTACAAAAGATGGTCGGACATTATATTGGTACAAACGAGTATAATAGTGCAGAGATTCCTTTTACTTCCTATCGGGCCAACGCTCCTTCTTGCTTGTATCCCTTATATGAGATTCTCAGGGGTCCACCCGATAGAGGAAGCTCATCGAGCAGCTTTTATAATTCTAGGCCTTACTGTTTTTCTGTTCTGGGCGACGAGTAAACTGATAAAACAAAATACCATTCCGGCAATGGTTATTGTTATTTTGTCAGCTTACGGCCTAAAGTTATTTAACGGTCCCATATATCCATCCATATTGATCGTATCGCTTTTTGTCTTTTGGCTACTCGACCGTGAAATCCCATTTAAAAAAATGGTCATTCTATCCAACATTTTGGGAATATTTCTCTTCCCAACCTTTGTGTATTCTCTTTTTAAAAACGTTTATGCCAACGACGGCGTTGTGAAAACGTCCTCTGCTTCGCTCAAAAAAATATCATTAAAGCAACAACCCTCAATTATTCACATTGTACTTGATGGGTACGGGTCTTCAGAAATTCTGAAAAATCTTTACGGACATGATAACCAAAGCTTTCGCGATGAACTAACGCGACGTGGTTTTCAAGTTTTTTCCGACGCGACGACCCCTTTTAACCAAACACTGTTCACGATGGCATCTGTTATGTCGGGCGGCTACATTGCACTATCTAATGAGACTGATGACCCGCAAAATTATCGTTACAGATTAGGCGAAACTATTACCAGTTTGCGATTTCAAATGAAGAAACGCTTTAATGCTATTGTGGCTATCATTAGAGATATTGAAAAGCATCAAACCAAACCAACAACTGCGATGTTGCAAGCATTGCTAGAGAGCAATGTAGAAGAGGAA
>NZ_CAKZMP010000093.1 GCF_937128705.1 uncultured Kiloniella sp. | reverse complement strand
ACCATAACCGCATCTGCTTCGTAACAGGCGGCGCATCCGACGGCATCACCTGAATTAAAGGCCGTTTTCCACTTTTCACTCGCCTTGATAACCGCTGCTTTTAGATCCGTCGTCATTTTACTATCTCCTCAAGTCACCCAAATATCCTTGACTACTTGGGTTGTTTTCATCTGATTGGTTTCAGGATCTTTATTGCATGAGAAGGTAAAGACGATAAGATGACATTAGATAATTTCATAGTTTAGGAAAATTAAACAATGAAACCCAATATTCATGACATGCTGACCTTTATAGAGGTTGTGGACACACGCTCGTTTACCACGGCATCCAACCGTTTGGGGCGCAGTAAATCCGCGATCAGTCAGACAATTTCCCGTTTGGAAGCAGACATGAATACCCGCTTGCTCCAGCGCAGTACCCGATCATTGACCTTAACGGATACAGGTGCACGTTTCTATGACAGTTGCCTTGCCATAAAGAACGCCTACAACGATGCATTGGAAGGAATTTGGGAAGATAAGGGCGACCCACAGGGCACTCTTTCCATTACCGCCCCTCACGCACTTTGTGCCGCTGTTATCACCCCCGCAATCAAGCTTTATCTGAATCGTTACCCCCGAATGTCTGTACGTCTGGTCGCCGAAGACGCATCGATCAAACTGATCGAAGAGCATATCGATCTTGCCGTTCGCGTTGGCAAACTGACGGGACAAACCGCCCGCGTGACAAAGATTGGAACTTTAAGCGAAAGCCTCTACGCACATCCAGATTACATCAAAGCGCAAGGCGGCATTCCAAATAACCTGAAGGCTTTGGAAAAATGGGATCATATTGCCAATGAATGGCAGGGGAACCCTGTAACCTATAGTTTGCCGCAAGGGGTATCTTTTAAAGTTCTACCACGTGCACGTTGTAACAGCCTGCCCGATATCCTCAAGCTGACCCAAAGTGGCCTAGGGATTGCCAGATTACCAGACATCACGGCGACCTCAATCGACGCAATCAGTTCTCTAATCAAAGTATCTCCCCTTGGTATCGCCCCGATCTATGCCTTACATCAGTTTGACACCAAACCGCCACAACGCGTCCGCGATTTTATCACACTTATCCGCGAACAATTGCGTTCCCCCTCTTCTGTCAGCGATAAGCCAATGAACTAAAAACACGCATTAACAACAAAAGACAGGCTGAATGGATGAAAGAATAAGGTTCTATATCACGCAAACCGAGAATTAATATTGCCTTGCCATTTCTGTTGTCCCGGACCAGCCCAAATGTTCATAGAGAGGGCGCCCCTTGCTGGTAGCGTGAAGGATAGCATAGCGAATACCTCGACGTTGAAATTCAACATCTGCCGCCTTCATTAAATCCGTCGCAACACCTCGCCCACGATAATCAGGTTCGACAAACATATTAAGCACATATCCCCGGCGATCATCCTGCGGATGTGAAGGGTGTGGCGGCCAGTCAATAACCATCAAGCCAATACCACCGATGACCTCACCTTCGTTTTCAACAATAAATCCAAAATAGCTACGATCTTCCAGACGTGGCCTCAGCCAATCGCGAAAGGGAACATCCATCGCCGCGAGTTCCTCTTCACGGGGTTTTCCACTCGCTTGGAACATCTTTTGACGATGTTCACAAATCAAATCCAGATCACGGCTTTCAACTGGCCTTGTTCTTAGCATTCTTTATTCCCTCTCAAAGATCGCTAAAACTCTTTGGATTTATTACATGCATATACATGCCCAAGATCACAGGCTTTCGTATAGAATTCTTTTGCTTTGATCATATTCTTGTCGGTGCCTTCGCCCTCTTCGTACATACGTGCAAGGTCATAACAAGAAGCCTTGTTCTCTCCAGAACATCCCTTTTCGTATAGAATCAAAGCTTCGGGATAATTTTGATCAACGCGCAAGCCCACCCGTTTTAAATACCCCAGATTATGACATCCCTTTGCATAACCGAATTTGCAAGCTTGATTATAATAATGCGTCGCTTTCCCCATGTCGCGTTTTATTGTATCGGTTAAACGATACATATCAGCGGCTTCATTACAGGCGTATCCGTAAGAGCCTTCACACGAAAACTGAAAGAGATCGATAGCTTTTTCGCCGTTACGGGTTTTTCGATGAGGATAGCGATACATCTTAGCCAATTGAGAACAAAATACCACGTCACCTTTTTCACAGGATTCTTCGGACAAAGACATCCCTCTATCCCAATACTCACGGGATAAAGCTGGTTGCTTCGTTACAATTTGGTCTTTCTGATAGACAAAACTTAGGGCGATGCATCCATTAGGGAAACCACCCTCACACGCTTTTTCATAGAGAGCTATCGCTTGCTTATTTTCAGGAGCACCACGCACCCCTGTCTCATAAAATTCACCTAGGTGCAAACACCCTGGGTAAAAATTAGCATCACACGCATCTTTAAAAAGAGAAACCGCTTTATCGACATTTCTCGGAACGAATACTCCTTTATTATAATATTCCGCTACACCAGAACAGCCTCTGGCATTTCCAGCTAAACAGGCTTGATCGAAATAATGAAAAGCTTTTTGCCTATTCGGTGCCACACCTGTTCCATAAGTATAAAATGCGCCTAAATCAGCACAGGCTTGGGCGTCCCCGTTCTGACATAAAGATTCCAGTTCTTTGGCTTTTTCTTGATAATTAATCTTTACATATTGCTTCAGATAAAAAGGAATTGTGTTCTTCTTTTTATCGTGGGGTTCGTTGGTTTTTAGACAAGACGGTTCATAGCCCGATTTACAGGCTAGATGAAAATAATCCAAGCTTTTATCTTTGTCCGGTTCAACACCTTTGCCCAAAGCATAAAGAGTACCCAGATTATGACAGCCTTCCCCGTTTCCCTGTTCACAGGCTATTTTATAATACAGATAGGCTTTATCATAATCCTGCTCGACCCCTTGCTGAGTATAATATCCATTATAATAACGGGTTCCGAGGGTTAAGCAGCCTTCAGAAAAACTCTTATCACAAGCTCTGTTATATAACGCCGCCGCTTTATCCACGTCTCTCTCAACACCGTAGCCGCTGTCGTAGAGGCTAGCCAAACGTAAACAGCTCCATTTATACCCGGAAAGACAAGCTTCATTTAGATATGTCGCAGCTGTAACATAGTCCTGCTTCACCCCATTGCCGCTATAGTACATTTCACCGAGGCTATGGCACCCAGGTTTAAAGCCAGCATCACATGAAAGCTCGTATGCCTGAACGGCCTTGAGATAATCTCTATCAAGCCCCTC
>NZ_CAKZMP010000092.1 GCF_937128705.1 uncultured Kiloniella sp. | reverse complement strand
GCCGCCGCAGACCTTATCGCCTGTGAAGACACACGTGTCACCAAAAAGCTTGCCCAAGCCTTTGGCTTTACAGCCCCCTTGGTCGCCTATCACGAGCATAATGCTGACAAGGTAAGGCCTAAGCTTATTGAAAAGGTAAAAAAAGGCAATGTCGTGGCCTTAGTTTCCGATGCAGGAACTCCTTTAATATCCGATCCGGGATATAAACTAGCGAATAGTGCCCATGAAGAAGGTATCACCTTGACCTCTATTCCAGGTGCTTCGGCTCCTATTAATGCCCTTATATTGTCCGGCCTTCCAACAGACCGTTTTTTCTTTAATGGCTTTCTCCCCAATAAGACAGGTGCTCGTTGCAAGGCCCTTAAAGAGTTGATTGCGATTCCCTCAACACTTATATTTTTCGAATCTACACACCGCTTGGCCGGCTCTTTAGCCGATATGTACAGCGTCCTTGGTAATCGCCCCGCCGCGGTAACACGCGAACTGACAAAGAAGTTTGAAGAAATACGACGTGGAACCTTAAAAGAGCTGTCAGAACACT
Organism: uncultured Kiloniella sp.; assembly: GCF_937128705.1. Lineage (GTDB taxonomy): Bacteria > Pseudomonadota > Alphaproteobacteria > Kiloniellales > Kiloniellaceae > Kiloniella. The sequence continues at coordinate 3,548 of NZ_CAKZMP010000092.1, read as the reverse complement.
ATGCCGAAGCTGGGAATCCCAAAGGCGAGATCGTCGTTGTTGTTGGGCAAAGCAATACGCAAACCGACGTACTCACCGAACATGATCTAGACGATCAGATTAAAAGTGCTTTGGAAAACAATTCACTCAGGGATGCCGCCGCTTTGGTCAGTACAGCCACTGGCCTGCCTAAAAAGAAAGTTTATCAACGCGCACTGGAACTTTCAAAAGATCGTTAAATGTCCCGTTTCTTTTTAAACAAATCCAAAAAGAACAGCTATACGACAGGCCGCTATGCAGAAACAATTGCAGCGATGTATTTACGGTGCAAGGGGTACCAAATTCTTGCCCGAAACTATAAAACCAAAGTTGGTGAGATCGACCTGATCGCCAGAAGAAGATCCCTTATTTGTTTTTTGGAAGTCAAAAAAAGACATAATCTGGAAACAGCTTCATACGCCATTAGCCAGACACAACAAAAACGCATCATTCATGCAGCAGAATATTTTTTAAGAGTAAACCCTATGTATCTGGATTTTGATAAAAGATTTGATGCCGTTCTTATTGGCGCCACAGTTTTCCCCTATCACATTAAAAATGCATGGCAAGTTCACTAAACAAGCCGTAAAAGACACAAACACTAGGTACAGATCTCAAAGCTTAGGATCAGGACTTAGGATCATCAACAGGAGTAATTCACCATGACCAAGGCGGGTATAGCGCTCAGACTAACATTTACCCTAATCGGGATGGCGATACTGAGTGGATGTAGCACAACTGGCGCCGTCATCGGTGCTGGTGCTGTCGCTGCAAATACTGCAGCAGAAGAACGATCTTTTCAAAAGGCCGTTACAGATGTTCAAATCCAACTTGAAATAAATGACCTTTTTTTACGGGAAAATGTCTCCATTTTCAGAAAAGTGAACATTCAGGTTAATGAAGGCAAAGTATTGCTCAGCGGTAATGTCGAACTACCGGAACATCGTATCATCGCGGTACGTGAAGCGTGGAAAGCAACCGGGGTTCGCGAAGTCATCAACGAGATCGAAGTCAATAATGACAGCGGCATCACTGACTACGCACGTGACGTCTGGATTAATACACAGTTAAAAACAGTTCTATTGTTCGACAAAGAGGTCACTTCGATCAACTACAATATTGATACGGTTAATCAGAGTGTTTATCTGCTAGGCATTGCCCAAAATCAACAGGAAGTGAACCGCGTGATCGCGCATGCCAAGGATATCGACTACGTCAAACGGGTTGTCAGCTATGTCACCTTAAAAGACGATCCCTCTAGGACACAATAATCCTGTTCAAATGACCCTAAGCGGCGGTATTATTGTTTTTTACCGCCGCTAAAAAATTAAAAAGCTCAATGTTGCACCGGACATCACTATCCCACGCAGATATTAACCATCACCTGAAAAATGTCGGCCAGACAAATGACGATGATATTTCTATTTCTGAAACAGCCCTTTTAATTGCTGCACAAGACCGCCAGTCCAATACCATTGATCGGTATAGGGATCATCTGGATAATCTAGTTTTACAGACCGAAGATCTTTTGATCCAAATAAAGCAGCACAAAGATAACCTTGGGCTCAACGACATCCTGAATTCCATCGAAACCGTTCTTTATGATATCAACGGCTACAAGGGCGATACAGAAACATATGACAGCCTGGATAATGCAAACCTTATTGCCGTGATAGAACGACGCAAAGGTCTGCCCATTGTTCTGGGCATTCTTTACTTACACATTATACGCTCTTTGAATTTTAAACAGCCGTTATTGGCTGCAGGTTTGAATTTTCCCGGACATTTCTTGATTCGAATTTCATATGAAAAAGAGCATGTCATTATCGATCCTTTTGAACGCGGAAAGATTCGAGATACGCCTTGGTTACGCGCAACCTTGAAAAATTTTCTGAGTGATCAAGCAGAACTAAGGGCCGAGTTCACACAATCCGTCAGCAATAGAAATATCCTCTTACGACTTCAGAATAATATAAAAGTGCGATTGATTCAGGCGGAAGAACCCGAAAAAGCTCTTGAGGTGTTGGAAAAAATGCTTCTCATTGCCCCCGATGAGCCTGCTATATGGCACGAAGCAGGTATGCTTCAGGCATTTTTAAATAACATTCTTGCTGCAATTAAGACTCTGGAACACTATCTACTTATCGAAGAAGACCACAGAGGTCTTATGGAAGCGTCTCAGATGCTTCAAAAATTGAAAGCACAACTGAACTGATCGACTAGGGAATATGACCTCATGACACTTTCCGTTGCCATCCAGATGGACCCAGTATCAACCATTGACATCAATGGCGACAGCTCTTTCATCTTGGGCCTTGAGGCGCAAAAACGTGGCTATAAACTGTACCATTACCTGCCAAAAGATCTTTCCATGAAAGGATCGCAGGTTTATGCCAAATGCCGCCCGGTAGAGTTCAAACGAGAACAGGGGAATCATGCTACTCTCGGTCAAGTTCAAACCATTGACCTAGCCACCATCGACGTCATCCTTATGCGTCAGGACCCGCCATTTGACATGTCCTACATTACTGCGACGCATCTGTTGGATCATGTGCATCCCCAGACACTTGTCGTAAATGACCCGAGCTGGGTCAGAAATTGTCCGGAGAAACTTTTCATTGCTGAATTTCCCGAACTTATGCCGCCAACCCTGATCACAAATGATCTGGATGAAATCAAAGCCTTCCGAGCGGAATATAAAGACATTATTGTAAAACCGCTCTACGGGAACGGTGGTGCAGGGGTTTTCCACATCAAACCTGATGATGAAAACCTGAATTCTGTGTTTGAACTATTTGAAGAACATTATCGCGAACCCATTATCGCGCAACTGTACCTGCCCGATGTTCGCAAAGGGGACAAACGTATCATCCTGATCGACGGCGAACCCGCTGGTGCCATTAATCGAGTGCCAGCAGAGGGAGAAGCCAGATCCAATATGCATGTCGGTGGACGCCCAGACCCAATCGGCCTGACAGAACGTGACCACGAAATTTGTGCCGCTATTGGCCCGACACTGAAAGAACGCGGCCTTATCTTTGTCGGCATTGATGTCATCGGCGACTATATGACAGAAATCAACGTTACTTCCCCTACCGGAATTCAGGAAATAAACCGCTTTAACGGTGTTTCACTCGAAGCTGATATCTGGGATTCAATTGAACGCAAATTGAACAGGTAAACATTAATCCCACCCAGTGAAAAATCTCTTACTGGGTGGGATAGTTCTGAATTGAGTTAGATCCATCTCATTTTCAATGCATGAATTACAGTCACCTGCCAAAAGCTTTTCTATGTAGTCGCCGCTTCATATTCTTTAATACCCATCGTACCCACAGCAATTGCCGCTAACACCGCAGCCATTCCCACGGCTTGCATCCAATTAAATGTCTCGGATAGAAAGAGAACACCCGTGACTGCCGCCGAAATAGGCATAACTGCTGTAAAAACCCCAGCAATTGAGGCGCTGACACGTGCAACGCCCCAATACCAAAAGTAAAACAACAACACAGAAGCCGTTAGGGCATAAT
>NZ_CAKZMP010000091.1 GCF_937128705.1 uncultured Kiloniella sp. | reverse complement strand
GTCAGGATACGGGGCTGGCAGTAATGTACGTAATCGTCGGGCAAAGAGGTCGCCGTCATGTGCGGTTCCTTGTTGCCCCAATGTGGGGGCAACACCCTTTGGGAAAATTTCCGGGTCTTGTAATGGTCCGGGATTTCGCCGTTGTTTGCGAGCATGTGGTTAAATTTATCGACCACCGCCCACTTGTGTTTGGAATATTCCTGTTCGGTTAGCCTCACGCGACCGTTCGGCTCCCAAGGTGGCGGAGTGCGCAAATGTTTTTGGATGGCTGTTCGAGCAGGGCGAGGATAGCTTTTCGTCTCGAACGTGCCCCGTTCAAACTGACCAGAGCGCAGTGTGTCGGCCACAACTGGGTCCACAAGGTCGCCCAATAGGTCATTCAAGTGCGGAAAGTTGCCTGGCTGTCCGGGAGGAAGGAAACCGCATTTCACGGCATCATCTGCGTCGGCCTTTGGATCTAGAGATGGGCTGGCTTCGAGGATGTCCTTTCGGATACCAACGAGAAGAACACGGGGGCGATTCTGCGGCACGCCATAATCCTTGGCGTAGACAAGCGACCACCGCACTTCGTAGCCTGGTATTTTTCGAAACTCAGCTTTCACGTCAGGCCAGATGGGATCGCTGCCTTCGCGGGTCCATTTAGCGTTTAGAAGGCCTCTTACATTTTCGAAAAGGAAAATCCGGGGCCGCAAACGGCGGATGATTTGAGCCATGCGGCCATAAAGGACATTGGATGGGATTTCCTTACGATCGACCGCGTAGGAGCGGCGAATTCCTATACCAGAATATCCTTGGCATGGTGGGCCTCCGGCAAGTATGTCGAGCGTGCTGCCACCACCGCTCTGTGCGCTTGCGGTATCAAACCGGAAATCGGCTTCTGATATCGTGGACAGGTCAGATATAAGCTGCTCTAGGCGGGGGCCTTGAAGCTCGTGGGCATCATTACAGCGTAAGGAACAGTTTTCTGAAAATTTCTTACCGCCTAGCTCGTGATGACGGTTTTTGAGGTAGGTCTGAATAGCATCCTTATCGAGCTCGTTCACAAATACGGGCGTGAATTGTGCGTTCTCGAATCCCATGGACAACCCACCGCACCCGGCAAAAAGGTCAACCATGGTGTAAAGGCTCTCGTTGGCCTGTTTCGGCTTGCTCTTACCTCCACCTGACTCCTGATGAAAATTCTTTATAACCTCTTGTAACACTGTAATTTCCCAGTCTCGATGTTGCCTATTCGGTTTTCTTAGCACATCTTGTGCGACAGATCCAGGCGAACGCTACGGGTAGAGGTTATTTATAGAGATATCAATACCACTCTGAATAATTACAGCAGCATGGAGTTTTGAAGGTAAAGACGGAAGGACTGTCCGTCTCTACTTGTGGAGGCTTGCGTAAGCCCGGTTGAGATCTGAGAAACAAGGATTAATCACTCTTCTGGCCAACCTTCTGCTGTAGGCTCTATTCCATCCAAATATCCTGTTTCGCTATTCGGCCATTCTCCGGTAGGTAATGGGGTTTCATCAGGAGGATAGATCAAAGGTACTTTTTTAAGTTCTGGGCCTTCTAGAGTTTGTTCCGTTTGATCTTCTGCGTTTGCGACGATCACGGCATGAAAACGGGAAAGCTTTAGATTATCGCGTTTATCTGCCCAAGCAACACGACTATTAACGATATAGGCATTAACTGTGCCATTTTGGCCTATTTGCACAACTTGTATCCAGTTGCCGTCTTTCAAAACTTTCATAGCCTTTTTCACTGTCGTTTGGTGTATTCCAAGCATATCGGAGAGTGTTTTGTGTGATAGGCAAACAGCGCACTGGCGATCCATTAAAGCAATTAATTGATGTAGTATTGCTGCTGCACTTGGGTGCTTAATTGCCAATTTACCTAATGCTAAATGGGCCTTTCTTTCTGTTTGTACGAAAGTCTGTTTTTTAGGTACAGGGCCAGATAATTCATTCATTACTGTAATCTCAAGAGTCTAGGGTGGTAGTATCAAACCGTGGTTATTGAGTGTTTGCGCTCAATTATTGAGTTTGTAGGCTACCACTGCATGGGTCACAGGTAAACAAAAAATGAGTATATAAACTCAATAATTGAGTAAAGGGTAGTCTCAAGAGTCTAGGGTGGTAGTCTCAAGAGTCTACCCCCCTTATATAAATCAATGACTTACAGCGCACCTCTTTCTCTATGATCTTAGAGGCCGTTTTAGTCGACATTTATGTCGTCCACAAAATCCACAAAAACGAGCAAGCGAGATGCCGCCATCGAGCAAGATCGTTTGCGAACTGTTTTGTTGAGTTTGTGACGGCTGATCAGAGCGACACGTCGCATCATTTTTTATTTGATGAGCAACGAGTTCTTATTACGAGCTTCTGTTTTGGTAGAAAGAACGGGGAATCTTTTCTTGTCAGGGGGGTAGAAAGTGGTCGGGTGTGCGTTTCGTTCTATTTTCTGCAGTAGCTACGGCAAATTTAGATAGATCGTGCTCTATGGGCTTTAAAATGGATTTTACGAGGTAATCTATCAGAGCTTCAAATCAAACGTCGTAAAATTGCGCCCTTCTGAATTTATTCAAAATTACATCTTGGGCTTTTTATCTGGAATAACTTTTCGCTCCGCTAGGAACATCTATGTATGAAGTTGCGGTTTTTACTAAAAACCCTTTATTATGAAGTTGCGGTGCCTATTTTTTAGGCAGAAAATCATGAAAAATTATCCGACTTTAGGTGTAATTTTTTATCAAGTTTTCTCGAAAAAATGAAGTTCTCATGAGCGTTCCAATCGCTCTAATCTCGACTTATAGCTTCTTAATATCAAGGAAACTGAACCTTCCTATCCTTAGCGCGACTTTTCGTACCGTTGGACTTCAAACCCCTAGTCTGCTTATTATCGAAAAAAACGAACAGGAAAACAAATGGATATAGTTACATCTCATAATGGAATGAGAGCAATCCTTGAGCTTGATGATGACGAAATCAAATGGTGGCGAAAAAAAATAGGTGACGTTAGAGGGCGATATGTTTTAGCACCTAAGGATCTTATCGTAAATTATATCAACAGCGTTAAAGATGATCCTGATTATACTAATAGAGTAAATAATGCTTCTGACTTTATAAGGGAGGTCAGGGATAAAACATGGGCAACTTATATCGAATCAGAACTCCTCTTTTATAAAACTGTCGTAAGGGAGTTACTAGAAGAGCGTGAACACCCACACGATGTTCTTTCGAGTGTTATAACGGAAGAAACGATACTTGATTTTAACCGTTCAGAAAATCATGCAGAACTTCTACTAAAAATTTCAGACGTATTTGGGAACTTTGCAGGACGGATCTTCCCTTATTTTTTTGAGCTTTCGAAAAGTGTAACTAATTCAAGACGATCAAGGGCAGGAAAAGCTTTTGAACAAATAATACACTCGATCATGGAAGCATATCGATACCCTTATGATGATCAATCCCGACTTGGTAAAAGGACTTTTGAGCAAAAAGGTCTTGGTAAAATGGTTGATGGTATTTTACCTGGTATGAGTGCTTACGATACAAATCGAAGCAAATGCTTAGTTGTTACAATGAAAACAACTCTTCGCGAAAGGTGGCAAGAGGTTGTCGAAGAGTTGAATCGTACGAATGTGCCTAGCATCCATCTTTTAACACTTGATGAAGGTATAAATACAAACCTTCTCGATTTAATGCGAAATCACAATATTACACTTGTAACATACAAAGAAACGAAAGAACGTTTTTCTGCTGAATATACTAACATTATTTCATTTGAGACATTATTCAATACAGAAATACCGCATACGATTGAATGGTGGCGTAGAACATATCCAGATGATTATCCGAGATAATTTAATATTTACCATTATGCTACTTTTGTTCGAGCAGTATTCTGCATGTCGAATACTGTTGTAATAGCTGTAGCAATTTTTCGTATTACAGGAACCGTAACAGAGTTTCCGAATTGTTTATATGCTTGGACATCGGATACAGATTCTACAATGAATTTTTCAGGAAAACCTTGAAGCCGAGCACACTCTCTTGGTGTGAGCTTACGAGGATTTTTACCGATATCGGACTGATCGATAAGAACCTCACTTCCATCTTTGTAATATCGTGCGCTGATTGTATTCGAATAAGGGCTTTCGGGGGTAAATAGACTATATCCGAAGCCGTTACCTTTTTCACGGTGTTCTATTTTACGCCTTCTATGCCCGCTCCATAATTTATCGGATATTGTGTACTTCGGGTTTAGAGTTTTATTATCTTCTAGGATATCTCCTAAACGAGTGGATTTTTTTTCTGGGTGGGGCCAAAAAAAAGCCTCATCTAAATTAATATCAGGAAAAGCCTTTTTATCGAAACCTACAATATAAATTCGTTCTCTATTTTGTGGTACCCCGTGCTCACAGGCGCGTAAAACGCGAAAATCAACCCAATAATCAAGCTTTTCTCCTAAGCTTTTACGAGTTTCCCCTGATATTTCTATGTTATCCGGTATATCTTGGGAATGTGTTCCCTTAAGAATATCTAGAATAGTTTTTAAAGTTCTTCCTTTGTCATGCCCTTTAAGCTGTTTTACATTTTCAAGTAAAAATGCTTTTGGGCGTTTAGCAGCAAGAATTCGTTGTATCTCGAAAAACATAGTCCCTCGAGTATCTTGGAAACCTTGCTTAAGTCCAGCCTGTGAAAATGCCTGGCAAGGAAAACCAGCAAGTAATATATCGTGGCTTGGAATTTCACTGTTCTGAATCTGAGTGATGTCGCCGTGTGGCAATTCTCCAAAGTTAGACGCATATGTTTTTTTTGCGAATTTATCCCATTCAGAAGAAAATACACATCGACCTCCGAGTTCTTGGAATGGAAGGCGTATTCCCCCAATTCCTGCAAATAGATCTATAAAATCAAAAGTGGATGGTGTGGCATTTTTTTTGTAAGGCGCTTTCCCTTGGAGAGATAGAATATCACTCAGTCTCTTTTTACTGGGATTATGTTCCCCATTTTCCCATCCACGAACGGTTCTTTCTCCAGTGCCATTCAATCCTAAAAATTCAGAAAACTCCTTTTGTGTGAATCCCATGTTTTTGCGTTTCTTTTTTATTAAAGATCCGATTTCTTTGGAGGAGTAATCTGACATAACATTTCTTTCTCAAAGATGTACTTTAGTTTTGAAAGTACATCTTGAAAAAACTAAGGTCAATACGCCGGGTCATATGCAGGATATTTTTTTAGTATCTTCTGATTAAGAAATCTTTTGGTTAGGAACATCTATGTATGAAGTTTCGCTGAATTATTTTTCAAGTTTCTGGAAGTATTATGAACGTTCCAATCGATCTAATCTCGACTTTATTTTGTCCATTTGCTCAAGTTGATATCTCTCTGCTTGAGCGACTAGGTCATAAACTTCTCTCGTCTGTTGCTCGGTTAATCCAACATCTTGTAAGCGTGCGTACCATAATTTGTAATTAGAGGTGATTTTTAATGCCATTGGTGTGATCTCCTATGATGAATAATGGTATATTGATATTAGTTACCCTTAAAGAGTCTGAAAAAGCCCCTTGCCGGCTTTTTTTCAGTGTTCTCAACCTGATTCTCAAGGAGAATAGTTTGCCTTTTGGCTTGTTCTCTCCATTCGTCACGTTCTGATTTTAAATCGTCTAGTTGTTCGCGTAAAATCTCATTTTCACGCTGTAACACACTGTTGTTATTGGGAGGTGTGGAGGGTGACGGTGTTCCATCTTCGTTACTGTTACGGGGTAACGGGGGGTAAACTCTGTGTAATTCCGATGGATCAATCGAATATGAGCCATTTTCGTTCTTTTTTGCCGATATTGTGCCGTTTTTAATAGCTCTCGATATTGTGGGTTTACTCTTACCTGTTGCCTTTGCGGCATCTCCAAGTGTGTAAGTCATGGTGTTCAGCTTTGTTTCATTGTTTGTGTGTTGTTACTGTAACAGGTGTAACGTGATTTTGTTAGGTAGATTATAGGAATTTGGTATAATTTGCATGGCAGGATAAGGTGTTTGTAATACAAATCACGATATTTGAAGAAAACTTAGAGATAGATGCTTAACAGGCGTATTGTCATGTAATGAGTGATGTTGAAATTGAAGAAGGTTCTGGAAATGTGTACGCGGATTTGGGTTTCGCTGATGCTGATGAAATGAACCTGAAGGCTATATTGGCTCTGTCTATTCATGGCCTTATCCGTCAGAAGAAGCTCAGCCATAAGAAAGTAGCGGATCTTGCTGGGTTAACTCAGCTTGAGGTGTCTTTGTTCCTGAGAGGCCATTTTAACGATGTTAGCGTGGCGAAAATGATAACGTGTGTCACTGACCTTGGACTTGATGTTGATATCGTTATTAAACCGTCAGGTATGCTGTAGCGGAAAGGGCGGCTTGAGGTCGTTTGTTAACAGTGAAAAATGTATTGAAATATAAAGGCTATATTGGCTCTATCTTTTTCAGTGAAGAAGACGGAGTTTATCATGGAAAAGTCGAATTTATCCGCGATTTGGTAAACTACGAAGCTTCTGAGGTCGATGCCTTGGAAGCTTCGTTTCACGAGGCTGTAGACGACTATCTTGAGATGTGGGTAGGAGGGAATTAAATTATGTCGCGACTGCGATATGCGCGTTTGGAACCTCTGAGCCTCAAAAGCAGAAGGGGGGCGACCTTCCCGGTGTGCCTACTATGCAAGAGCATAGGTTTTGCTAGGTGGGAACAACAAATCGAGTGAACCCGCCTCAATTTTGAATGAGGGGCCGCGTTCGTGGGCGCGGCCAGAATCCAATCTCTTCATCATATGGTCCATGGTGATTTCGCCCTGCTCCACAAGAATATCAAACTGCGAGCCAATGGGCTTGCGTGTGTGGATCACATCCGTGAATTCGAAGTGCTCCCGCCCATCAATAGGATGCACCTTGGCGCCAACCCAAAATGTTTCTGCGTGTTTTTTCTCAAGGTCGGCCCGCAACTCGGACAAGTACCACGACGCGAACGCACCATGGTCTGTTGTGGTTGAGAATTCGTTCAAGATTCCTGTTTTTTCATCGAGCTTAAAAGTTAGACCTTGAGAATTGACGTTTGCGGCGCTGACAGTGCAATTCAAACGGTCTCGGCCATCTCGGAAATACCCAAAGGCATCAAGCACCTGCGTCATGCTATCGAATTTGCTAATTGTCCAGTTGGGCACCTTGGCAAAGAGCTGTTTTCGGTTCTCCCTCGACTTGGGCTTTCGCCGGTAAGATTTGAGCTCTATACCCTTATAGTCAGGCTCTCGCCTAGCATTCATGGCGATACCTAATGCAGTCTCAAGAGTGCGACCGATGGCTGTATCTGCTCGTTCATCCATAACCGAAGGTACATAACCGCCCGCAGCGATCAGCCGAAGCTTACCCAAAAGCTCGTCGGAAACACTTGTTGCCTTGGCGTTGATATCTTGAAGGATATCCCAAAGCGGGCCACTTTTCTGGGTATCGAGTATATAGTCAATATCAACCTGTGTGAGGTTAATTACCACGAGCTGGCCATCATGTTCCGTGACGGCCATCATATCGTCGGGATTGGCGTGGTGATGCAGCTTGGAAAACCAAATTCGTGGATCACCATCCTTGGTGGGTTTTGCCTTCGGCTTGTACAGGGATGCTGGGGCTTTGATCTGCTCTTGCTCGTTCACGAGGAAAGCGTCAATTTTTACCCCGTTTTCACGTGCGCCGCGCCCCTGCACATCGAAGTCATGCAGATCGTTCTCTTTGAGGTAATTTCGAACAGGGGCCGTTGCATCCATGTAGCCTTTATCCAAGGCCGTCCAAGTTGGCTGGAGTAATGTGATATCAACGGATTCCGCAGTGAGGCGCTTCATCCGCTGGCGTTCAATCTCTGTAAGCTGGCGAAGTGCCATTTTTTACCTCTTGCCCACTGCGGTATCCAAGATCCCCCGGAAATGCTCGCCTACCTTTTGAGCGAGACCTACGGGAACGGCGTTTCCGATTTGGGTGTACTTTGGCACCTCTCTGTTAAAGTTGCCTTCGAGTGGATTACCTGCGCGACGTATGCCGCCGGTCGTGCGTTTGCCCGCAAAACGATACCAGTCAGGAAAAAGCTGGAGCCGTGCCCATTCGCGCACAGTCAAGATTCTAGGTTGGCTGTAGTGCACGTAATCATCGGGCAAGGAAGTCGCCGTCATGTTCGGTTCCTTGTTGCCCCAAT
>NZ_CAKZMP010000090.1 GCF_937128705.1 uncultured Kiloniella sp. | reverse complement strand
GTTGCTGTCTGACCACGTTCCAAAGAAACAGTCTTGGTTTCACCACCGGCTGGCGCTGTAATTTCAATTGCAGAAGCTGCTTGACCAACAAGAAGGTCTTGACCTTCTTCACCTGAAACAGTTTTGTTGCCTGTAGTTGTAAAACCTTCAGTCATATGTAGAACCCCTGTTCTGAATTTCGACAAAACAGGTTCGCCAAGAAATTGGTAACCTGTCATCTGCGAGACTTATAAAATGTTGGGTCTGAGCATATAGAAAAAAAGATAAATAACAACTAACGTTAACCTAAAACATATAGCAATATGTATGACCTTTATCTTAAACAGGGGTGATGTCTTGTTGCACAATCAGATTCCAAAAGGATTCTGCCACGGGACCAAAGGGATGATTGGTCGTGCGCGAAATATAAGTTTCTATTTCCACAGGACCAAAGTCAGAAGACGTCAACGCCACCAGATCACCAGAAGCTAACTCGTCACTAATCATATGCAAAGGAACGCGCCCCCACCCCAAACCGGACATGATAATCTGCTTCTTCGTCAAAAAATCATTTACCCGCCACGGTACACTGGTTTCCAAAACACCATACTTTCGCTCGTCCCTGTTCCGGCTACGATCAGTTACAACAACCTGGGTTGCCCCATCCATATCTTCCCTGGTTAATTCTGATGCATCCTTTTGCCCCACTGAACACCCGGATACCACGGGGATTAAACTCACGGGGCATAGTTTTTCATAGCGCGTCATTTCAATTTTATCGAACATCTCACCACCCGCCACCATTGCAATATCGGCTTCCTTGTCTTCTAGAATTTCTAGCGGGGCCGTGAAATTTTCGACAAACAATGTCAATCGTGTTGCCGGGTACTTATCACGGATAATACGAAACGCGCCAAGAATCTGCTGGATATCAAATACCTCTGACACCACGATGCGAAGCTCTGCCTCAACACCTTGTGCATAGTGCTGGGCCAGATCGCTCATATCCCTTGCCTGAGACAGAACAGTACGGGCTTTCTGAACAAGTATTTTGCCATGATAGGTTAACGTCGGGCGATAGCCATCCCGCTCAAAGATCGCAACCTTCAGCTCGTCTTCCAAATTTTTAATGGCGATAGAGACCGCAGACTGACTTTTGTGTAGGGCTTCGGAAGCAGCCCGAAAGCCACCGTGGTCAACAACACCAATGAGTGCGCGCAACTGATCCAGGGTCATCATACATCTCGATCTAATTTACATATCAATTCAATCTAATATTTATACTTTTTTAAATCATGTTTCATCCGATATTTCAAGCAGACACGACGTCATGCTTCACTGTTCTTCGTAAAAGTGAAGCTGACTTGGTTCTTGAAACAAACAGAGATACTGAAACTTGAGAAACCAAACAGATGCTCAACACCTTTGAAAATTATGGCTGGATAGCCCGCTTTTTCCACTGGGTCATTGCCCTAGCGGCAACCGCCCTGTTTGGATTGGGCCTTTATATGGTCGAATTGAGCTACTATGACCCGGCTTACAAAACCTTTCCAAGCCTGCACAAATCCATCGGAATTCTGGTCGCTGTTCTTATGGTTATTCGGCTGATCTGGCGTTTGATCAGCATTGTGCCGCTGCCAATTTCTGATCCGGAAGCACAGCATCAGGATCTGCAGCACAAGGCGGCATCCTTAGTGCACTTCATACTCTATACCCTGCCTTTTGCCCTGTTTCTATCCGGGTACCTGATTTCCACGGCCGATGGACGATCGATCTTTGTCTTTGATTTGGTAGAGATACCCGCGCTGTTCCCGCCAAGCAAAGGGCTGGAAGATACCGCCGGGTTAATCCACGAAATCATCGCATGGTCACTGGCCGGATTTGTTGTTTTACACGCCGCAGCAGCCCTTAAACATCACCTCATAAACAAAGACCGCACGCTAAAGCGCATGCTTTTGGGTGCCCGCACAACAACACCTTGAATTCAACCTTCTAAAACAGGAATAATACAGATGTATAAATCAACACTGAAATCTGCAAAGTCAGTCTTTATCAGCTCTCTTTTAGCTTTTGGCGCTCTTGGTAGTTTAGCAGCGCCCCTGACATCCCCGGCACAGGCCGAAACCTATCAATTGGATACTCAAGGTGCCCACGCATCAATCCAGTTTAAAATCAGCCACCTTGGCTATTCATGGATCCTTGCTCGCTTTAATAAGTTTGATGGCCAGTTCGAATTTGACGCCAACAAACCCGAAGCTTCTTCCATTTCCATTAACGTTGATACCGCAAGCCTTGATTCCAATCATGCAGAGCGTGACAAACACCTGCGCAGTGCAGATTTTCTGGACGTTTCCAACTTCCCGACCGCAACCTTTGTCAGCACTGGCCTAAAACCCGTTAGCGAAAAAACAGCAGTCCTGAGCGGTGATCTGACCATCAAGGGTATTACCAAACCAATCACCATGGATGTAAACTGGATTGGCGGCGGCGATGACCCGTGGGGGTATGTACGTCAGGGTTTCGAAGGATCATTGGTTATTCCCGTTGGTGACTACGGCATGATGGACATGGGCCCAAGCGCACAAGAAGTCGAAATCCTCGTCTTCTTCGAAGGCGTACGCCCTAAGGGGTAAGTATTTATAAAAGACCTATACCCAGTACTTAACAAGGTACTTACGGATTATAAAAGAGGAGAGGAAACAACCGTTTCCTCTCCTCTTTGTATTTACAACATTGTCTTTACCCTATGACAGAAGGAACCTATCTTCGTTTTCTAAATTCAAATGCTGTCGTAAATCGTTGCAAATACCGCGTAAGAAGCAACTGACCCGTCCGCTAAATCAAATAAATTTTAAGTATGCACAGGATTAAAAAGCATCAAAGACCAGAGGATATCATTAATGGTCCCCCAATCTAACACACGCCCAAAGATAAGAACCCGCCTTACCGACTTACTCGGCATAGAACATCCCATTCTCTGTGGTGGTTTAATGCACTTGGCCGATGCGAACTATGTCGCCGCTGTGGTCAATGCCGGGGCAATGGGCTTTATTTCTGCCCTGACCTTCCCCGACCCCAAAGAACTTCAGGATGAAATTCAGAAATGCCGGGATTTGTCTGGGGGCAAATCCTTTGGGGTAAATCTCTATATCACTCCTCGGCAAGATGCCAATGACCGACTGGAAAAATTGCTTACTGTGATACAGAACGAAAAGATTGCGGTGGTCGAAACCGCCGGCGGCAACCCCGGCCCGATCATCCCCCTGATGAAAGAAGCAGGCATCAAAGTTATTCACAAAGTCCCTGCCGTCCGCTTTGCGCTTTCGGCTGAACGCGCAGGGGTTGATGCAGTCAGTTTGGTTGGGGCGGAATGTGGCGGCCACCCCGGCTACATGATGGTTGGGTCCATGGTTCAAGCCGCTGACGGCCCGCAAAAGCTATCTGTTCCAGTTATTCTCGGCGGCGGCATTGGCCATGGCAGCCAGTTAACGGCGGCTCTTGCGATGGGATGTGACGGTATTCTGATGGGAACCCGCATGCTGGTTTCCAGTGAACTTCAAGCGCATAGGGATTATAAACAGCGCGTCATTGAAGGCACCGGGCTGGACAGTATAGTGGTACAAAGCACATTAAAGAACCATCACCGCGTTCTGGATAACCAAACGGCACAGGCTATCCTCGCGCTGGAAAATGAAGGCAAGGAAAGCTACGAAGATTACGCACATCTTCTTAACGGAAAGCTATCGAAAGAAGCCTATGCATCTGGCAAAACAGATCAGGGATTACTCGATTACGGCCAAAGTGCTTGTTTTGCCAATGCTATAGAGCCAGTGGCAACTATACTCACACGTTTTATACAGGAAAGCCTGATAGCAAAGGAACGTCTGTCAGGAATGAATACCCTCTAAAATAGATGCCTCTGTACCAGGCATCTTCTTTGCGCAAAAAGCAGTTCGTGAAAAATAAACGGGCAACCAATCTATTTATAAGTTGCCCCGCATATCCTCAATCTCGTTTGATCATTGGCTGGTAGAAGTAAGGAAAACCTTCGTCGTCTCTATTGATAACCAGATTACCACAAACGTCCCATCCTTCATTCAACAATGAAGTTACTTTTTCATTCAAACCTTCGCGGCTATGTTCCAGAACCAGTTCATATTTTTTCATCTGATCTATGTTTCCTTTATTGGCAGGTCCATTTGAACTTAAAACAAGAATGCACAAGAAAGATTAAAGGGATCTGAAAATTTACACCTAAAAGATTGCCACACCTAAATTTTTTATGGCCTCAAGATATTTTAACTTTGGGGAATAACCACATTCTTTTCAATAATTGCGTTCAGTTTATCCATTAATCCACGCGAGATGCTATTCTTCCCAAACATGATATGCACTGGTCCCAGATCAACCTGAACATGATTATGGGGAACGATATCCCCTACCAAGCCGTCTTCTTTGATCCGTGCTTTACCTGTTTCCTTATCCACCAAAAACCCATCAACACGATCTGTCATCAGCATTTGAAAATTTTCACCACCAATGGCCTGAAAAACCCTGCTTTTAAACTTTGGGTCTTCCATAAGTTTCAGGTACTCATCGCCATAATAGGCGTTGCGGGATACACCCAGTCTGAATTTGGTACCGATAATATCTTTTAGTCCCGTAAAATGGTCAAAGTCATGCTGATTTGCCCGCATAAACAACCATACGGTTTCATTGCGATAGGGCGCACTGAACGTGGCATATTTGCTTCGTTCTTCTGTCTTGGACATACCAAGCAAAACATCCAGTTGTCCCTCTTCCATTGACTTTAACAATCGTGCCCAGGGCTTAGAGATAAATTTCAGGTCACACCCCAACGCGCCCAAATACTTCTTTGCAGCTTGAATATCAACACCGACAGGTTGGCTACTGTCGTTATTTTCCCCAACCATCTGGTACGGTGGCCAATCAATCCAGCCAACAGTAAGCTCTCCGCAGCTATCTTCCGCCTGTGCTGATGCTGCAAAGGTCAATATTAGGCCTGCCAGAATACCAGTCATGGTTCCCAAACGACGTTTTAGCCCCCGGTTCATTCTATTTCCCTTCTACTCCAAAGGAACTCGACAATTCCCTTGTAGAGACTATGTTCACAAACTTGTGTTCCCTGAATATCAAACTTAAAAGACGTCTTACATCCAGACTTCTAATTTTTTGGTCATTTACGGGGCACTTTCATTGGATCATTCCCCGGAATATGACCATATCCTTGACACCAGACAATACCCCAAACATCGGACAATGCCATAATATCCATGTAATCAAGCCCTTATCTTTTACGACATAGAGATTTAAAAACCTGTTAACCGAATACTTTATTTGTTTAAACTTTAATGACGCTCTTTTGAAAAACAACGACCAGAAAATAAATAACCTTCGTTTACAACGGTCACTTAATAAGACTAGAACGAACCCAAATTCATGTCGACTAGTCGTTTTTACCTTTCCTTATCTCTCTCCTTTTGACTATAAACAAAAAAATAAGGCAGAATGCGGGTAATACCTTAAATAATGCGGGTAATACCTTAAATACAGAAAACAACGACGTGCCATTATGCACAAAGTGCGCGAATGATACGTAACCCCAAAGACAACCATAAGCCTTTGGGAAACCCTAACAGCGCAATTGGACAAAACAAAAAGTGCTTGAAATCGGCCGGGATCTGGAAATAAGCATCAACCACCATGCCATCAAAGCTTTTCTCAAACTTTGCGATGAAGCACGGGGAAAAGGGCACATGACCATTGATCTGATCCAAAGCCGCCCTTTTATCAGCTATTGGCCAACATTGATCCTCAACCGTTACCACGAAGATAAAAACGATTTTCTTTATAGTTTCTGGGGATCAAAATTATCCAGCGTTTATGGTATGGATTTAACTGGAAAATACATTCTGCGTGGCGAATTCAAAGAAACTGAGAATGTGTTCTGGAGCGCTCATAATGACGTCATGACCAGTTTAAACCCCGCTTATCTAAACACCAGCATCCACTGGCTTGATAAAGAACACCAAACTTTCAACGCCATTATCATCCCCATGGAACGCAACGGCACAATCACCGAAACCATCGCCTATGTCGCCTTTGATAAGTAACAGATGGCTTATCTTATGCAAGACTAGACAACAGTGCCATACTCGGCCTATTTCTAGCCCATTACTGGTACGAGCAGCATACTGCTTCGATATTATTAATCAGGCGCTCACCACTGAATTTGTACACAAGACACATTTCACTTACGGCACGCTGAAGACCATCTTCCCATATGCTTCCAAGTAAAAATATTGGACCACCCGCCGTACTCTCCCAGTGGGAATTCCAATAAGAACAGCCACAATAATTACGTCTTGCTATACCGACCATAATATTTTTCGATACGTGCTTGAAGCAATTCGAACAAGAAGCTGACAAACCAATAGATCAAGGCAGCCGTGATCAGCATTTCAAAGTGCTTGAACTCTGAACGCCCCAAAGTCCGCGCCAAATACATCAGCTCCATCACCCCCATGGCAGATACCAGCGAGCTATCTTTGAGCATGGAAATAAAATTATTCCCAGTGGGGGGAACAATGATCCGAATGGCCTGAGGCAGGATTACCTTGTACATTACCTGCCATTTTTTAAGGCCAAGTGCTGTCGCAGCTTCGGCTTGCCCTTCCCCAACAGACTGAATGCCCGACCGGAAAATTTCTGTCATATAAGCCCCATAACAAAGGGACAAAGCAATTATACCCGATGGAATAGCATCAAGGGTGATGCCCATTTGTGGCAGGCCGAGATAAATAAGATAAACCTGTAGCAACAAAGGTGTTCCCCGGAAAAAGGAAACATAGAATGTCGATAGGGAATAGGCTGGACCATTTTTTGACAATCGAGCCAGCGCCCCGACCATAGCCAATATACTCGCGCAGATAATAGAGACAGAGGTAATAAGAAGGGTATACCCGAGACCAGTCAAAATCAGCAGCGGCAGCCGTTCGATGATAAAGCTGAAAGACAGATCAAAAGAATAGAAGAAAGCCAGGAAAAGACACAAAAGTTCTGAAAAGAAAATCAGGACCTGTGTGCGAAAGGGCAACAAAGCCACGAGAACGACGTTGAGCGTCAACCCAATGGCAATACCCACAGCGATTTGAAAGGAAAGATCGAAAAACAAAAGCGCAGATAGAAAAAATAAAAACAATAGGAACCGGCGAACTGCGGGATATTCCAGAACAGATACCAATGTATTAATCATACCAACGCTTTTTCATTTCGTTATGAAAGAAGTTTCCTAAAAAAAGTCCAATGAGCCACCAGCAACAAAGTATCATTGGTGGCCCAGAACATATGATTCAGAAAAGTATTCGAAACATTTAATTATGGGTCGTACTGACCAAATCTTCACCAAACCATTTAACAGACAGTTCAACCAGGGTGCCATCCGCACGCATTTCTTCGATAATTTCAGCCGTCTTTGCTGTCATTTCCGGGTCGCCTTTGGCGAGCGCCACGGCCAGCGGCTCATAAAAAACCGGATCACCCAATTGCCGGATCGGATAGTTCGCCTTGATCGCTTCGAGAATATTTGGCACAGACGAAATACCTGCATCAAGACGCTTACCATCCCCAATACGAAGATCGTCCATGGCATTGGTATCTGTTTCATAAGTTCTGATATCACTTGGCGTCACAGAAAAAGTCACGGGTGGGGAATAGGTCTGGTCAAGTTCCAGTGTATGGGTCAAGTAAGCTTCATATGTTGAACCGCCACTGGCACCAATACGTTTGTCATTTAGATCAGCAAGTGTTTGAGCGGATGAATCCTTGTGCACGTAAAAAGCCGAAGGCGTGAAATAATATACAGCCGGGAAGTCCAGAACTTCTGCGCGGGCCGGGGTCGGCGTCATAGAACCAATTGCCACATCCCAGCGTCCGCCCCATTTTCCAGATGTTATTGCTTCCCAGGCCGGGTTAATAAACTCAACATCAACGCCCATACGTTTGGCGAGTTCTTTTGCAACATCAACGTCATAACCTTCAAAAACGCCGTCTGCATTCAGATAAGACGCAGGCGGATATTCCGAATTGGTTGCCACAGTCATCTTGCCCTCTGCCATGACCTTATCCAGCACCTCACCTGCTTTTGCTAAACCGGATAAAGATACAAGACCGACCAAAGCCAAACCAACAACTGATTTGATTTGCCCCTTACCCGTAGATTTTTTTTCAAAGTGAGAGAATGAAGACTTCATGACGTGCTCCTCCCTGAGCAAATTTGCAGCTCTGGTTGGCTGCCAGACAAAATGATGAAAGTTAAAATGACACAACAACGAAACAAAACGGTAAGGCACCGAACAGAAATGAGCAAGGCTTATTTTACAGTTGTAAAATTATTTCTCATCAGGCAAAATCGCCCATAAGATAAAATGCATCGTCAATTTTTGAGTCAATTTTTGACTCTAATTTCACCTCATCAACAAGGTAAAATTTTACGCATCTGATGTATAGAAACATTACTATTTTGAATTTTTATAATAGCGAGGCATTATAAAACCGATTGCATTCATGAAACGAAGTTCCCTGAAGAACGAAGTAGCATGAAAAACGCTGTATTCAACTCTACGTACTCTGGGCTTGGACGAAACAAGGTTATCTATGCAAAACGCCGCCGCTTCGACACCTAAATTTCGCAGACTGGAAGCTGATTTTCGTCGCCAAAGACTGATTGATGCCACAGTCAAATGTATTGCTGAACACGGATATGCAGCAACAAGCGTCAGACAAATCTGTAGCAAAGCAGACGTTTCGCCCGGCCTTTTACGGCATTATTTTACGGGAAAAAGCGACCTTATTTTACAAGCCTATGCCCAACTCATCGATAAATTCAGTACCGAATTAAAATCTGCATTAGACGATCACAGCGTTGAAAATCAAGACGAAAAAGACGACCCACGAAACAAGCTTAAAGTTTTTGTGAACACCTGCTTTAACGGCACGATGCAGGAAGAAACAACCCTTTCCGTGATGCTGGCATTCTGGAGCGAGTTGCGCCTAGATCCCATGATGCAATCCAACGCGAAATCCCTGTGTTCAGGGTACCACCAACAGCTTGTTGACGTCATAAGCGATGTCGCCCTGAACGAAGGAAATCAGGATGAAGTTGACCCAAGCCTCGTTGCATTGGCACTCGCTGCGCTGGTTGATGGATTATGGCTTCAAATGTGTATAAATCGTTCAACCTTTAGTATTAATGATGCCCGTCTTGCCTGTTTTGGTTTACTCGATGGCTTCCTATTTTGTGGTACCAACGAACAATGGTTACAGGTCAGGGCAGCGGGAAGACTTGATCAGCATTAATATCGTATGTTCAGATCACTGACACATCAGGGCGAAACACAATACAAATCAAAAGCCTCTACCAAAGTTCACTATGCAACTGACAACCTGACGCAATACATTCTTTCAACGCACTTATGCTTGCTTCGTTTCTAACGCCATTTGTATCGCCATGATAATACCCCTTTTCCTTTAGCCAGACTTGATCCATTTCAATACGGTCTTGCCCACCAATGTCCTGGGCTTTCAAATAGGCATCAAAAGCTTCATTATCCTGCCCATCTTCCACATAGGCCGCCGCCAGCGTATCCCAGACTTCAAAATCATCGGGATTAATATCCAGTGCTCTTTTGGCAAAGGTAATAGCCTCGGCCCCTTGGCGTTCTGTCTTGTCCGGATTAATCGCCAGAAGCCACGCCAAGGAATTCAACGCATAGGAATCATTGGGATCAAGACGAACCGCCGCTCTGTAATCCAGAATGGCAAGATCAATCAGCTTTTTGTCGGTAAAAAGGCCTGCGCGATAGTAATAGGCTTCGGCATTATACGGATCGATGGCGATTGCCTGATTATAATCATCCATGGCCAAGCCGTTATAATCGCGAAAGCTATGGGCATAAGCCCGTTCCAGATAATTGGACGCGCGATTGGGGTCATAGGAAATTGCCTCGCTCAAATCTTTCACAGCAGATTCATAATTCCCGGCGTCGATATGGGCCATTCCCCGCAAGCGATAGACAATTCCATACCCCTTGTCCGGCAATTCACCTGACTGGATAAGCCACCCACACGCCTCTATCCGCAACTCCGCCGAGGCATCGGGATTGTTGCAATGTCTGGATTGCGTTTGAAAACTCTGGGCGTGGCTCAAATTGGGCGAAAGCAATAAAACTGTCATGAGCGCCCAAGCGTAAATCGGAAGTGATCGAAACATAACTCTTCTTTTTATCCTAGACCCAAGTAATCTGGTCGCTCTACAATCAAAAGATGTAATTTATAGCCTGTGACATCAATTGCAAACCCTAAGCAGACGACAAGGTGGATACCATGAACGAGCTACTTGTTACCGTAACAACCGTTATTCTCGCACTTTCCATCCCCATGGTTCTCTGGCTCGGGCATCTTAATCGCAAAGGTGGCAAAGACGGTGAAATTCGGGGAATCGGCTGGCAGTTTATCCGCTATACGGTGTTAAGCATTGCCCTGCCGATCGTGGCGATCCTTGCACTCAACGATGCCTTAGAAGGTGAAGCCGCAACTATTATTGCCGGGGCACTTGGCTATGCTTTTGGCAAAAAGGATGATAGTTAAGTTAAGCTATCCACACCAATGATTTACGACTGACTTCACAGCCCGGTTCACTGTTTATTTTCATTTTTATGTCACCGACCACATTATTTCATGCCCGAGAGTCCCCTTCATGACACAAACAAATAACCTTACGAACGCAGCATATAAACAGATTGAAATAGAGGAATGGGATCAAGCCGCCTCTGCGTGGCATAAATGGATCCCCGTGATAAATGATTTCGTCAGCGTCGCCACAGACATCATGCTGGATCAGGCTGATATAAAAACCGGCAACCACGTACTGGATATTACCGCAGGTGATGGCAGCCAGTCGATCATGGCCGCAGAGCGTGTCGGCGAAACAGGAACGGTTCTTGCCACCGATCTTTCCCCCGCCTTTGTCAAACTTGCGCAGAGCATTGCGCAGACACAGGGGGTCAAAAATATGACCGCAGAGGTCATGGACGCCGAAAACCTCAGCTTAAAAGATAACAGTTTTGATGCCGCCATTTCCCGTCTCGGTATGATGTTTCTGCCCGATCCGCTCAAGGGATTACAGGAAATTTATCGCGTCCTGAAGCCTGCGGGGTCTTTTGCCGCCATTGTTTATACCACGGCGGATAAAACACCCTTCTTTACCCAATCGCCAGAAATCATCCGCGATCAATTGAGCTTACCAAAAACACCAACAAAGGATGCACAATCAAGCACATCCGCCTCTGCACAAGCACACCAACCCGGCCCCTTTGCCTTGGGCACACCAGACTTTTTTGCAGATCTCTTTGCACAAGCCGGATTTGTCAATATTGAACAAGAAATCATCGAAGCTCCCCTTCGGTTCGGATCAACCGAAGACTTTATTCAATGGCGCCGCGACGTCGCGGTCTCTCACCAAACAATGCTGGCCGGTCAGGACATAGAAACCCAGGAAAAAATTTGGCAGAAGATCACCGAAGCCATGCGCCAATACGAAACCAGCGACGGCTTTGAAACCCCCACCGAACTCCTGATCTGTTCCGGGCAAAAGCTTTGATTATCCCGCATCAATGAAAACAATGACACGGCTCGAAAGTACGATAAAATCGAAATGGTTTATATTCCACTACAGACAAGAACTAAAAGTACCCTAAGGTAAAAAATAATAAACTACAAGCTTGATAAAGTTTTCGTAAATGTTTAAATAGGTACTATGAGTACCGATAGAACAACAAAAATAAACAAACTCCTTATGTCCACTCCTAGCGGTGTGGTGATGCTGTCTTCTTGGCTTGTCCAACAGGGCTATAGCCTTGACTTGCAAAAACGTTACAAAAAAAGCCAATGGTTAAAATCTATCGGAACAGGGGCTGTTATCCGGTATGGTGATGATGTCGATTATCATGGCGGCATATACGCTTTACAAAAACAAGCGCTTTTGTCTGTGCATGTAGGTGGGCGCACAGCTTTATCACTTCTAGGAAAAAGCCATTACTTGGAAATGTCTGCTGCCCGAGCCATCTTATTTGGTGGTGAAAAAGAACGATTGCCCGTTTGGTTTAAAAATCACGACTGGAATATAAAAGTAGAATATTTCGCGACGTCATTTTTACCCAAAAATATTGGCTTACTTGACTTCGAAATGAACAATTATTCGTTAAAAGTATCCAGCCCTGCCCGGGCGATACTGGAATGCCTCTATTTGATCCCCAAACATCAAGAGCTTTTTGAATGCTATGAATTGATGGAGGGGCTTAATAACCTGCGACCAAAATCAGTTCAAAATTTATTGGAAAATTGTTCCTCTGTAAAAGTTAAACGGATGTTTCTATATCTGGCAGAGAAATGTAACCATGGCTGGGTTGAATATCTAGATCTATCAAAGGTCGATTTAGGCACAGGCAAGCGCAGCTTTGTGAAAAATGGCACGTACGTAAACAAATATAAAATAACCGTCCCCAAAGAATTTGAAAAAAATGAAAAATCGAAACTATAAAGATCAGGTACGGTTATTACTCAGCGTTCTTCCCGACGTCGCCAAAGAACAGTGTTTTGCACTGCATGGCGGGACAGCAATCAACCTTTTCATACGTAACATGCCCAGACTTTCAGTCGATATCGATCTAACCTATTGCCCAATTGAAGACAGATCAACAACACTGCAAAGTATAGATGAAGCATTAGAACGTATTCAGCGATATGTAGAAGCCACATTAAAAGGTGCGCGTGTCAGGCATCAAAACGAAACAAGGAAGCTTCTTATTTCTCATGATGGCGCAGAGGTCAAACTAGAGGTAAATACCGTAAGCCGCGGGTTACTTTCTGATCCCATAAAAAGGCCTCTGTGTGAAAAAACACAAGCAGAATTTGATGCCTTTGCCCTAACACCAATTGTCCCCTTAGGACAGCTGTACGGGGGTAAAATCTGTGCAGCGATGGACAGGCAACATCCCCGAGATCTTTTTGATATAAAATATTTGCTGGAAAACGAGGGTATTACAGATGAAATCAGAAAAGGTTTTCTATTTTGCTTATTGTGTAGCGACCGCCCGATCAATGAAGTCATTTCCCCCAATTTCCAGGACCAGCGTCAAGCAATGGACAATCAATTCAAAGGAATGAGTCTGGAAAGTTTTTCCTATGAAGACTTTGAACGAACACGAGAGACGCTTATTGAAACAGT
>NZ_CAKZMP010000089.1 GCF_937128705.1 uncultured Kiloniella sp. | reverse complement strand
AAACCGCCAAGGCTACAGAGGAAATCACAAGTCAAATTTCTGGTATTCAGGAAGAGACCGATGCGTCGGTCGAGGCCATTGGCGGCATTGGGAACACGATTTCTCAAATTAGTGAAATATCGACTGTAATTGCTTCTGCTATGGAAGAACAGGGTGCTGCGACGCAGGAAATCTCGCGTAATGTACAAGAAGCTGCGGCGGGTACCAGCGAGGTGACCAGAAGTATTACTGAGGTTAACAGCAATATAGAAGAAGCGGGTAGTGTTTCCCAATCCGTTCTGACAGCGGCACAAACTCTGCAAGATGATGCGGCGGTTCTAACGCGTCAGGTTGATGAGTTCATGAACCAGATCAGGGCGTCGTAATATAGGATAAAAGCGAGCAGCATCTTAAAGCAAGAAGCTGCTCGTAAAGCTTGATTTCTCATCCTTATCCTAAGTCTGGCGTCGTTAAAGTCGATTGCTTCGATAGTATTCTAGGTACCTATCGTCTGGAAAATAAACCACTGGTCCTGGCGCTCTATCCCTTGGGTGATTCTGGTATGATCCCAGAATATGCCCAGAATATGCCCAGAAAATATCCAGAATAATCCCGAATAGTTCACAGTTGAAAGTGCAATCTTACTGATTGTTAATTCAGCATAATCATTATCTCAGGCTACTAGGTGTGATCTGCCGCCCGATAATAATGTTCTGACTGCGTGGTATTTATATCTAAGTAATACATCCTTAAGCTATGATGCGTAACGTTAGGTAGAGGTTTTTTACAAAAACAACTGGACGTTGATAATGAATGATATTGTCTTGTCAGATGCCAAAAGTGGATCAGCTCTGTTCCAGTCGATTTGGCAAACCGTTGTTGATGGTATGATTGTGATAAATCATTTGGGAATTATCCAGATGGTTAACCCGGCAACCCTTAAAGTATTCGGATATACAGAAGAAGAACTGATTGGTAAAAACGTTAAGATTTTAATGCCCAATCGTTATAGTTCTGAACATGATCAGTACCTGTCCAACTTTATGGGCGGTGGCCCGAATAAAATTATCGGGATCGGCCGCATTGTCGAAGGAGAAACAAAAGACGGGCAGGAAATATCCATGTATCTCGCCGTTAGTGAACTAATGGTGGGGGACCAAGTTTGTTTTGTCGGCATTCTACGGGATCTGACAGAAAAGGTCCGCGCGGAAAATGATATCTTGCGGGCGAAAGAAGAAGCGGAGAGAGCCAATATGGCTAAGTCTCACTTTCTTTCTTCTATGAGCCACGAATTAAGAACGCCGATGAACACGATATTGGGGTTTGCCCAATTGTTACAGGTGACAGACGAAAATCAGATTAAATACGAGCTATATCAAGAAGCGGTTCAACATATCCTCAAAAGCGGGGATCATTTGTTGAATCTGATTGATGATGTTCTTGATTTGTCGAAGATAGAGGCGGGAATTATAGCCGTTTCGTTAGAAGATATTGACGTTAATGAAATTGTTGACGAATGCATAGATCTTACGAAATTTACGGCGACATCTAATAATATCAAGGTCGTCTTCAAACCGGACAATAAGGGAAAAACATTTATTCATGCCGACAGGGGACGTGTTCGGCAGAGTTTAATCAACTTAATTTCCAACGGTATTAAATACAACCGCGAAGACGGGTCTGTTACCATTTCCTTTGAAACGCTAGATAACGGATTTGTTCGTATAAAGGTGACCGATACTGGTTATGGAATACCCGAAAGACAGCACGAAAAGCTGTTCATTCCCTTTGATCGTCTTGGCTTGGAAAATTCCGCGATTGAAGGTAGTGGCGTAGGGCTGGCTATAACCCAGAAAATTGTGCGGATGATGCAGGGGGATATTGGGTTTTCAAGCACACCCGACGGCAGTCAGTTTTGGATAGATCTACCCGCAGGAAACATCAATAACGAGATGGAAGTCACAAGCCAGGAAATAGAAGGCGTGATAGGGGAGGCGGGTAAAAAGATGAACGGTCGCATTCTCTATATAGAGGACAACCCGTCTAATATTGCCCTGTTAAAGCAGATTGTACAAAAAGTGTATCCGGGTATTGTGTTTGATAGCTGTATATCTGCTGAATTGGGCCTTGAATATATTCAAGATCATCCCTGTGACATGATTTTCATGGATATTAATTTACCGGGGATGAGCGGTATTGACGCTATGAAATGTTTGGAAAGGCTGTACCGGGACTTACCGCCTGTCGTTGCAATTACGGCTGACGTTTCCAAGCTGACCATTAGTAAAATTAAGAAACAAAAGTTCAGTGAAATGCTTGCAAAG
The DNA here is from genome assembly GCF_937128705.1 of uncultured Kiloniella sp. Lineage (GTDB taxonomy): Bacteria > Pseudomonadota > Alphaproteobacteria > Kiloniellales > Kiloniellaceae > Kiloniella. The sequence goes on along the minus strand of NZ_CAKZMP010000089.1, from coordinate 8,946 downwards.
CCTATAAATTTACTGGAAACCGTAGAGGTTTTGGAGCGATATCTGTAAATTTATGATTGATTAACCTAGTAATATGCTATGGTATTGTTGCGATGATGCCGGAGGTTGCATGAAGTTCCTGTACGTAGAAGATAAGCCGATGAACACCCGTGTTTTACGCCTTTTTGTGGAACAACTTTGGGGAGAAGATTTAACGTCTGTGGAGACCGCAGAAGAGGGGTTGGACCTTATCGGCAAAGAAGATTTTGATCTGGTTTTTATGGATATTAATTTGCCCCAGATGAGCGGGCTAGAGGCCATTCGTTATATTAAAAACAAGCTGAATAAAACAACGTTGCCTATAATTGTTGTTAGCGCGGCGACTGATACGAATGTCATTGCTGATGCTTATGAAAGTGGGTGTCGTGCCTTTATAAAAAAGCCCGTGAATATTATGAATTTTAAAGATATTACGGAACGTGTTCTGAAAACGGATGAAACAATCGCCGTTGCTTGATGCGTGTGTATCGGACTGCTTAAATCATAGGGCAAACCCAGATTTGAGATTTTGTGACTTAAGATCATTCAGACTTGAAATTTTCTGGCGCGTGTTAACCAGCTACATCATGAAAATGAAATTGAACGCTCCACCCTTTCAAAGGACATCGGTGTTTATTTTCGATGCCCTTTGATCAGGGGGGGGGATTCTTAATTCTTAGGCCAACATAAACAGACCAAGAGATGTGGCGACGTGGCGATAGGTGTCCTGTGTCAGGTCACGGGATTTTGCTGTTCCCTCTCGGATAACATCCAATACGTAACCGGGATTTTGGGAAAGCTTTTCCCGACGTTCTCTGATCGGTGCAATCAACTCTTGAAGGATATCATTCAGCCTGTTTTTCAGCGCCATATCACCCAAGCCACCTTGCTGATAGTGGCGTTTTAGCTCTGCAATTGCTGTGGTGTCTTCATCAAAAGCATCCAGATAGGTGAAAACCACGTTGCCTTCGATCTGTCCTGGATCATCAACTCTTAGATGGTTGGGGTCCGTATACATTTGCATTACCGCCGCTTTTATTTCATCAGCAGACGCGGAAAGCGCAATGGCATTGCCCAGTGATTTACTCATCTTTGCTTTCCCGTTAATGCCGGGCAACCGACCCGTTTTGGGGATGATGGCTTTTACGTCCGGTAAAACAGATGCATTGGCCGTCGCGTTGATTTTCCGGATAATTTCATTGGTTTGTTCAATCAGGGGGGCCTGATCTTCGCCAACGGGCACCACAGTTGCCTTGAAAGCGGTTATGTCTGCGGCTTGGGCTGCGGGATAACACATAAATCCTGCGGGGATGTCCCGGCCAAAATTGCGGGCTTTGATTTCATCCCTGATTGTCGGGTTTCTCTCTAGCCGGGCAACGGTGACAAAGTTGAGATACAGCATCGACAGTTCCGCTAACGCGGGAAGGTGGGATTGTAAGCAAATTGTCGTTTTGGCCGGATCGATCCCGACGGCGAGATAATCCAATGCGACTTCGAGCACATTGGACCTGACTTTTTCAATATTGTTCGCGTTATCGGTTAAGGCCTGGGTGTCAGCCAACAGCAAGAATTGATTGTGATCATCTTGAAAGCGTAATCGATTTTTAAGTGATCCGGCATAATGCCCGATATGCAATGGCCCGGTTGTTCTATCGCCAGTCAGGATGGTTGGTTTGTTTTGTGTCATGGTTGTCTCCGAAAAAAAACAGAGCTGCCCCATGATGCCGGAAATAAAAAAGCCGCCCATGAGGCGGCTCAAAAAATAGATATGAAATATCCTTGTGCCGCTCCGTTCAGGAACGCCACCAGCGATTAATAAGTGTTGTGCATCGATATTTCATACGCGCTGGATAGCATTCTCATACATGATGTGGCAAGGGGAAACGTGATGTAAAAAAGGAGATCTTGAAAGTCACGTAGATCAACAGGACGATACAATTATAAAGCTGTAATGCCGTTGATACAGCCGGACGTACTTTTATTCTTGATCAATCACGTCTTTTTCGGATGAAAATGAGATTGAGGGAGAATTTTAACGAGGGTGGTCGCTTCGCCAAGGACGGCGACGTATCCCTGTTGAATGGCTTGATTACGGATCAAGCCACGTCCTTTGGCGACGGCGGCGCGTAAATCCGGATCTTGCTCTTCAAAGGAACCACCATCTTCCAATGACGCGTTTTGAAAGGTGATACTGCCAAGAATTTGAGCGCCGTTGCCCAAGGTAGAGTTACCAAGAATGGTCAGGTTGCCAAGGTATCTGCCGTAATCGCCAATCTCTATAACACTGTTGGGGCTATTGGCCTTGATGGTCACGCCACCTTCCGGGCCAAACTGGTTGTTTGATCCGATGGTGATTGTACCCCCGCTGGCTTCCAGATAGGTCTGGGCATAAAAGGTATTTCCATTGCCAACGATGATGGCGTCAGGCTTGTCAGAACGCATAACGCTATTGGGATAGAAAGTGTTGCCTGTGCCAACCTTTGCATGCACTGAAATCAGAGTTGAAAAAGGGTCCAGCACTGTGTTGCCACGGGCAGTAAGCTCCATGGTTTCAGCTAAAGTTCTGAACCCGTTTTCCTTGCGTTGTGCATCAATACTGGCAAGTAGATCGTCGTTGGTGGGCATGTATCCATCCTGAGAAAATATTGCCCATAATATTGATTTATATATGTTTATGTAAAGTTTTTTGACTGATGACCTAACGGACTTTAATCCAGTTCGTTCAGGGCATTAATCGCTTTTGATACCCGTTCCTGATCCGCAGCGCCTAGTGGCAGGATTGGTAAGTGTGGGGCTGCGTTAGAGAGTGACAGGATATTGGCAGCAGCATACATAACTCTCATGCCGCCAAATTCTTTAAAGAGCGTCCAAAGCGGTTGGAAGAATTGATCGATACGCTGGACTTCCTGTGCATCACCTGCTTGTGCGGATTTTGCCAATTTCATCGCCTGTGACGGGAAAAGACCACCGACCACGCTGTACCATGTATCGGCCCCGGCAAGAAGCCCAGCCGCACAACCCCAATCGCCACTATAGCCAATAGCAAAGCCATCCTTATCGGCGGTATTTTGGCGAAGTTGTGCCAGATCGGCCTCTATATTTTGACCTTGCGGTAATGGCATCTTAACGGCTGCAATTGTTTCTATCTGTGAAAGGCGTTTTAGAAGGTCGAGTGAAAAGGTGAAATGGGTTGTCCCCGGGTTATTATAAATAGAAATGGGGAGGTCTGTGGTACCTGCAACCGCAACAAAATGTTGATAGACTTCCTCTTCTGTTAGGGGGGTGTAGGAAACAGGGGCCAGCAATAGGGCATCTGCCCCGGCATCGCGTGCGTCCTTTGCCAATGTCTGTACGTCATCTGTTCTAAGCGCGCCAATCCCAACGATCAAGGGGACACGACCACCAATAAAATCGGCTGCTACAGCAACGGCGCGTTGACGTTCCGACCTTGTCAGATAGGCATAACCGCCCGTGCTGCCCAATAACCCGATAGAGTTAACCCCGGAAACAGCACTCGTATCGTTCTCTGAATCACCTTTCGCCTTTACAATTCGATCCAGCAAAAGACAAAGCGCATCGCTATTGATCCGACCATCTTTATCTGTCGGCGTTATGGGGAAGACAGAGAGTCCGTGAAAAAGTGACATTGTGGTTTCCTGGCTTTTCATGAGGCAAATCTGCCTCGGAGATTTATCAATAATTCTCTTTGTCTTATTGATTTATTTTTACGAGGCATAGAGCCATTAAATTTTCTGGCATAGGGCCAATGTAAATCTTGCAGGATGAGGCAATTTAAACTGATGCTGTTATGAACCGTGATTTGGTATAAGCCTTCTTGGAACCACAGTTCCGTTTCTGATCCTTTAGACTTATTTACCAATTATTATTGGTATCCCCATAAGTTAGTCTTAGAGCGATAGTACAGAAGTGATCAGACCCAACCGGAGCTATATATGTTTGGAATGGTGAACAGGCATATTATTCAAACGATACAGGTCACTTATGGTGAACGAAAGTGGCGTGAGATTATGGCCAACGCTCCTGAAATTCCCCATTTTTCCCAACTGCAACAATACCCTGACGAGATAACGTATTTGATTATCGAAAAGGCTGTCAAAGTTCTCGACATTGATATTGATAATTTACAGGAAACTCTTGGTAAAGGGTGGGTAAAGGAAACTGCTGATGGACAATGGGGGATCTATTATGAACTGTATGGCGACACAATTTTTACCTTCTTAAATAACCTTGATTCCCTTCATGCTGCATTAGGGGCGCAATTGACTGATATGTCCCCACCTTCATTTCTTTGTAAGAAGCTTAACGTAGATACTATTTGTGTCCGGTATATGAGTAAACGGCGAGGGCTCACATTTTTTGTCAAAGGAATGTTAAAGGGGCTTTGCGAAAAATTTAACTATCCTGGCCATGTGACCATTAAACAAATTCGTTCCGATCAAATCGAATACGATGAATACCTGATAGAGAAAATATGAAAACATCGATTGATAGCAATGCTTTACTTGAGGCAGTTGGATACTATTTTGTCTTTGGAAAAGATTTTTCTATTACAGAGCTTGGCGGGAACCTGGAAAAAGTTATTCCGGAAATTCAGATTGGAAAGAATGTTGACGATTTATTTACGCTAGAACGGCCTAGCATAAACTGGTCTTTGGAAAATTTGGATTTTATCGTAAAAAAACCGATTTCTTTACGCTCAATTTCAGAGAAAGTTCTTTTGAATGGGGCGCTTTACCCAAGTGGTGATTATGTTCTCTTCACCGGGTATCCGGTGATAAGTACAATTGATGAAATTATTGATTTAAATCTTAAGATGACGGATTTTGCCCCCAGCAATCCGCTGCATTATTATTTTGGAACTCTGCAAGCGAAAGATGCGTTGTTGCAAGATTTAAGCGAAATGACAGAAGTGTTAAGAAAGGCAACGGAAGAAGCTCAAGATGCGAATGCTGCCAAAACCAGTTTTTTGGCAACGATGAGCCACGAGTTACGTACACCGCTAAATTCGATCATAGGGTTTTCTGATTTATTACGAAACGAAATTAATGGCCCAATAGGAAGTCAGTACATTGCATATGCTGATGATATCAACGTTGCAGGTCACAACCTCCTTTCCGTTGTTAATGACGTACTTACTGTTTCTAGGCTTGAATCAGGCCAAATTGAATTACATGAAACCGAATGCGATATCGTTGATTTACTTAATTCGTGTGCTCATAAGATTAAAGCTTCCGCTCTGGAAAAAAATATTACATTTGATCTTCAGATCGACGACAATGTCTCATTAATTTTTGTCGATCCTGACAAGTTTAATCACATCATAAATAATTTGTTGTCAAACGCTGTAAAGTTCACGCAGAACGGTGGGAATGTTTCGCTAAAATCCTGTATATCAATTGAAAAGCAGCTTGTGATTGAAGTATGTGATAGCGGTGTTGGTATCGAAACGGATGATTTGAAAACGGTATTCGAACCTTTTAAGCAAATGCAAAAATTACATACGCGTGAATACGAAGGCAGTGGCCTGGGCCTTTATATTGCAAAGTCTTTCGTCAAATTACACAAAGGTGATATCACACTTAATAGCCAAGTTGGTTTAGGCACCAAAGTTGAAATTATTTTTCCAAACGAACGTATTCTTCAGCAATCGGTCTCAATATCTCATTCGTCTTAAGTGCATCGGCTACGACGATTGGGTCTAATCGGCTTGGTTTGTTTGAAGGGTGATTATGAAAGAGTATCAAGATAAAGCTAAGTCGGTGTCTGTTTTGCATGGTGTTTTTTGTTGGTACGAAATATTTTTGCAAGCATTCTTAGGAACCAAGAAACTTTCGGGCGGGCAATACGAAGTTTTTTATATGCATAACGATCTGCCTCTTCTTCTTGCGAGGGGACCTGACCGCCTTCTTTGTGTTTGTGAAAATGATGCCCTATTTCATGATAAAGCGTTTTTTGTATAAAAAAGTGATCTATAGGATTAAGAAACTTGAGCGTCTCAACATATTTAAACCAAACCAGATTGATAACTCCAATATAGGGCAGGTATTGTCCCGAAAAATCATATTGGGGTTTAAGGGGGATAATATAAATTCTGGGAATCCCTTTTAAATCTTCGTCCGGAATTATTTCCAACCATTTTAAAACAAAGCCTGTTGCGTGATTTCGTGGGTCCAGTGTTTTGTCTTCAAGAATGAGAACGCCCCGATGTTCTGTTTTTGTGAAGTTGGCGCGTTTAAATCTCAGGATTGAATCAAAAGATCGTTTGATAACAGGATCAGTTTTGGGAGTAATGGATTTCTTTACAAACTGTTCCGATAGCTTTTCATCAAGATCGTGCAAAATGGTCAAGAAGCCTGCCGCGAGTATCGTATTCGCAGAATTATGCTTTTCAAAATCCAATAGCTTTAGCTCCCTAAGTAATAAGGGAATTGATTCAACCCCACTTTCATAAATGGCTTTATAGGCCATTGCTTGTGTTGGGTCGTGGTTACTGATTAATCCGCGCTTTAAACGATTAATTGCATTTTCAAGGTCGTTGTTCTTACCGTTTTGTGAGGACAAAATAACTCTCTAAACTCGTTCAGGATATTTCACGCCAAGATCCCACCTGTTGAGAAAATAGTAAAAATTCAGGAATGCAAATGACAAAATCAGGAATATAACCACCTTGGAGAAGTGCCTGGAATTGGAAAATACCTTTAAAACCAGCATATAGAGCAGTGGTGTTATAAAGGGAAAGAGGTACTTTCCGCCCATAAGAATAACGATGAAAAGAGGCATTGGGTAGGGGGTTAGAATATTTGGTATTCCAAATAGTCTCATGGATAGAGAGACGAGGAACAAAAGTCCTGCGCCGCCAAATAACCAAGCTCTTTCAGGCATTCTCATTGTTCCTTTAATTGGAGTATCTCAGAATAATCAACTTAAAGTGGTGTTGCGAAAAATCAAGTAAGATCATCAATCACTCTCAATAATGCCTTTCCGTTCCTTAATCCTCTGAACGAAGAAGTCAACAAAAGTGCGGATGCGCGGGACGCGGCGCAGGTCTTTGTGCATTAGTAACCAGATGTCGCGCTGGCTGACGGTTTGACCGGGGGCGAGGCGGACGAGGGTGGGATCTTGCTCGCCGATAAAACAGGGCAGGATGGTGGCTCCGATGCCAAAGCGTACAGATTCCAGTAGGGTAGCGACGGAATCACTGCGCAGGCGGCACATATGATCGGGAATTTCGGGGGCTAGTCTGGGCCACGTGGGTGTTGCTGTGCCATCGTCCCAGTTTAGCCAGACAATCTTGTTATGGTCGCCTTTTAAGCTGTCGAGATAATCCCGGGACGCGTAGGAGGCAAAGGTGGCGGTTGCCAGCTTGCGTCCAAAGAGATCTTCATTGGGGGTATTGGTGGCGTAGAGCGCCAAATCTCCGGGCAATGGATTGTTGGATATATCTTTACCATCCATATCCTGTGTGCGAATACGCAGGTTAATATCGGGATATCTTTGCAAAAATTCGGACGTCACAGACATCAGCAGATGGTTCGAGAGAATATCGGTTGTGACGATATGGATTGTGCCGCCTTGTTGCTCGCTCAGTCCGGCGATGTTCTGGTTGATATCTTCAACTTCTTTTTCCAGTCGGGCGGCACCCTCAAATATTCGTTGTCCAGATGGGCTTAGCGTGTTGCGCTTGGCGCTTCCAATAAAGAGGTTCAGGCCCAGCCTGTCTTCAAAGGATTGGAGCTTGCGCGATACGGTGCTTTGGTCCAGGCCGAGCTGTGCTGCCCCGGCTGTTATTGATCCACAGCGGGCAACGGCCAGAAATATACGAAGATCGTCCCAATTTTCCATTCATGCAATATAGCATAGTTTTCATGTAAATCTATCTATTTACGGTTTTTATGCATGTGTGTGACAGTGCGTTTACCCATTCAACTTTGTCATGTATTCAAAAAGGAACCACAACATGTCTGCATATTTTGTTGCTCATTTCGAGGTGAAAGATCCCACTAAACTGGCAGCCTACTCAAAAGCTGCGGCCCCGATTATTGCCGCGTTTGATGGTGAGCTGTTGTTCAAAGGCGGGGCGGATAAAGTCCTGACAGGAACAGACCCGCTGCCAAGTACCGCAGTGTTCCGTTTTCCTGATCAGGACAAGCTGAATACTTTTTACCAATCCCCAGAATATCAGGCGTTGACCTCCGCCCGTGAAGCCGGTGCAAACATGGTGCTTTCTGCTTTCGACGCTGCCTAGGACTGATGCATATATAAGAAAGCCAGTTGAGATAATTCAGCTGGCTTCTTTTATGACCAGATGGCTTTCTTCCGAAAGAAATACGATGCCGCCAAAACCAAAAGACTTGCGACCCGAAAACGTAATGATGCCTGAAAACGCAAGGATGCCTCAAAACGCAAGGATGCCTCAAAACGCAAGGATGCCAAAAAACGCAATGATGTATGTGATCGACCTCACATATATCGTTCCGCTTGAAGCGGTTGATCCCTTGATTGATGATCACATAAGCTTTTTAAAAAAGTATTATGCACAAAATGTATTTATAGCTTCGGGGGCAAAGGTCCCGCGTGACGGTGGGGTTATCCTCGCGATATCGGATACCAGAGAAAAGGTTGAGAACCTGATCAAGGAAGACCCGTTTCATCAAAATAGAGTGGCCCGTTATGCCATTACGGAATTTTGTCCAACTATGATGGTCCCTGTGTTCGGACCGACACTTGGATCGATGTTGCTTGGGTGAAAATCATTGCACATATTTTACAGATTACTTTCAAGAATATACCTTGGAATTTGTAACTGGATATCGATGTGTAAATATGAATTTTCTTCTAACAGGTACGGTATAAATGATCATCCGTCTTGCTCGCGAAACAGACTATACTGCCGCTGTTGAGCTTTAT
>NZ_CAKZMP010000088.1 GCF_937128705.1 uncultured Kiloniella sp. | reverse complement strand
TTGGATTCGTTCTGCAGTTAGTGTGCTGACACTTCAGCTAAGCAAGACCATACAGGAAGAACAAACTACACGTTTCCATCTTATTCAAGAAGAACTAGAACATGACGAATTAACGACCCAGGAGCTTACTGAAGATCAAAAAGACATTTTACTTGAATTTGAGAATATCCTTAAGAATAAATACTTGGCTGAGGTAAAAACAACAAATCAAGAAAAAATTGTAAAAGGAACTAAAGCCGAAAAAGTAATACTAACAGCCAAATCCGATATCCTAGAAGAGCAATTGAAGTATGAAAAAAGTACTTGTGATTTGTCAGCTAAGAAAAGTGAGGGTTTTAAAACGATCGCACAAAATGAGCAGAAGAAATATTTTAAACGAAAGTTTAATGAAACTCCTGAACGTACAAAAAAATTAGTTCCTGAATTACAAGATTCACTAGATGGGATAAAAAGCATACAAAATGGTGCTGGATTTAGTTGAAAAATAGCAAATACTAAAGCAATGGCTGTGAGTGCTTTTTCACCACCTGATAGCTTGCCAACCTTTGTTGATACATGGTTCACGCCAAAGCCAAAGCGACCCAGCTGTGCTCTTACTTTTGATTCGGGTGTTCCCGGTTTCATCAGCCGGGCCATCAAGGTGTACGGCGTCGCATCGAGATCAAGTTCTTCGGCTTGATCCTGCGCAAAATAGCCAACCTTGAGCTTGGATGATTTGTATAGCTGCCCTTCTTGAGGATCCAAACGTCCTGCAAGGAGTTTCACCAAGGTGGACTTACCATTGCCGTTTGCCCCAAGGAGTGCAATACGATCTTCCATATCCAAGCGAAGATCTAATCCCTTAAGGATTGGTTTGCCTGGTTCATATCCAATATCCACACGATCAAGGTTGATCAGCGGTGGCGCAAGTTCTTCCGGTGAGGGGAAATCAAAAGCCAAAGTACTGTCTTCTGAAACAGCAGCAATAGGTTGCATACGTTCCAACATCTTGACGCGAGATTGCGCTTGTTTGGCTTTTGACGCTTTGGCTTTAAAACGATCAATAAAGCTCTGAATGTGTTTGCGCTGTTCTTGTTGTTTTGCGTGTTGTGCCGCCTGGTGTTCAAGACGTTCCCGACGAACCTGTTCGAATTGATCGTAATTTCCTGTGTAGGAATTCAGTTGAAGGTTTTCGAGATGGATGATTTTGTTGGCAACATTATTCAAAAGGGCACGGTCATGGGAAATGAGTAATAGGGTTCCCGGATAGTTTTTTAGATAACTTTCCAACCAGATTGTAGCTTCCAGATCTAGATGGTTGGTTGGCTCATCCAAAAGAAGGAAATCAGGTTCTGCAAAAAGCAGGCTGGCCAAGGCAACACGCATTTGCCAACCACCAGAAAGGGCAGAACAGGGCTGTTGCTGTGCTTCTTCATTAAAGCCCAGCCCCGCAAGTATACGTGCTGCTCTACTGGGGGCCGTATCTGCTTTTATATCCACAAGGCGCTCGTGAATTTCAGCTATGCGCATCGGATCTGTTGCCGTGTCAGCTTCTTTGAGAAGATCTGTCCGCTCAACATCAGATAGAAGAACAGTATCAATAAGACTGACATTGCCAGATGGAGCTTCTTGAGCAACTTTCCCCATCTTGGTTTTATTGGGAACGTTGATGTCGCCTGATTCTGAGCCAATCTCACCAGAGATAATTTTCAGCAGGGTTGTTTTACCCGTGCCGTTACGGCCGACAAAACCAACTTTATCGTTTTTGTGAACGGTTGCAGAGGCTTCTTCGAAAATCGGGCGGCCTACGATGCGGTATGTAAGGTTATTAATATGTAGCATGTGCGCTTAATATCACTGAAGAGAGGCTGTGGTAAGAGTTTTCTTGAGGAATATTTTTAAAATAATGCCAATTCGATTTTACGTGCTCACTTTCACGGCAAAAATTTGTTTTTAAGAGACTGAAGTGGGGGATGTGTCCCCTCGGATAACTGCCGAATAACTGCTAACACAGAGATGTCATGTAATTAAAGTTGCCCCAAAGCATTTCTGGCTGTATAAGGCCGCCAAACGATTTCCATTCTTTATCTAAAGTAGGAGTGCCTGACATGGCTCTTGAGCGTACTTTCTCTATCATTAAACCCGATGCCACAAAGCGTAATCTGACTGGCAAAATCATTGCTAAGTTCGAAGAAGCTGGTCTTCGCATCGTTGCTTCCAAGCGTATTCACATGAGCCGCGAACAAGCTGAAGGTTTCTATGCTGTTCACAAAGAACGTCCTTTCTTTGGCGAACTCGTTGATTTCATGATTTCTGAGCCAGTTGTTGTTCAGGTTCTTGAAGGCGAAAACGCGATTGCTAAAAACCGCGAAGTTATGGGTGCAACTAACCCAGCCGAAGCAGATGCAGGTACAATCCGTAAAGAGTTCGCACTTTCAATCGGTGAAAACTCTGTACACGGTTCTGATGCTCCTGAAACAGCTGCTGAAGAAATCAAATATTTCTTCTCAGACGCTGAATTGGTTGGCTAATAGTCTTTCTGACTATACGAGATTTAAAAGGGGAGCTTCGGCTTCCCTTTTTTTGTAAGGAAAATACCTGTTCCTTATTTTTGCTTTGTCTGCTTACAATTTGTCCGCATTCAATTTTTCTGACGGCAAAAATTAAGTGTACTCTTCTTGTTAGTACGATCATTCTTATCTCGGAATACAACTGATCTACCGTAATGAATGTCTTGACGCATTTTAACGGTAAAATTCAAATAGTTTTTTTGGTAAGGTCCGATGATAGATAACGTGAAATCCCTTTTTGATATCCCTTCTGATATTTGTTATTTGAATTGCGCTGCGCAGTCACCCATGCTGAAATCCGCCAAAATTTCCGGGAATGCAGGATTAGCGATCAAATCAAATCCTTGGACCCTTGATCCGGATTTCTGGAATGAGCGTTCGGGCGAACTGAGAACCCTTCTTGCTCAGATGATTTCGGCCCAAACGAACGATATCGCTCTTATTCCTTCCACAGCTTATGGTGTTGCCACGGCGGCAAAGAATCTATCTCTCAATAAGGGGCAAAATATTGTTCTGCTTGAGGGGCAATTTCCGTCTAATGTTATTGCATGGGAACAGAAAGCTAATGCATGTGGTGGTGAATTAAGCGTTGTTAAGCGTCCTGATGACTACGATTGGACACCTCATGTACTTGAGGCGATAACCGATAAAACTGCAATTGTAACACTGCCACCATGTCATTGGACTGATGGTAGTAAGATCGATCTCGTTGCCGTTGGAGATCGTTGCAGGGATAAAGGCGCGGCGCTGGTTATCGATGCGACCCAGGCGGTGGGTGCAATGACAATTGACGTTACGGCTATCCAACCTGATTTCCTTATTTGTTCTTCTTATAAATGGCTTCTTAGTCCGGTTGGATCTGCCTTTCTTTACGCTGCGCCTAAATGGCAAGAAGGGGAATCAATTGAATACAATAAATTCAACTGTGATGATCCAGATTCTTCTTTCGGGATGCATCAGCCCAAAGCTGGCGCGTTACGTTATGAAATGGGGGGGCGTAATAATTTTATTCTTCTGTCCATGGCTTTGGAATCAGCAACCCAGGTCAGTAAATGGGGGGCAGAAGGCGTTCAAGAAACACTCAGGCCAATGACTAACCTTGTTGCTGAAATGGCAGGTGATCGGGGCTGGAAGGTCCCAATCGGCGAAAACCGGGTCGCTCATATTATCGGCATCAGTTTTCCAAATCAAAAGATTGAAAATCTGGCGAAAAAACTTGCTACTGAAAACGTTTTTGTCAGTGAAAGAGGTGAGGGTATTCGTGTGTCACCTTATCTCTATAACAGCAAAGATGATATCAAGCAGTTGTTCTCGGCGCTTGATCGGTTTGTTGTCGTGTGAGGCAAGCAATAAAAAAGGAGGCTGAAAAGCCTCCTTTTTAAGTCAGTTCAAGTAAACTTAAACCAGTGTTGCTGCCATTAGGCCGAGAACGATCATAATTGCGATAACAGAATATGTGGAAACTTTTGTAAAGCTTTCCCAGCCGCGTTGGCGTTCAACTGTTAGTTCTTCGTTTGTCATTGTCGTGTGATCCTCTGTTCCACAAATATTTTAATATCTGGCCAGAGGCCAAATTCAGGATGACTTTACCAAAGGTTGGCGCTTTTTCAAGTCTGAACTGGTTTTCATAACCAGGACTGGCATCGTTTTGTCTCTCTTTGTTCAGACTTAACTGTGTTTTGATTTTCAAGCCGGATATTTCTGAGTATCCTGTAAAATCCTTACCTGTTTCCTGTCTTTAAGAAGAAAATCCATGCGTGCTGCTTATTATGAAGAATTCAATGGCGATATCAAAGTTGGTAACTTAGCTGACCCAACGCCTCCGGTTGGCGGTGTTGTACTTGAAGTCAAAGCCAATGGGGTTTGCCGGAGTGACTGGCATGGTTGGGTTGGTCATGACGGCGCAATTACGAGTTTTCCTCATGTGCCCGGGCATGAATGTGCAGGAACAATTGTTGCTGTTGGAGACGGGGTAACACGGTGGAAGACAGGGGATGAGGTTATTGTTCCCTTTAGCTGTGGATGTGGCCGCTGCCCGTCTTGTGCAAAGGGAAATGAGCATATCTGTGATGACGACTTTCAACCCGGATTTACGGGCTGGGGCGCTTTTGCACAGTATATGGCTGTCGAATATGCTGATGTTAATTTGGTGGCTTTGCCTGATCAGCTTGATCACGTGGTTGCGGCCAGTTTGGGGTGTCGCTTCATGACGGCTTTTCGTGGTGTTGTAAAACGTGGCCAAGTTGGTCCTGAACAATGGGTCGCCGTACATGGATGCGGTGGTGTCGGTTTGAGTTCCCTAATGATTGCCCGTGCGTTGGGGGCAAGGGTTATTGCCATTGATGTGAATGATCAGACCTTGGAACAGGCAAAGTTGTTAGGTGCAGAACATGTAATCAACGCGACAAAAGTCGATAATGTTGTCGAGGCCATCTTTTCAATTACCAATGGTGGCGCAGAGGTTTCAATTGATGCGCTGGGATCACCGATAACGGCGTATAATTCGATTGCCTGTCTGGCGAAGCGTGGGAGGCATGTTCAAATTGGTCTGGCGGCGGGTGATCATAAGGATATGAATATCCCGATGAATTTGGTCATAGGTCGAGAGCTTGATCTGCTGGGAAGCCATGGTATGCAAGGTCATCAATATGATCAAATGCTTGATATGATTATCAAGGGTGAACTTTCCCCTGAAAAACTCATTGATCGTACCGTTGACCTACAAGAAGGGGCTGATGTGCTGATGAAGATGTCGACGATGTCGCCAAGTGGTGTGGTCGTTATTGATAAGTTTTAATGTCTCAATAGACAGAGGCAATTCGTTTTAACAAAATGGTATGGAATATCAAAAACCGCAGTCCTGATTCAGGCTGCGGTTTTTGTGGAGAACAATCTGCGTTGTAATTGCCAATTATCAAGCTCAAGGATTACAGATCATTTCTTCTGTTGTTTGTGATGTTTGCTTGAAGGTGAGCTTATTGCCCAAGATTGTGATGTTCTTTTGGGCAATGAGCTTCAAACATTCCGGATAGAGCCTGTGTTCTGCGGTGAGGACGCGGGCAGCGAGGCTACTTTCCGTGTCTTCGGGGAGAACGGGCACTGCTGCTTGACCAACAATAGGGCCGCTATCCATTTCATGACGCACAAAATGAACGGTACAACCGTGAAGCTTGCAGCCTTCGTCCAGCGCACGTTGATGTGTGTCCAGACCGGGAAACAATGGCAATAGCGCAGGATGGATGTTGATCATACGGTTGTGCCAATGTTCAACAAATTCTTTTGTGACCAGACGCATAAAGCCAGCTAAACAGACGAATTCAACGTCTGAATTTTCCAAGGTTTCAGTGACGGCATTATCAAAATCAACACGACTTTTATAGTCGCGATGATTTACAGTTGCAGTCGCAACACCAGCTTTCTTTGCGCGTTCCAGCCCTGCGACGTCTGGAACGTTAGAGACAACCAGAACGATTTCAGCAGGGAAAGCGGGATCTGCTGCGGCATCTAAAAGAGCCTGCAGATTACTTCCCCTGCCCGATATCAGAACGCCAACTTTTAAGCGGGCCACGTTTCTGCAAGCCTTTCAATCTGAACGGCTTCTTCGCCATCGCTGCGGGTTTCTACTGTGCCGAGAGAGACGACGGTTTCCCCTTGAGCTTGAAGAATACCTGTAACAGCTTCTACTTTGTCGGCGGCAACCACAACAGCCATGCCAATGCCGCAGTTGAATGTGCGCATCATTTCGTGTTCATCAATCCCACCGACTTTAGCAAGCCAGCTAAAGACACGTGGAACAGGCCAGGAGATGCCATCGATTGTTACCCCCAATCCTTCAGGTAAGACCCGGGGTAGGTTTTCGACAAATCCACCCCCGGTGATGTGAGCAAAGGCCTTTACGCCTTCACCATGGGTACCAAAGGCGCGGATAGCCTCAAGGCAACTTTTTACATAAATACGTGTTGGGGTAAGCAAAGCTTCGCCAAGGGTTACGCCATCCTGGAAAGGAGCGGGGTCACTGTATTTTAGACCGGAAATCTCA
>NZ_CAKZMP010000087.1 GCF_937128705.1 uncultured Kiloniella sp. | reverse complement strand
CAAGGTCAGCCGTCAGAGCGGGCTGCAAACACAGCTTGGCGCGGACGTCATAACCTTCCAGCAAAAGACCCCGCCTACGCCGGGCCAGCCTAATAAAAAGCCATTGCCACTTCCTATTAAATGGCAAGCCATTGGCGATGACGGCCCCCTCATGGAGCCGCAATTAACGGTACTTAAAGGCGAAAAAACAAGTGTCTCTCTGCCACTCTCAGAGCAGAGTTATAGCCTCTCCGTGTTACAAGATTTCTCCGCGCCTGCCATCCTTCATACGGATCAAAACTCAGATGATGCCCTGCGGCTCATGGCAAATGACCCTAACGCCTTTAACCGCTGGGAAGCCGGGCAAGCCCTCGCGCGAAAGCTTATGGGCGAGATCACAAAATCCATTGAAAGCGGCGAAACACCTGCGCCAAATCCCGCGCTGAGGGGCTATGCACAGGCATTGAAAGCCACTCTATTAGATAATAATTTTGATAATAATTTCAAAGCCTTGGCCTTAACCATTCCATCGAATATGGAGGTACTTCAGAGCTTACCGCATGCGGACCCTATCGCCGCAACCCTTGCAGGGGATTGGCTCAACCGCGCTGTAGCCGACGAAGCTCAAGCCGATTTAATTGACGCTTATCACGCGCTGAAAGATGACGGCCCGTTCAGTCCTGATGCCAAAGCCGCAGGTCGCCGCGCGCTTAAAAATCGCTGCCTATCCCTGCTTGCCTCACGCCAAGATGCGGTCGCCGCGCCGCTCGCTATTTCGCAATTTCATGAAGCGACAAACATGACAGATGAGCTATCAGCTCTTTTAATCCTCGACAAACTCGGTGGACGCCGCGTGGATGAATCTATGGAAAGTTTTTACGCTAAGTGGAAAGATAATCCGCTCGTCATTGATAAATGGTTCGCCGTCCAAGCGGGACGTAAACATCCGGGCGGTGTGGAGGCCATACGCAAGCTAACGCAACACGAAGCCTTTGATGCGCGCAACCCGAACCGTGTTCGTGCCCTTGTTGGCGGCTTTGCCATGAGCAACCCGCATCTGTTCCATGCGCCAAGCGGCGCAGGCTATGAGTTCTTCACGGAGCAAGTCTTAGAGATGGATAGCCGCAATCCATCCGTCGCGGCGCGGCTGTTGGGGGTCTATGAGATTTGGCGCAAACTCGATGTGCAGCGCCAAGACCAAATCAAAGCGCAATTGCGCAAAGTGATTAAATCAAAGCCCTCGAAAAACGTGCTAGAAATCGCAAGTAAGACGCTTGGGAATTAACGTCGATTAACCATCCTGCCTAACCCAATCTTCACGCCCTTTTGCTAGGCAGGGCTATGGTTGATATTTTGACAGCAGATGGGTTTCGGACCCATATATCCGAACAGCGCTACTCCGTGCTGCGCCAGCCTATCGTTGACCTGAAGAGCGGAAATATCCACCACTATGAATGGCTCGTCCGTTTCGACCATGACGGCGAGACCGAAGGCGTGCTGCGCCCGGCTGAGCTTTCAGGCGTTATTCGGGATTTGGATTTGTCCATGTTGGCCCAAGCGATTTTGGTCCTCAATGAAGACCCGACGGGTACTGGCATTGCCATCAACCTCTCCGGCGCTTCGGTTGATAAAACAGCCTTTAAAGGCTCCGTTCTTGCTTGCCTAACGGCGCTCGAAGCTTCGCCAACCAAGTTGGTCATTGAACTTACTGAGAGTTGGGACATGTATGACTTGGCTTTGGCTGAGAGCCTATTGACCGAGCTGAAAACGCGCGGCCATCCTGTTTGCTTGGATGATGTCGGCGCTGGCGCGGCTTCTATCCGATATTTGCGCGCCCTTCCCGCAAATTGGCTTAAAATTGATGGTGGTTTCGTGGCGGCGGCGCTAAACTCGATGCGTGATCGGGCCATTCTCGCGGCACTCTTATCCTTGCGCGAAGCCCTCGATGTACGCTTCATTGATAGCCTTGTCGGGCGCTTCATTGCTCAATTTGCAGCCATCCCAACCATTGTTGGTATTTTGTCGCTGGTTGCCGCCGCCGTTATCATGGCAAATACGATTGCTCTCAGCACATTAGAGCGCCGTCGTCAGATTGGCGTACTCAAAGCGATTGGGCTAAAAAGTAATCGTGTTTTGGGTGTCATGCTCATAGAATCAACCATCATTGGTTTAGTCAGTGCAGGGCTAGGCTTGGGCTTAAGTCAACTTGGTTTATCTATCTTCACGGCTGTCACTGACCAAGTGATTCCATTGCCACGCTCAGCCCAATTAGTTGCCATCGGCTTAGTAATTGCGGCAGTTGTTATTTCGTGGGTTAGATCCCCACGTGACAAGGATGAAAGTGCAGTTGCAACATCATCAACGACATCACTGACATTTTTGTTTAGAGAATTCAGGGCGTTGGTTAAGGCGAGCATAAAGCCCTCTTTGCCTTCAGCGGATAGTGATTTTGTAAAATCACCGGCCGAGATCGCATTGACCATCTGATCAACTTCGGCCTCAATTGCGAGTTCAGCCGTAACATCAGCCCACTCGACAACTGTGCCGAGACGTTCACCTTGTTCGTTGGTAATCGGGTTGGCGATGAGGTCGAAAGATCTGCCGCCAACATTAATACGCCCTTGGTATGTTGTGGTCAGGGCTTCGAGCATAGAGCGCTGATGCGCGGGGTTTTTATGGAACCGATCTATACTTCCTCCAAGACGCTTGTTTGTATCAAATCCCGTAAGGTCCTTACGGATGTCTGCTTCTCCCGTACGCATCATATTGAGGACAGCATCGTTCATGTAGATGATATCAAAGTCATTGTTGGCAACCATGACATTGGCTGTACAGCTGTCCAGAGCGACTTTGACGCGAGCATTTTCTTGGGCAATACGGTCAGCTTCTTGCTGTTCGGCAAGTTTGACAGTCACATCATCCCACTCGACGACAGTCCCCAGTCGTTCACCCTTTTCATCGTTGATGGGGGACGCAATCAGGTTAAATGTTCTGCCGCCAACTTCGATTGTTGCACTGTAGGGTTCTTTCAGATTTGCAAGAAGTCCACGTTGATGGGCTGGTGATTTATGGAAGGTATCAATATTGGTACCGAGCAGCTTATCTGTATCAAGATTAGGCAAATCCTTTTTGATGTCGCTTTCGGCGGTGCGCATCATGTCGATCATCGTATCGTTCATGTAGATGATAGTCAGGTCAACATCCGCAACCATCACATTCGCCTGACAATTATCTAATGCAGACTTGATACGAAGGTTTTCGGAAGCAGCTTGATCTTGCTGAATGGCATTGTCTTTAAAAGTTTGCAGCGCAGAAGCGATATTTCCGACTTCATCTTTTCTATCCAACCCAGTGATTTCTATAGATTGGTTACCATCAGCAAGCTCTAGCATTTCCGATGTTGATTTTTGAATAGGACGAACGATAGAGCGCGCGAATAACCATCCCAACAGCGCGACAACACCTAAAACAATTGCCCCGATCATAAGGATAAAGAGCCTGGCTTCTCTTGCAGGTGCCAACATTTCCTGTTCATCTATTTCTGCGATTAATGCCCAGCGAACATTTTGAAAATCAAATGGTTGATAGGCAGAAAGGACAGGGATATTTCTATAGTCCCGTGTAATTTCTGCACCTGTTTCGCCCTCCAAAGCTTTTTTAACTGTGGCGGTTTGTACTTTGTTTTTAAGGATTGTTGATTCTTCTGAAAACCTTGAATCGCTACGCATCAGATAGTCGTTACCGACGAGGTACGTTTCGCCTGTCTCACCCATCCCTACGCTTAATTGAAGGACTTGATTAATGCGATCAATTGGCATTTGAAAAATTAATACGCCTTCAAACCCAGATTGTGAAACTACAGGGGTAGAGATGAAGCTTGCAGGTGTACCGTTGCTTGGGGCATAGGGGGCGAAGTCTACGAAGCTGATGTCACCTTCTTTTCTGCTTGATAAGGCAGCTTTGAAAGCTTGGGAAAGTCCGCTTTGGTTGTATTTACCGTCAAGCAGGTTTGTTGCGTAATCAAGCTCTTTGAATACGGTGTAAACAACATTACCTTCTGGATCCACGAGAAAAATATCGTAATATCCGCGTGCTGATAATATTTGGCGGAACCATGGGTGAAAACGCTGGTGCTGGTTATGATAAATGCCTTCTACTACTGTGGGGCCATCAAAGAGATGCTTTTGACCAAGTGCTTCTTTGCTGCCAAATGAGTTGGTAGATGTGGTTGCCTTCTCATTTATGTAGATACCTTGCAGTGATTGAAGCGGATCATTGTGGCGCCGGGCTTCGTCTTTAAATCCAGCTGTAAATCTTGTGAGGGCATCCTGAACGTTGCTGCTGGCAGCCGTAATCACGATATCTTCACTTATTGATTCAAGATATTGGCTTAGGGAAGAGCTTCTTGCCTCTGCCAATGCTGTCAGCGTGTGTTTTTCCTGTGAAATAAGAGCATCAGATGTACTGCTTATGCTGAAAGCACCGACCGATATCACAGAAATCATCGCAATAAGAACAAATAGTATTGGTAGCTTGTACGCGATTTTTAACGATAATCTGTTAAATATTCTGTGCATCGTCTTCTCCATTCGGCAGCGAGGGTTATTTTTTCGGATGGCCTTTTGCCAGGCTTTACTCGTCGACTTGACTTAACCCGATTCCGTTTTCGATTATTTGGGTGTCAAAGAGGCGTTCTTGATTGAGCAGGGCGACCATTCGTTCTTCAATGGTGACCAGGCCGGATAGATATTCTTCTTCGATAAGTGTTTCCATTTTGGGAACATCTCGAATGTCAGAATTGGAAACGGTCAGGATATCTGAAACGGTATCGACCAGAATACCGACCATTCTATTCTTCACGGCAATGATGACGATGACATGCAGGTTTGTGGCTTCTGTTTTTCCAAGGCCAAAACGACATCGTAGATCAAAGATGGGAACAATGACGCCGCGAAGATTTAAAACGCCGCGCATGTATTCGGGTGTATTGGGTAAAAGAGTTGTTTCTACCCAGCCCTTAATTTCGCGCACGGACATGATATCAACGCCATATTCCTGGTCGCCAACCGTAAAGGTTATGAACTGTTGCTGGCCAGTGTCCTTTGCCATGGCCATTCCTGTTTTTCCCGTGTTATGATCTGGATTGTGGTCTTGATTATGAGCTGGCGAATTTGTTTCGCCTTGTAGCGTTAGGTCCATGTTTTCCTGTGTTGCGAGGCTATTACTTTCCATCCGCGGTTACTCCATTACTTCGTATTTTTGTGTTATCGCTTCCGAGGCTGTATCGGCCGGAATGGTGGATGTGTTTTCAGGCTGAGCAGGGGTTAGTTTTTCTTCGGAGCCTAATTTTTTTGTGTCTAAGCTTGTGGTTATTAAATTTGGTTGGTTTCTGGTTTCACCTTTCTCGTCATCCTGGTTTTGTTTGTGGCTTGTTTGCCTTGCCATAGCATCCAAACCATCCACATCAAGAATGAGTGCAACCATGCCGTTTCCAAGGATTGTTGCGGCGGAAATACCTTCGACGGGATCGTAGTTTTCTTCGAGGCTTTTGATGACGACCTGTTGTTGTCCCAGCAGCTCATCAACTAAAATGCCAACTTGTTTTCCGCCCTCAATTTCAACGACAACAACAAGAGCTTGGCTTGGGTCATTTTGCGCACCGGGAATGTTGAAAAGGCGGTGTAGTTTGACAAGGCGAATATATTCACCACGCAAAGAGACAACTTCTGCCCCGTTCGAGAGCTTGTGGAGCTCGGTTTTGGCAGGGCGCAGGCTTTCTATAATTGCGGTGAGAGAGATGATGAATTTTTCTTTCCCGACAGCAACGACCATACCATCCAGTACGGCAAGCGTGAGGGGAAGAGACATAATGAATTTGGTTCCTTTTCCAGAGGTGGATTGTACGGAAATCCGTCCGCCAAGATTACTAATATTTCTGCGAACAACATCCATACCAACGCCACGACCAGAAACGTCGGTGACTTCTTCTGCTGTTGAAAATCCGGGGCTGAAAATCAGATCATCGATGGCTTCATCCGAAAGATTTTCGTCGGGGCCGATGATCCCCTTTTCTATGGCCTTGGCTTTTACTCGTTCGCGGTTGATACCGCGGCCATCATCAGTGACAATAATATGTATGCGTCCGGATCGATGTTCAGCCGATAGAGTGACGGTTGCAAGTTCGGGTTTACCTGCTTTAATCCGGTCTTCGGGTGTTTCTTCAATCCCATGATCCAGAGAATTTCGTATCATATGGGTTAAGGGGTCAGAAAGTTGCTCTATAACTGTTTTATCAACTTCGGTGTGTTCACCAGAAGTCTCGAGCTCGACTTTCTTCCCAAGTTTTGTTGCAAGCTCTCTTACCAAGCGTGGAATTCGGGCGAAAACAGATTTCACAGGCTGCATACGGACAGCCATGACAGATTCCTGAATTTCCCTTGTGTGCATTCCAAGATCTTCGAAACCCTTGGCCATAAAGGCCGCTAGCTCTGAGGGAAGGTTATCGACCTGTTGGCGCAACATAGCTTGAGTAATCACCAGTTCACCCACCATGTTAACCAAGCGGTCCACACGATCGAGTTCTACCCGGATTGACGAAACACGTTGCGAAGCTTGGGTGTTGCCTGCTGGGTTTGGCTTTACGGGTGCTGGCGTCGGAATTGTTGGCGCCTGCATCGCTTCAACAGCTTGTTGCTTTGTTGCCTCTAGTGATTTTTCCGAACTGTCTTCTGCTGGTTCTGCTGGTTCTGCTGATATTTGTTGCGATTTAGTTTTTTCTTCTTGTTTGGCCTCTGCCTCTGCCTCTGTGGCTTCTTCTTCGATTTTTATGTCGAGGTCACAATCTTCTGTGACGAACTCAAACACTTCTTCCACATCTGACAAGCTACAATCTGAGATAAGTTCAAAAACCCAGGAAAAGTACGCTTCATCTGAGATAATTTTCTGAATGGGGGGGAGGCGATCTGTATTAACTTTGGTTTCTAGCTCGCCCAGCTCTTTCATTTCGCGGACAAGGAGGAGGGGCTCATTGGCGTGCTGCAATAATTCAGGTTTGGGATTGAATGAAATAATATACTTTTTTTCTCTTGTTTCGTCAGGCGTTATAGTTTCGTGCTCACCTTCCTCAGCTGGAGTACTAACTGGTTGATCAAAAGCGAGAAGATTCAATTTGTTTTTGACCTCGGTAAAGCTTTCTTCGGGAAGGGTCGTACCATTTTGGGCTGCTTGGATGAGGTTTGTGAGGATATCATTGGCCGTAAGCAAAAGAGTGACGATCTCTTCTGTTATCTGGATTTCACCCTGACGCATTCGATCAAGCAGAGCTTCGTATATGTGTGCAAAACCAACAAGCTGGTCGAAGCTAAATGCACCTGCCCCACCCTTTACAGAGTGGACGACACGAAAGATGGCATTGAGATCTTCTGCATCAACGCTCTCAGGGTTGTGTTGTAAGTCGGCAAGCCTTGTTTCTGCATCTATCAGCAGTTCAGCGCATTCTTCAAAATAGGTCGCTTTGAACTGATCAAGGTCAAAATCGTTGGTACTCACTTGTCCCCCTTTATACGAAAACTTCGTAGATCGGCGATTAAATGATAGTGTCCTGTACCAAACTTTATTGCAGGATTTTGGGTGAGCGGTGTGCGAGCCACCCTTTGGATTATTTTATGGGCAAACTTTATTAACGACCTGAAGTAGTTTTTCGGGATTGAAGGGTTTCACAATCCAGCCAGTGGCACCGACACTCCGCCCTTCATTTTTTTTGTTCCCGTCTGATTCCGTTGTGAGAACTAAAATTGGTGTAAGTCGATGGGTAGGGTTGGATCGAATTTCTTTGCAGAGAGTCAGTCCATCCATATTCGGCATATTGACGTCAGTTATAACCAGATCAACCCGATCACCACCGAGAACGCGAAGGGCTTCGCAGCCATCAGAGGCTTCGAGTACGCTGTGCCCAGCACCTTTTAGTGTGAAGGACACCATATCCCGCATTGTTTTTGAATCATCTACTGTTAAAACTTTTAACCCCATATTTTTAGCTCCGCATCGTAATTTTGGAATAAAGACCGAGATCTTTGAAAGCAGTAACCAGAACGTCTGAAGCTTCCGTTATCTGAAAAGCGCGATCAGCTTCTATACAGCTGACGGCAGCGGAATGAATAATCTGCAGGCATGCGGTGGAAGCTTTTTCTACGCCTCCTGCATTAATGTTCAGATCTAAGCTTTTGTTATCGGCATCGACAAATAAAGCGAGCAATTCCTCTGCAACAAAAATGTCCAAACTGGGCGCTAATTCAATTGTCGCGGTTTGGTCGGATACTTCCAATTTCATAGTCGCGTAATGCCTCCTGAGATGAGGATTTAATCTGAAACCGCACTGATGAAAGTTATGCATGCCTGTACAAATGCATTCTATGAGTGTGGTCATTATTTGTTAATAAGCTCTTAAGTGTGTTTAGTGATGGCATAAGTATTCATTTTTTATCTGGTTCCGGGCTTGCCGTTTTAACCAGTATTTTTTTTGTATTTTATAGAGGTGATTGGATATTTTTCTATTATCAATTTGATATTAAATAATAAATTATCATCATGATTATGTTTTTGTATGACTAAATTTGATGGTGTGTTGAGTTAAATTATCGTTGTTAGGTGAATAAGGAATGTAGGGTTTGCTCTCTGACGTTCATTTTTTATTTAATTTGTAATGTGTTTGTGGAAATAATTTAGAATACCTTATGGTTGTGGTCGTTTGGTGTGAGACCCCAATTTATGGACTCCTTGTGATTTATATTGTTTTACCGAGGCTTAGGCTTGGACAGGGGTTGATTTTTACGTTTTTGCGAAAACTGTATTTCAAATGAAAGTATATTGTGGTTCAATTGAAACCATTGGATGGGAAAAATAAAAATAAACTCATCTTTATTTGTAGAAGTCACCTTAAAAGAGCGTGTTCTGATGTTGTACATGCTTTTAACCAAACAATGGGCGATACAATACTAAGGGAGGTATTGATGAAACTTCGGGATATACTATTTGGCTGCGCTAGCGTACTGGCCTGTCTTTCTGTAAACGTATCAACTGCGACGGCTCAGGACTGTGCCCGTGGTGATCTGGATACGCGGTTTTGTGATGTAGATGGCGACTTGATTGCAGATACGCCAACAGATCCTGCGAAGCAACTGGATCCGGATACATTGATTTTTGCTTATACACCTGTCGAAGATCCTGCCGTTTATAAAGAAGCATGGTCTGATTTTCTTGCTTATTTGGAAGAAAAAACCGGGAAAGATGTTGTTTTCTTCCCAGTCCAATCAAATGCTGCCCAAATCGAAGCTATGCGGTCGGGACGCCTTCATATCGCGGGCTTTAACACTGGATCAAATCCGCTTGCTGTGAACTGTGCCGGTTTCAGTCCTTTTACTATTATGGCAAGGGAAGACGGCAGTTTTGGCTATGAAATGGAAATCATTACATACCCGGGCAGCGGTGTTGAAAAAGTTCAGGATTTGAAAGGTAAAGCGTTAGCCTTTACGTCACCTACATCAAACTCTGGATTTAAAGCGCCATCAGCTATCCTGAAAGCTGATTTTGATATGGAAAAAGATCGCGACTTCGAAGCGACGTTCTCTGGAAAACACGATAACTCAATCCTGGGTGTCGCGAATAAAGATTATATTGCGGCTTCTATTGCAAACTCTGTGAAATTCCGCATGATCTCAAGAGATGTGATCAAGGAAGATCAGATTAAAACGATCTACAAGTCGCAAACTTTCCCGACAACAGGCTATGGTGTTGCCTATAATCTGAAACCAGAACTGCAGGACAAAATTAAAGATGCCTTCTTTAGTTTTGAGTGGGCAGGGACATCTTTGGAACGTGAATTTAAGAAATCCAAAGAAGGTCAGTTTTTACCAATAACTTATAAAAAATTCTGGGATGTTATCCGCAAAATTGATGCGGCTAACAATGTTTCTTACTCTTGTAAGTAACAGGAGTATTTGAATTTTTTTTACGACAACCCGGCATCTTCCAAGGTGTCGGGTATGTTATTGATATGACAGGTAAATAGCATGTTACACCTGAATAAACTTACCAAGCAGTATGCAACGGGTGATATGGCTCTCAAGAGTGTGGAGCTTGAGATTCCTAAGGGACAGGTCGTTGCGTTAATCGGGCCATCCGGTGCGGGTAAAAGTACTTTGATTCGCTGCATAAATCGGTTGGTTGAACCAACGTCAGGCAGTGTTACGCTCAATGGAAAAGAACTGACGAAACTCGGTTCTGGTGCCCTGCGTCAAGCAAGACGGCGTATGGGAATGATTTTCCAAGAATATGCCTTGGTTGAGCGACTGACGGTTATGGAAAATGTTCTTTCCGGACGATTGGGGTACGTTGGTTTCTGGCGTTCTTTTCTCCGTAAATATCCGCAAAGCGATGTTGATGAAGCTTTTCGTTTGTTAGAACG
>NZ_CAKZMP010000086.1 GCF_937128705.1 uncultured Kiloniella sp. | reverse complement strand
ATCCTATTTGGAAGAATGCCGCTAAAAAGTGAGACAATGATGATTTTGA
This sequence comes from uncultured Kiloniella sp., assembly GCF_937128705.1. Lineage (GTDB taxonomy): Bacteria > Pseudomonadota > Alphaproteobacteria > Kiloniellales > Kiloniellaceae > Kiloniella. The sequence goes on along the minus strand of NZ_CAKZMP010000086.1, from coordinate 10,394 downwards.
AAATTAGATCATCTAATATTGTCGATAATGAATTTTTCAATGATGTTGTATAGATAGTGGCAAGTATAAAAATCACAGTGGATCGTATTCAACCGGGGTTACATATTCGCCTTCCAGTTAAATGGAATGAACACCCGTTTTTGTTTAATAGTTTTAAGGTTAAAAACCAAGAGCAAATCCAACTTATACGCCACCTCGGTATACAGCATGTCTATATAAATCCTAGCCAAAGCGATACAAAGCCTCTTCCACCAAATCAAAAGATTGAAACCTTCGCACAGGCACTCCGTTCAGTTTGCCAGCCAATCATGGGGAAAGACCTCAGCGATTTCTCTTTTGCAAAATTGCTCGGCCAGATGCTTCATTTGGCTGAATCATTCGACATGACAATCCAGCCTCACCTGCTTCTACTTCAAAAAAATATGGTCATGGCTGAAGGCGTTAGTAGAGGCCTTCAAGAAAATCTCAACCTATGGGCGATATCCCAACCGCTCGTCGAAGAATGGATAATTGAGAACAGAGGACCAGAAGCAATCATCAAAGACGGCGTTACCAGTTTGACCGACAGCCTTAAAACACTCCCTAAATTAATCCATAACCTAGAGGCAGCATCAGGGGTGTTTTCCCAGCAGGGCCTTAGGCTACACGACAAAACTATTCAAGACTTTCACAATGAAAGTAGTGGTACAGCCAAGTGGGCATTCATCATCGCAATTGCAAGTTTCACATTCTCCATTGGATTTGCTGTAAATTTTATATTTTTCAATAGTTAACAATTATTAACATCTACTGTTGACAACTGAGTGATTTAGCCAAAAAATTAATATGTTAATTTACGCAATTTTACAGTGAAATAGTACATTTAATAATGATAGCTGGCAAAAGCATTCTACTGGTGGTTACTGGTGGTATTGCAGCATACAAATCTTTGGAGTTAATTCGACGCCTTAAAGAGCGCGATGTCTCTGTGCGTGCAATCCTTACCAAATCCGGATCAGAGTTTGTAACGCCACTCTCCGTTTCGGCCCTTACGGGTGAAAAGACGTTTGTTGATCTCTTTTCACTTACTGATGAAACCGAAATCGGACACATACAGCTTTCACGCCAATCAGATCTGGTCGTTGTCGTCCCTGCGAGTGCCGACTTCATGGCCAAGATGGCCCTGGGACGTGCAGACGATCTTGCATCCACGGTTCTACTCGCTACAGACAAAGATACTCTTATTGCGCCAGCAATGAATGTGCGTATGTGGGAGCATCCTGCTACGCAGGAAAATCTAAAAACCTTGATCGATCGCGGCGTCAAAGTCATAGGTCCTGATGAGGGTTCCATGGCTTGTGGTGAATTTGGCCCTGGCCGCATGTCTGAACCAGCCGAAATTCTTAAAGCAATTGAAGACTATTTTGCTACCCCGTCAAAAAAGCCACTTACCGGCATAAAAACCCTCGTCACAGCAGGGCCTACTCATGAGGCCCTCGATCCTGTCAGATACATTGCAAATCATTCATCAGGAAAACAGGGTTATGCCATTGCTAAGGCTATGCAACAACTCGGCGCTGACGTTACATTGGTGTCCGGCCCGACCAAATTGCCGCCTCCCAAAGGGATCAATTTTATTCCCATCACAAGTGCAGAAGAAATGCTTGCGGCATGCCAAAGCGCCCTCCCCACAGATATTGCCATTTGTGCTGCCGCTGTTGCTGACTGGCGAGTGGCAGAACAGAGTAAGCAGAAAATCAAAAAGAAAAGCGGTGAAGAAGCACCAACGCTTAGCTTTGTTCAAAATCCCGATATTTTAGCAACTCTGTCAAAGTCAGGACCAAATCGTCCTGGGCTTGTCATCGGCTTTGCTGCAGAAACAGAGCAGGTAACCGAAAACGCAATCTCAAAACGAGAAAGAAAGGGATGCGACTGGATTCTGGCAAATGATGTATCCCCAGAAACAGGAACTTTTGGCGGAGACGACAATACGCTGTTTTTAATTGATAAAAGCGGTGTCGAAAAATGGCATAAAATGACAAAAGACGCAGCAGCAGAAAAGCTGTCCAAGCGTATAGCAGACTACTTAACCCTCAACGCTTAATAACAAGCAAACATGTCAGGAAGAACTTGTATGAACGTAGAGATTTCGATCATTCGTCTCTCTCACGGAGAAGGCTTACCCCTTCCCTCTTATGCCACCCCACAATCAGCTGGGATGGATCTTCTTGCTGCCGTTAATAAGACAATCGAATTGGCACCGGGCGATCGCACACTGGTTCCAACCGGCCTCAAAATCGCACTGCCTGATGGCTATGAGGCTCAAATAAGACCGAAATCAGGCTTAGCACTAAAACACGGAATAACTCTGGTAAATACGCCAGGGACAATAGATGCCGACTATCGTGGAGAAATCGGTGTTATTATGATCAACCTTGGCAAAGAAACCTTTACTATCGAAAGAGGCATAAAAATAGCCCAGATGGTAGTGGCTCCCTGTATTCAGGCTAGTTGGTCCGCGGTAACTTCACTTGAGAAAACATCACGTGGAGAAGGCGGTTTTGGATCAACAGGCGTCTTTGCTCAGGAATAATAGGGACTGGGAAATAAAAAAATGCTTCGGCTATCAAAAAAGCTACTCTTTGCAATAGAGGCAGTAGTAGATATCGCTTATCACGCAGGCTCTGCACCTGTACGATCAACTGAAATATCACGTCGGGAAGGCATTCCAAGACGCTATCTTGAACAGGTGCTTCAACAACTAGTGCACAATGGTGTTCTTGCCGGACAACGGGGACCTCGCGGGGGTTACCGCCTCGCAAAGGAAAGAAGACGGATAACTGTCGGCGAAATTATCCGCGTTGTCAGAGATTTGGAGGGTGCATCAGATCCTGCCAGCGACAACGAGGGGTCTGACATCGGTATCAATGTCGTTCGTCCTATCTGGGTTGACATGCAAAAGGAAATAATGGAGCGTTTCGACAAAATAACCATTGAGCAACTTTGCGACGAAGCACGAAAACAAAACATTCCCAGTGAGGCCACAGCCGCAATGCCTGATTTCAGTATTTAATCAGGCGGTCTCTTGGGGTCGTATAGCGAGAAACCATGAAGACCAAAAACAACACCTTATCTTCCTCTTTCCGAGGCAAAATATACGATTCGATCCTTGATACGATCGGCGCGACACCACTGGTGCGTTTGCAAAAACTTGCCGACGCCCATGGTTCAGGTGCCGAAATACTCGGAAAGTGTGAATTCTTTAATCCGCTAGCATCGATCAAAGATCGTATTGGCTTTGCCATGATTGAAGCACTGGAAGAATCCGGAGAGCTCGACAAAGATACCGTTATTATCGAACCAACCAGCGGTAATACAGGTATCGCCCTTGCCTTTGTTTGTGCGGCAAAAGGTTACAGGCTGATCCTGACAATGCCAAAAACCATGTCTGCTGAACGTCGCAAAATGCTGCGTTATCTCGGCGCAGAATTGGTTCTTACAGATGGCGCGCTAGGTATTAGTGGCGCAGTTGCACGTGCCGAAGCCTTGGTCAAAGAATTGCCCAAAGCAGTTATGCCTCAACAGTTCATGAACAAAGCCAACCCAGCAATCCACAGAATCACAACCGCCGAAGAAATCTGGCACGACACAGCCGGTCAGGTCGACATGGTTGTTTGCGGCGTTGGGACTGGCGGCACCCTGACGGGTGTAGGTGCGGTTCTTAAAGAGTTGAACCCGGAAGTCAAAATGGTTGCCGTCGAGCCCGAAGACAGCCCTGTTCTTTCTGGCGGACAACCCGGCCCTCATAAAATTCAGGGGATTGGTGCAGGATTTATTCCTAGCATTCTCGACACTGGATTGATTGATGAAATCATTCGAATCGGAAATGATACAGCCTTCAGAACTGCTCGCGAAGCAGCAGCTCTTGAAGGACTACCAATCGGAATTTCTTCTGGCGCTGCTCTTGCTGCAACACTGGAAATTGGTGGTCGACCAGAAATGATGGGTAAAAAGATTGTCACCATTTTACCTTCTTTTGCTGAACGTTATTTGAGTACAGATCTTTTTGAAAATAACTAACTGTCTGAAATCTTAACCAGTTGAAAAAATGCACTCAGATAAAAGTGCACATATACCAAACGGAAATTTGAAACGTGAACGAGCAATTGGAAGACGAGCTAACCGACGATCAAATTGACCGTTATGCTCGACATCTTGTCCTTCCAGAAGTGGGCGAAGAAGGACAACTAAAGCTTCTGCGTTCAAAAGTTCTCGTTATCGGTGCTGGGGGATTGGGCTCCCCCCTTTTGCTTTATCTTGCTGCTGCTGGCATTGGGACCATCGGCGTTGTCGATGATGACGTTGTTGATCTGTCAAACCTGCAGCGCCAAATTTTACACGATACAAATCAAATCAATCACCCCAAGGTGCAATCCGCTAAGTCGCGTCTGGCCGCGATCAATCCGGACATAGATATCCAGCCACACCACTTCCGTCTGGATTCAGGCAACATTGATGATCTGATTGGTCAGTATGATTTGGTGGCCGATGGGTGTGATAACTTCAATACTCGTTATCTAGTCAATGACGCCTGCTATCGGCAGAAGGTTCCGTTGGTCTCTGCTGCAATCATGCGCTTTGACGGACAACTGACAACCTTTCGGGCTTTTGAAGAGGGAGATAAACCCTGCTATCGATGCCTTTTTGGCGATGAACAGGTCGCGGAAAAAGGCAGTTGCGCGGATGTTGGCGTACTGGGTGCACTGGCAGGCACAATGGGCAGCCTGCAATCCGTCGAAGTGATCAAGGAATTACTGGGAATTGGCGATAGTATGAGTAACAGCCTGTTACTATACGATTCTCTGGGAACATCATTCCACAAAATGAAAACCAAACGCGATCCTGCCTGTAGTTTGTGCGGAACTGCTAAGTAGAACCAGATAACTTCATCACTCCCTATATTCCTCCTTAATTCCAATAAGATAATTCATGGAATCTTCAATATTATTTAAGAAATACAAACTACCGTTTCTGAAACTTAAAGACTTCATAATGTAGCCGTTTCCACAAAACAGCATTAACATAAAAACAGTACCGTATTTTAAATGATAAAAACCTTCCAAATTCTTGCCATCCTTACCTTTTTCATGGCCAGCCCCGCATACGCGTTCCAAATTTTTGTATCTGTACCAGGAAAGACCATCACTCTTGATGTCGAGGCTTCTGATAAAATCGAAGAAATCAGGATTAAGATTCAGAACAAGGAAGGAATAAGTCCCACACAACAGAAACTGACTTTCTCTGGCCAAATCCTCTTAGATGGCAAAACACTGTCGCACTATAATATACAAAAAGAATCTACCTTACAGCTTATCATTATCAGCAACGAAGTTAATGTACCAAATAATGCTCAAGCAGCTGTACAGGCATCCGTATCAAACTCACAATCTATCGTACTCACCAACAATATAGGTGCCAGAATTACGACGATCGGTAGCCCTTCTGGCATTAGCCGTTCAACCTCCACAGGCGCGGGGCGTGATTCTCCTGGTGGTACTGGACGCACATCACCCCAATCAGAGTTAAATCAAAGCACACTATTTACTGAAATCTTTGAGACTGGGACAAACAGTCCATCCACAACAGGAAGCTCGGCACGTGAACTCGCGATGCTCGCGTCCTTTGATTCAAGCGTGACATCCATATTCGCAGCCCCTCAAACTGGTTCACAAGATGGTGTACAATCCAGAACCGATTTATCAGCAGATCAACCCTGGACATTTTGGGGCCACGGTTCTTATAACAACATTGAAAACAAACATAATGAAACGAATGATGACAGCCGTTTTACGGGTGATGTCTGGGGGTACAATATTGGATTTGATTACAGCCTGAATAATGCAACCTACGTCGGTTTATCATTGGGTTATGCAGATAGCGACCTTTCAACATTGTACAACTCTGGAACTTACGATGAAACCAATTGGTCCCTAACCCCGTATGCTGTGTATCAAGCAACCGACAACATTAAGCTTTCTTTTCTTGGTGGATATAGTATCGGAGGTATAGAACAAAGTCGTAATAACGGATCTGTGACATCAAACACAAACAGTTCCATGTTCTACGCTGGTATAAATGCCAGTTACAAAATCCAACCTGTACAGAATATCCCTTTTGCAGTCTCAACAAAATTAGGATTAACAGCACTTCATAAAATCGTCGATGCTTATACGGAAAGCGACGGCACTCATGTCGATAAAACAGTTTCTAATACTTGGCAGATAAAACCAGGGTTAGAGGCAAGTTATAGTTTTATCAGTGATCAAACAGAAATTCAGCCCTTTGTTAAAGTGGATTTCATTCATGATTTCAGAGATTCTATAAACAATGATGATAATGCCTATGACTTTGGGGGAGGTATACGTATTAACAACCCATCAATGGGGTTGAACGGTATAATCGAAGGGCAATCACAAATTGGTCGTGATGATTACAGCGAATATTCAGTGAGCGGACTATTAGCTTATGGTTTCGCGCTAGATGATGACCATTCAAAGACATCAAGCTTTTTGGAACCATTTGTTAAATCAAGCTTTATAAACGACGCGCAAATTTACGGAACAGGAATCACCTACCAACATGAATCAGGGTTGATAGAAGCCGATTTTGATATATCCCATACAATGGAAACAAACAGCCAAGAAGGCTATACTTCGGTACTTCTTGGCGCAAAAATCAATTTTTAAATTCCATATCATTTCGCAAAAAATTGCTACAGAAGCTTTTCAATCGGATAGCCAGAAAAATGTTTGGATGTGTTTAACACAACATGACTACTGATGTTCATCACGCCAGGTGTGTCCGTCGCATCCAATAGATGATCGTTTATTTCGTTGTATCGTCCCATATCAGGGGCAACGATGCGTAAACAGAAATCAAAAGACCCACTGACCATATAACATTCGACAACTTCCGGGATCTTTTGCACATAATCCTGAAAGGCCTTGAATTGATCCCGGCTATGGTCTTTGAGGGTCACCGTCGCGATGACCATGACAGAACGACATACCCGTTCCAGATCAAGCATTCCAAAATAGGGACCGATAAAACCGCGTTCTTCCAGTTTACGTACCCTGTTCAAACAAGAACTTGGCGATAAGTTCACTCTGTCAGACAAATCCTGATTGGTTATGCGGGCTTCTTGCTGAAGAATCGAAAGAATCTTTTGATCTATTCGATCCAGTTGCTGACTAAATGACATTTACAGGCCTTATTTTTACCAGACTATACATTACAGAACGCAGTTTCATTCTAGATACACAGAAAACTATTCTCTAGGAATCCTTATTTTCTCTATACATCAGGCTTGCACATTAATCAAAACACTAACGATATCTGTAAATACCTATTGCAAAGAACAAAACAAAATATAATTCGGTATAGCTTATTTAAACCGCAGTATCTGCAGTTAAATAGAGCGACTTCGATAAGACCTTCGGCAGATTCTGCGATAAGCTTATTTAACTGAGCGAAACAACGGCGTTAGAAATTCGCCAACAATCAAACTCGCCGAGCAATGCGTAATACACAGGTAATATACTGGGACGCCTGATCAAAAATCAGGCACAGATCCACCAAAGGAGCACATAATGTCTAACGTTCTTCCTGGCCGCGAAGCCATGATGACCACCTACAACCCGCCAAACATCGCCTTTGAAAGAGGTGAAGGAACCTGGCTTTACGCAGAAGATGGTACAAAATATCTCGATTTTTATAGTGGGATTGCCGTTTGCGCCTTTGGTCACGCGCACCCGCATCTGGTTGCTGCGCTGAAAGATCAGGCGGATAAATTCTGGCACTGTTCCAACATGTTCCGGGTCACACAATCAGAAACACTGGCAAAACGCCTAACAGACAATTCTTTTGCGTCAAAAGTTTTCTTTAGTAACTCAGGTGCAGAAGCCAACGAATGTGGCCTGAAAATCCTGCGTAAATATCAAGAAGCCAAAGGTCGTCCGGAACGCAAACGTATTATCGGTATGTCCAGCGCCTTCCATGGTCGTACACTCGGTACCATTGCTGCCGCAGGTAATCCAGCGCATACAGCTGGCTTCCTGATGGAAGATGAAGGCTACGATCAGGTTCCTTTTGGCGATCTTAAAGCACTGGAAGCTGCAATCACAAATGAAACAGCTGGTGTCATTCTTGAACCTGTTCAGGGTGAAGGTGGTATTCGCCCGGGTACAGCCGAGTATCTGCAAGGCGTTCGCGCCCTTTGCAACAAGCACGATATCCTGATGATGGTTGACGAAGTCCAGTGTGGCATGGGTCGTACGGGTAAACTCTTTGCCTATGAATGGTCTGGTATTGAGCCTGACGTTATGTCCCTTGCCAAAGGTATTGGTGGTGGCTTTCCCCTAGGAGCTTGCTTGGCAAATGACAAAGCAGCAGAAGCAATGATTTTCGGCACACACGGCAGCACCTATGGCGGTAACCCTCTTGCTGGTGCTGTTGGCAATGCTGTTATGGATCTCTTGATGGAAGATGGTTTCCTTGCCTCTGTCACCGAAAAATCAAACAAAGTTCGTGCCCAACTGGAAGAGCTTATTGCGAAACATCCCAAAGCACTGGTTTCTGTACATGGTCTTGGTCTGATGATCGGCCTTAAATGTGCAATTCCAAATGGCGATGTGCTTCTTGAGCTTAGAAGCGAAGGCATGCTCTGCGCAAAATCTGGGGACAATCAGATCCGCTTCCTGCCCCCGCTCAACGTCTCTGATGACGAACTGGATACAGCGATTGAAATTCTTGATCGTGTTTGCACGAAACTGACAGCCTAAGGAAAACGGTCGATGACTTATACTCCTTTGCTCGAATGGATCGATGCGCAACAGGACAATATGCTTTCGGAAGTTTTGGCGCTGAGTGAAATCAATTCCGGAAGCGCTAATATTCCGGGAATTGAAAAGGTCATCGACCGACTTTCTGACTTTGCATCCTCACTAGATGCAGAAGAAGAACGTCTTGAGTTGCCACCCAGGACAGATGTTCTTGATAATGGCGAGATTGTCGAAAGCGAAAGCGGTCCTCTGCTGCGCCTGACAAAATGGCCAAACGCCAATCGCCGCATTCTTTTGGTCGGACACAGCGATACCGTCTATCCCAAAGATCATAGTTTCCAGCACTGTACCAAGCTTGATGAAAATACCATCAATGGTCCCGGCGTTGCTGACATGAAGGGTGGTATTGTTGTTATGCTAACTGCATTACAGGCTCTTGAGCGCAGCCCCTATGCCGGTAATATCGGTTGGCAGGTTATTATCAACCCAGATGAAGAGATCGGCTCTTTTGCATCAGCACAACATCTGGACCAAGCCGCCAGAGCAGCCGATGTCGGTATGATTTTTGAGCCCGCATTGGCCGATGGTACATTGGCTGGGGCACGTAAAGGCAGCGGGAACTTTGCTCTAACGGCTCGTGGACGTGCCGCGCATGCTGGACGCGAACATCACCTCGGCAGAAATGCCATCGCAGCCCTCGCCCGGGCAATCTCACTTCTGGATGGCCTGAACGGTCAGATGGAAGGTGTTACGATTAACGTTGCTAAATTGACAGGCGGTGGACCGAATAATGTGGTTCCCGACTTTGCTTTGTGTCGCTTTAACATCCGTGTACCAAGCCCGGAAGGTCAAGCCTGGGCAGAAAAGCAACTACAACAGATCATTGATGAAATCAGTCAGGCCGATGGTATTTCACTTGAACTGCACGGATCATTCGGGCGGCAACCAAAGGTTATGGACAAGGCTCACCAGCAACTCTTCTCCCTACTGAAAAGCTGCGGAGATGATTTGGGCCTTTCAACAGAAGCAAAAGCGACAGGCGGTTGTTGCGATGGCAATAATCTCGCTGCTGCTGGTCTTGCAAATATAGATACCCTGGGTGTTCGTGGCGGCGCAATTCACAGCACAGATGAATTCCTGCTGATCGACAGCCTGAGTGAACGTGCCAAACTTTCTGCTCTCCTGCTCTTTAAACTCGCAGCAGGCGAAGCCAATTGGCCCGACCGTACAACCACAGCCTAATTTGGCTGACAAATCCGGGGAAAACGTCCCAATGTTAATTATCAGACCTGCTCGACAAAGTGATCTAGGTGATCTTATGGATTTGTCCCACGCTGTGGGAACAGGCATGACATCCATGCCAGCCAACGAAGGTTCCTGGCTTGAAAAGCTCACCCGTTCAGAAGCCAGCTTCAAATCCCCCGCAATGGGACCACAAGGTGAGATTTACTTTATGGTTCTTGAAGACACAAAAACCCAAAAGGCGATTGGCACCACAGCTGTATACGCCGGGGTTGGGTTAAAGTACCCCTTCTATTCCTATAAGATATCGACATTAGTCAATGCCTCATCCGA
>NZ_CAKZMP010000085.1 GCF_937128705.1 uncultured Kiloniella sp. | reverse complement strand
TACGTTGGTTTCTGGCGTTCTTTTCTCCGTAAATATCCGCAAAGCGATGTTGATGAAGCTTTTCGTTTGTTAGAACGGGTTGGTCTGGATCATATGGCGGACAAACGCGCAGATGAGTTGTCTGGTGGTCAGAGACAGCGTGTTGGTATTGCGCGCGCCTTGATTCAGGATCCGGAACTTCTTTTAGTCGATGAACCAACTGCCTCTCTTGATCCGAAAACATCACGTCAAATTATGCGATTGATCTGTGAACTCTGTGCGGAACGTAATCTTGCGGCAATTATTAACATTCACGATGTTGCTTTGGCGCAAATGTTTGTTCAGCGGGTTATTGGCCTACGTTTTGGCGAAGTGGTTTATGACGGCCCACCCGATCAACTTAAGCCGGATATCTTAACTGAAATTTATGGTGAAGAAGATTGGGAAGCGACCATCGAAGCCGTGGATGAGGACGACGAGGCGGAACAGGGGGCTGTTGCATGAGCGCTTCGATGACTGCTTCGCGCAAATGGCGAAAGCCGCCGATGATCAAAAACCCTCTTATGCGTTGGGGGTTGACCACTGGGTGCTTAATTTACCTTGTGCTGGCGTTTGGCTCGTTCGATGTAAATTGGTCGCGGGTTTACGAGGGATTAGATCGTGGCTGGCAGTTTATACTTGCTTTTTCTGAGCCAGATTTTTTAAGCCGGAAGTCAGATATTATTGATGGGATGGTTGAATCTGCCATTATGACAATAACGTCAACGGCCTGTGGTATCTTGATCTCGATCCCAATTGGTCTTGGGGCTGCGCGAAATATAGCACCTTTACCAGTTTATTTTATTTGCCGGGGAATTATTGCAATTTCTCGTGCGTTACACGAAATCATTGTTGCCATTCTATTGGTTGCTATCTTTGGTTTCGGGCCTTTTGCCGGGTTTGTGACGTTGTCTTTTGCAACAATTGGCTTTCTTGCAAAGTTGCTTGCGGAAGATATCGAAGATACAGACCGTTCACAGGCCGAAGCAATTAAAGCGACAGGGGCTAGTTGGTGGCAATGGGTTACTTATGGCATTCAGCCACAGGTAATGCCGCGTTTGATCGGGTTGTCTATGTACAGGCTGGATATTAACTTCCGTGAATCTGCGATTCTCGGTTTGGTTGGGGCTGGTGGTATCGGCGCGACATTAAATACGGCGTTTGATCGTTATGAGTTTGATACAGCAGCGGCAATCATCATTATGATTATTGCCATTGTTATGCTGCTTGAATATCTCTCTGGCGTTATTCGGGCGAGGTTACAATAATGGCTATATCTACAAATAAAAATGGTCAAAAAATTTGGGCCGTCCGCGATCGAAATACCCAGTTAACGCGTTGGTTCGTATACTTTGTAGCTGTCGCTTTGATTGTTTATTGCTGGCAGACAATCTCTGAAGCTACGACCTGGTTCTTTGTTGTTGATGCTCCGCGAATTGCAGGTGACATCGGTGGTCGGGCAATGCCGCCCAAATGGTCCTATATCAATGAGCTATGGGAACCTCTTTGGGATACGATTAACATTGCAACAATCGGGACCGTTCTGTCCTTGATCATTGCTGTCCCTGTTGCCTTTATGGCTGCACGGAACACAACACCGCATCAGATTTTATGTCGGTGGCCTGCCTTATTGATCATTGTCTCCTCACGCTCAATCAATTCCCTGATCTGGGCTTTGTTATTGGTGGCGATTATTGGTCCCGGGATTTTTGCCGGAACCATTGCCATTGCTCTGCGATCTATCGGGTTTTGTGCAAAGCTTCTTTATGAGGCGATTGAAGAGATTGATGAGAAGCAGGTAGAGGCAATAACGGCGACGGGCGCGAGCAGATGGCAAGTTATGGCCTATGCTATCGTTCCACAGATCATGCCATCTTTTGCTGGAATTACTGTTTTCCGGTGGGATATTAATATCCGCGAATCAACGGTTCTTGGCCTGGTTGGAGCAGGGGGAATTGGTTTGCAGATGCAATCTTCCCTTAGTGTTCTGGCGTGGCCACAAGTTTCTTTGATTTTGCTGGTTATTTTTGCGGCTGTGATCCTTAGCGAAATGGTTTCTGCCAAGGTACGTGCTGCAATCATCTAATAAGAGAAAACCGTTCACATGACAAAAGGCCTCGAAAACGATTTCGAGGCCTTTTGTTTATGCTGAATAAGGTGAGCTTATAAATAATCATTAATGCTGCGACCTGATACGTGGCCCCACAGAATTTTCTCGTCAGTTAACATGCGTTCGATCATGCTGGCGGCATCTGTTGGTGTCATTGCTACGTCCAGATCTCTGTCGATTCCGGCAGTTGAATACATGTTAGTATCAACTTTTCCCGGATAAAACCCCATGACTCGAACACCTTTCGGGGCGCATTCAACTTCCATGCATCCCGTGAAACCGCGTATAGCCCACTTGCTTCCGGCATAGACGGAAATGGATTTCCGACAATATAGGGCGCCTGTGGAGACAACGTTGATAATTGCCCCAGATTTTTGATTTAACATGTTTGGTAACACGGCATGGGTCATAAACATGGTGCCGAGGGTGTTGGTATCCATAACAGCGCGAATATCAGCGGTGTTATAGTTTTCAAAAGCACCTTCTAGCCAAATGCCAGCATTGTTCACCAATCCCCAAACAGGTCCGATGTCCTGTTCAACGGTTTTAACAATCCGGATGCACTCTTCTTCGTTAGCTACATCCAGTTGATAGCCGGGTATGCTAAGTTTTCCGGCACAGATCTTTACCTTGTCGGGGTTGCGTCCGGTTAAAACGGGGCGATATCCTGCTTCTTTAAGCCTTTCGACGGTTGCTAGGCCAATGCCGCTGGTCGCACCAGTAATCAAAACAACTTTATTCTCGTGGGATGCACTTTGTTGGGACATGTTTAGGTGAGCTTTCGAAATAAATCTGATAATAAAACGATTAGTGTTATCTTACTGGTGTAACAGTAATAAGTGTAGCCATCCTTTTTAAGATTTTGCCTCATGAATAAAAACCTTCTTATCGTCGGACATGTTCCTTCGCCCAATACAGAAATTCTGCGTGATGCTGTGGTTAAAGGAGCAACAAGCCCTGATGTCTCGGGAATAAGAGTGGTGGTGCGAAGCCCTTTTGAGGCGAATGCTGAGGATGTTTTGAAGGCGGATGGCATTATATTGGGAACCACCGAAAACCTAGGTTATATGAGCGGGGCTTTGAAGGATTTTTTTGACCGTATCTACTATCCCTGTCTTGAGAAAAAGCAAGGCTTGCCTTATGGTATCTATATCAGGGCAGGGCATGATGGAACCGGGACCAAACGTGCTGTTGAGACGATTATTACTGGCTTACGTTGGACCCCTGTGCAGGAAGACGCATTGATCTGTCGCGGTGACTATAAATCAGAGTTTGAAAATCAATGTGAAGAACTTGGCATGTTGATGGCCGCGGGGCTAGAGGCTGGTATCTTTTAATAGAAACCTGTTGATCGTGCCGAAGCATATTTAACCTAAAAGTAATAACTGTCTACCGTGTTTGAGTTTATCCAGCGTTTTCTTCTGTGAGTTCTACAGGGTAGCCGTCGGCACGCATTTTTATGCCACAGGCCTGTTCGATCATTTTCGCGACTTCCGGCGACTGCGCCGTACCCCCAAACAGTCCTTTCGCCCGACGATAGATCTGTTGTGTTGCGCTTCCAAGTTCTAGCGGGACGCCTGTTTTATCTGCGATATCCTGTGCAAGACCCAGATCTTTTAGGACAAGATCAATGGGGAAGTTGACGTCGTAACTGCCGCTAAGAATAAGCTTTGATTCTGTTTCATGAGCAAAAGAATTGCCCGAACTGTGACGAATACCTTTCCAGATTGCATCCATATCGACACCATATTTACGGGCGAGCATCATGCCTTCGCTTGCGGCGACAAGATTGATGAAGGCAAGCATGTTTGTTACGACTTTAACAACGGTGGCGTGGCCTGTCGGTCCCATGTAGAGAATTTCGCCACCCATGATTTTCAACACAGGTTTTATCTTGTCGTAAATGGTTTCCTCGCCACCGACCAGGATTGTGATCAGACCAGAATGCGCCCTGTGAACACCGCCGGTTACGGGGCACTCCAAAGCATCAATGCCCTTTGTTTTTGCCAGGTCGGTCAGGCGTTGCAGGTCTTCGAAATCTGTGGTGCTCATTTCTATCCAGGTTGCGCCGGACGTTAGGTTTTCGAGCACACCGTTATCACCTTCGACCACAATTCTTGATGCAGCAGGGGATGGAAGGGCGGTAATAACAACTTCGGCACCGTTACAGGTTCCGGCGACATCATCTGACCATTTTGCCCCTGCCTCGAGTAAGCGATTTGCTGCTTGTTTGTTGAGATCTGTTACCGTGACATCACAACCTGCCGTGACAAGGTTCATTGCCAAAGGTTCACCAAGACTTCCCAGACCGATAAAGCCAATTTTCATTGTGTGCGCTCCCGTAATGCTCAGCCTGCCAAAGATCAGGACTGACGTTTTATTATTATATTTTTAAACCAAGGCTTAATGTCAAACAGGGTCTGGATGCATTTCCAGATGCAGGGCCTTCCCATTGTAAGGATTGGCCTCAGCAACCTGCTCGTTCAATTCAACGCCGATCCCCGGCTCTTTGGATGGGATAATATAGCCGTCTTCCCAAACCATGGGTTTTTTCAGAATTTCAGAATGAAAACCCTGCCATTGTTGGATGCTTTCCTGAATAAGGAAATTCGGGCTACAGGCCCCGATCTGAACGTTGGCGGCGCCTTCAATGGGACCACAGTAGAGGTGAGGGGCAATTTGCGCATAGCTTGCTTCTGCCATAGCCGAAATTTTCTTGGCTTCAAGGATGCCACCAACCCGACCCAGTGCAAACTGGAGGATAGAAGCCGCACCGCTTTGTAGCACGCGCTGGAATTCATATTTTGTGGCAAGTCGTTCGCCCGTTGCAATGGGAATAGAGGTGCCGCGTGCGACCTTGGCCATTTCTTCCTGATTGTCTGGTGGTGTTGGCTCTTCAAACCAAAGCGGGTCATAAGGCTCCAGACGTTTTGCCAGTCTTATTGCTCCGGCAGCGGTCATTTGACCATGGGTTCCAAACAAGAGATCACACTTATTCCCAACAGCTTCACGAATTTTTCGGGCAAATTCTTCAGAGCGATCCAATTCCTCCAGCGAAAGTTGCCGGGGATCAAACGCTGTATAAGGTCCTGCAGGGTCAAACTTAACAGCAGTAAAGCCTTGTTTTGCATAATCAGCGGCACGTTCCGCCGCCAGATCGGCATCCATATAAACGTCTGTCGTGTCACCTTCTTGCGGGTAAAGATAGGTGTAGGATCTGAGCTTCTCATGGACCTGTCCGCCCAGAAGCTCATACACAGGTTTGTCGAGGGCTTTACCAATAATATCCCAAAGGGCTGTCTCTAGACCACTTAGAATACCCATTGTCGAAATATCGGTTCTCTGTGTAAAGCCACCGGAATATACTCGTCGCCAGAGTGTTTCGATTTTGAAAGGATCCATGCCTTCGACGTGTCGCGAAAACATGTCATCAATCATGGCCTCGACAACTTTGGGATGGAAAGGGACGGAATAGACTTCTCCGATCCCTTCGATGCCTGTATCAGTTATGAGTTTTGTGAAAATCCAGTACTTGCCACCAAAATGAGGGGGAGGATTGCCGACAACGAACGTTTTTAACTCGGTAATTTTCATTTTGGCCTCAATA
>NZ_CAKZMP010000084.1 GCF_937128705.1 uncultured Kiloniella sp. | reverse complement strand
CCCGCAAAGGTTCCATCAGCATTATTATACCGCGCCTTATGCATTAAAATATGCATGTCTGAACCATCGGGTCGCGTGAAAACTGCGGTCCCCTCATCGGTCATTCCTGCATAAATTGCCTGTTGATCAGCCGCGATAAAAGTATCGGCCAATTCCTTTGGGAACAATTCGTGAGATGTTTTACCGATTATCTCATCCAACTCTAACCCAATATTTTTGAGAAATAGCTTATTACACCCTAGATATTTTCCATCTTGATCTTTGAAGTAAATCTGAGCTGGAACAGCATCTAATAACGTTTGCAAAAAGTGATTATGCCGCTCTACTGCACTTTCAGCAGTTTCAAGTCGTTGAATCTGCTGGCTGAGTTTTTGGAAACCGGGGACCGCCCTGATAATACCAATAAATAGAAAAATTGTGCCCCCTAAATAGCCAACCATTTCTTCTAATATTGATTGATATGCTGTATCGCCGATAATCAGGAATTTATTAAGTTGAGGAAAGTTATCTGAAACATCCAGCAGACTTGCAACAGCCAAAAGAATAAAGCCCGCCGTAATAAAGTTCCATCCACGAAAAGCGAGATCTTGGGCCGGGCGACGCCAAATAACAACACCAACAAGAGTGATCAGAACGGCTGTACGAAATATTTCCGCCGTCAAATCCAGCATTAGAGATCAGGCTCCCCACCCTACACTACACTACAAAAATTCTTACTTCTCTATCACCCAAAAGTTGCGGGGACGATTCCAGAACTTAAACATTTATTTTCATATTTAAGCTAGTATCAATAATGAAAACTAACAGGAAGTAAATGCAACAAGTTTTATCACAAAAAAAGGCTGGCAAAACGCCAGCCTTTTCCAATACATCAAAATCACCAGGGATAATTAAACTTTCCGTTCAACCATCAACTTCTTAATCTCTGCAATCGCCTTCGCCGGGTTCAACCCTTTCGGACAGGTTTTAGTACAGTTCATAATTGTATGGCACCGGAAAAGCCTGAACGGATCTTCCAGATTATCCAAGCGTGATCCGGTTTCTTCATCCCGGGAATCTGCAATAAAGCGATAGGCCTGAAGCAGAACAGCCGGTCCAAGATAACGATCGCCATTCCACCAATAACTCGGGCAGGATGTTGAACAGCTAAAACAAAGGATGCATTCCCACAGACCATCAAGCTTCTTACGATCTTCAGGTGTCTGAAGACGCTCTCTCTCAGGTGCGGCAGTCGTGGTTTTCAACCACGGCTCGATAGATGCATACTGCGCATAGACCTGATTGAGATCAGGCACCAGATCCTTGACAACAGGCATGTGTGGCAAGGGATAAATTTTGACCTCATCATCCTCGTCCACATCGCTGCAGAACTTGGTACAAGCCAGTGTGTTTGACCCATCAATGTTCATGGCACAGGACCCACAAACACCTTCACGACAGGAACGACGGAATGTCAGACTCGGATCGATCTCGTTTTTAATCTTGATCAAAGCATCCAAGACCATTGGACCACAATTATCCATGTCCACTTCGTAAACATCTTCCCGTGGTGTTTCCCCGCTATCAGGGTCCCAGCGATAAACGCGGAATGTCTTGGTTTTTGTTGCTCCAGCCGGAGCAGGATGCTTTTTCCCGCTCTTATTTATTTTTGAATTAGCTGGAAGTGCAAATTCTACCATTGTTATTTTCTCCTAGACGCTTTCCCTTTAGCCACTTAGTAAACGCGGGCTTTTGGTGGGAAGGATTGCACTTCATCAGTTAACGGCTCCAGATTAACCGGACGATAATCAAAAGTAACATTCCCGTCTTCATCACACTTGGCCAGTGTGTGTTTCATCCAATTTTCATCATCACGATCAGGGAAGTCTTCACGGGCTTGCGCCCCTCGACTTTCCTCACGATTTGCGGCACCAGCCATGGTGACACGAGACTGATACATCAGATTGTCAAGTTCCAAAGTCTCAACCAGATCAGAGTTCCAGATCAGCGACCGATCGGTAACATTGATATCGTCACGCTTGCTCCAGATTGACCCCAGAAGGTCAATACCTTCTTTAAGGCTTTCCCCAGTCCTGAACACCGCCGCATGGTTCTGCATTGCTTTTTGCATTTCCAGACGAACTTCGGATGTCTTCATTGATCCCTTGGCATAACGCGCCTTGTCCAAACGAGCCAGCGAGTTATCCCCAGCATCTGCAGGAAGCGGCGCCTGTGACGCACCAGCCTTCAGCGTTTCAATACAATGAAGCGCTGCACCGCGACCAAAGACAACCAGATCAAGTAAAGAGTTCGATCCCAGACGATTAGCCCCGTGTACAGAAACACACGCAGCTTCACCGATGGCCATCAAACCGGGAACTTCTGTATTTGGATCCCCGTTCTTACTGGTGACGACATCGCCTGTGTACTTACACGGGACACCGCCCATGTTGTAGTGACAAGTCGGGATTACCGGAATAGGTTCTTTCGACACATCGACGCCCGCAAAGATACTTGCAGATTCAGCAATACCTGGCAGGCGTTCAGCAATCAGATCCGGATCCAGATGCTCAATGTGCAAATGAATATGATCATTTCCAGTGCCAACACCGCGGCCATCACGAATTTCCATTGTCATCGCACGGCTAACAACATCACGAGAAGCCAGATCTTTGGCACTCGGTGCATAGCGTTCCATGAAACGCTCGCCTTCAGAGTTGGTCAGATAACCACCTTCACCGCGAACGCCCTCTGTAATCAGGCACCCTGCGCCATAGATCCCAGTTGGATGGAATTGAACAAACTCCATATCCTGACAATCAAGACCAGCACGTAACGCCATACCATTACCATCACCCGTACAGGTATGCGCCCCAGTACAAGAGAAGTACGCACGCCCATAACCACCGGTCGCCAAGATAACTTTCTGCGCACGGAAGCGATGGATTGTACCATCATCTAGGTTCCATGCCACGACACCGCGGCATTCACCATTTTCCATGATCAGGTCAATGGCAAAGTACTCAATAAAGAACTCAGCGTGACGTCTTAGACTCTGCTGATAAAGCGTATGCAACATAGCATGGCCAGTTCGATCAGCCGCGGCACAAGTACGTTGCGCAATCCCCTCGCCAAAGCGGGTTGTCATACCACCGAAAGGACGCTGGTAAATCTTACCTTCTTCGGTACGACTAAACGGCATCCCATAGTGTTCCAGCTCAACAATTGCCGGAACAGCTTCACGTACCATATATTCAATTGAGTCCTGATCACCAAGCCAGTCGGATCCCTTTACGGTATCATACATGTGCCAGCGCCAGTCATCTTCACCCATGTTCCCCAGAGAAGCAGAAATCCCCCCTTGAGCAGCAACCGTATGACTACGCGTTGGAAAAACCTTGGTAATACAAGCCGTTTTCAGGCCTGCTTCTGCCAAACCCAGCGTCGCACGCAAACCTGCGCCACCGGCCCCGACAACAACCACATCATACGTGTGATCGATAAACTCATATGCTTTGTTTGATGGAGCAGTGTTCATCGTTTATTTCCTAGCCCCTGAAGAGAATCATCAAAATTGAAAGAATACCTGTCAAACCCAAGACAACATGGATCGACAGACTCAGGAACAGGGAAAGAACTTTACTCGCCTCTCCATGTACATAGTCTTCTATCACCACTTGCATTCCCTGTTGGGAATGAAGAAGGCCGACAGAGATCAAAAGAATTAACAATCCTGCAACAACAGGCGATTGAACCCATTCCAGAAACTGCACATGATCAGCCCCGGTCATCAACGCAACCGAAAACACAAACCACAAAACAAGCGGAACAAGAGCCAAACTGGTCAGGCGTTGAGCCCACCAATGTGAAGAGCCATCTTTTGCTGAGCCCAATCCACGAGCACGTCCCAAAGGCGTACGAAGCGACATATCAAGCTCCTCCCATTACATAGGCGAGGGCCCAAAGCCCCAACGTGATAATGACTGAGAATACAATCACAGCCTTACCGGATGCATACGCGGTTTCAAGCTCTAGACCTTTACCTGCATCCCAGTAGAGATGCCGAATGCCGTTACAAAGGTGGAAAACGAGAGCAAACGTCCAACCGAAAAGAAGTAATCGGCCGAACCAAGATCCCAAGAAGGATTGTACCAGTTCAAAATATTCCACGCCGCTTGCTGCTGCAGCAAGCCACCAGATCAGAACGATGGAACCCACGGATGTGGCAACGCCCATGATGCGGAATAGAATAGAAAGTACGGAAGTTAATTGAGGACGATACACCTGCAAATGAGGTGAAAGAGGTCTGTTACCCCTGGACATGTTTTCTTTCCCGATATTGCGCACTGGTTCCGCTTTTCAACTTCGCGCGCCTTATATTTAGCAGAACCCAAAGATTTGATGACGTTAAACCGCAATGCAGCATTAGTCAATGCAAGGCGACTAAAACTCGTTAAAGAACGACCCGACGACAAACAAGTATTTTACGAACATAAGAATTGTGACTTTTACTTATTAACATCACCTTAAAACTTCCAAACATCTCCATGTTGCGCTGCACAGCCACATTTACAAAAAGAAGTATTAAAATAAAAAATAATTTTAACTTTGCAACAACTGATAATACTCATGAAAAACAAACTATATTACTCTTAAAAAGGAACACTCTAAGAAAAGAGCATTGGACACACAGAATATTTATTGTTTCGATACAATATTATTAATCACCTCAAACGCTGTAAATCATCCAACATCAGAGAGATTTTTATTTTGGCATCAACACTGTGTAATCAAAATCCAAAACGACATTTTCCCGATACTGCTCTTCGCTATTCTTCAGGGGGAAATTCTCACCATTGCTATTCTTGGTAGCTACCAAGCGAATTCTCAAAGCCCCGATATCACCACATTCCGAAAGCTCAATTTTATCCAGCACTTCACTCCAGGCATAGATCGTATCCCCTGCAAACGTCGGTGCTACGTGGGCGCCTCCATTAATTGCAACAACTTTGAACGCATTTTCCATACCATTGAAAGACAAAGCACGAGCGATAGAGATGATGTGCCCCCCATAAATCAAACGTCGCCCAAAACGACCTTGGGATTCTGTATGCTGGTTAAAGTGAACCTTTGCTGTGTTCTGGTAGAGTCGGGTCGCCATTTGATGCTCAGCCTCTTCGATGGTCATGCCGTCGACGTGGGCTATACGTTCGCCAACACTATAATCTCCCCACCTGTAGGCCGATCCTGATAAAGTAAAATCATACCCTGTTAAATTTACTTCCTTGGGAATTGATAAAGATCCTGCGGCAACACTTTCGCTCAACTCTGGCACAACAACTACCGGAGCGACAGCATCAACATCACGCTTTCGCACCATAACCCAGCGCACATACTGTAGCACCATTTCGCCGTGTTGATTTCGCCCGGTGGACCGAACATAAACAACCCCGGTTTTGCCGTTGGAATTCTCCTTTACACCGATCACATCACTCACAGTAGAAACGGTATCGCCCGGGTAAAGGGGCACCCCAAAAACACCTTCGGCATAACCAAGGTTTGCCACGGCATTCAAGGAAATATCCGCAACGGTCTTTCCAAAAACGATATGGAATGCAAGGAAATCATCTACTGGTGCGCAATCAAAACCAAGGGATCGCGCAAACTCATCTGAAGAGGAAAAAGCAAACCTGGATCCATAAAGAGCAGTGTAAAGGGCCTGATCACCAGAGGTTATCGTTCTCGGGGTCGCATGCCTAAGCACCATACCGGGATAAAAATCTTCAAAAAAATTCCCTTGCTGGGTTTTACTTTTAGTATGATTTTTCACACCCATGATCTATCCCCTTAAGACACACTCTGTTCCAAAGCCATGATTGCATCTGAATACTCGATCAATCTTCGCGCTTCATCGGCATGAAGGTTTTCAATCAGATGCCCATCAAGCACGACAACCCCTTGCCCCAGTTTTTTTGCCTCTTCAAAAGCTGACACGATAGCCCGCGCCTTTTCTACCGCTTCTTTCGAAGGACCAAAGGTATTGTTTGCAACAGAGATCGTTTTGGGATGGATCAGTGTTTTACCATCGAAACCCAGGGCTAACCCCTGCACACAGACTTCCGCAAAAGCATCGTCATCATTAAGATCAAGACAAACCCCATCGACAATACCAATGCCATAAGCTCTGGCAGCTAACAAGCATAGCCCCAGCGACGTAATCACCGGCAAGCGCTCTCGTGTATGTCGGGCCTGTAAATCCTTAACCAGATCAGAAGTCCCCATGACAAAACAGGAAATCCGCTCGGATGAAGCCGCTATTTCTTTGGCATTGAGCATCCCCAAAGGCGTTTCCATCATACACATCACTGACATGGTTTCAGGGGCACCAGACTTGTTCATCAGATCGACAAGATTAAGCACTTGTCTTTCATTTTCGACCTTGGGCAGTAAAATCGCATCGGCTTCTGTACCCGAGATCGCCTTGATATCCTCGAGGCCCCATTCTGTGTCCAGTCCATTCACACGAACAATGATTTCGCGCTTGCCATATCCACCTTGACGTAAAGCCTCAACGACCATTTCTCGTGCTTCGATTTTTTTGTCGTCAGTAACAGCATCTTCCAAGTCAAAAATAAGCGCATCTGCCGAAAGGCTTCGCCCCTTTTCCAAGGCTCTGGCTTTTGAACCGGGCATATAAAGAACAGATCTTCTCGGTTTTAGGGCCGCTACCATCTTCAACTCCTCTGTCTTGTTCTGCTGTCATTTTAATACACAACACCCAATTGTGCACTGCAGCATTTACTGCATAATTCCATCAAACGAAACGACAAACAAGACTTTTTATTTCCTTTTTCCCTTTCACATCCATCTATAATTACTCAAGTTCGGGAAAGGCTTCACCCCTACCCTTACCTATCTCCCCTTTACGCAACAGACCGAACACGCTGACGTAAAAAGAAAAGACCACCAAAAGCAATCAAAACAAGTGGCAGAACAGTCGCCGCAACCGCTGTCCAACTGAAACTGGAAATCAGAACTCCTGACCCAAAAGACGCCAAGGTCGATACAAGTGCGATGAGCGTATCATTGACCCCTTGAACAGCGGATCTCTCACCTGCACTCAAATTCTCATTCAACATATTTGTTGCCCCAATAAACCCAAAGTTCCATCCAAGCCCCAGCAAGATCAGCGCAAGGTAAAAGTTCTCTAGCTCAATACCTGCCATGGCCATGCCTGCCGACAGACAAAGCAGTACCAAGCCACAAGAAATAATTTTCCCGGACCCAAACCGAGAAATCAGGCTTCCGGTAAAGAAACTCGGCGCAAACATAGCAATGACATGCCATCGAATTACGTCACCAGCCTGCACATCAGTAAAACCGCACCCCACCATGGCAAGAGGTGTCGGCGCCATCAACAAAACCATGACACCAAACGAAACTGCAGCACAAAGTATGGCCGTAAAAACGGCTGGGCGACGTATAATCTCTCCAACCGTTGCGACTTTCTTGTTTTCATTCAATTGGTCCGCATTACCTGTTTCTGGCAAGCGCAATGCAAGAATAGGAAGGCTCCCGATAATGGACAATACCGTGATCGCCCCATAGGCACCCGCAAAGGGAATAGGAGAGAAGAGATCTTTACTGTAGATAAAGACTTCTGGCCCCACCAGCGCCGCAACTAAACCAGAGCCAAGAGTAAAAGAAATCGCTTTCGGTCGCCAAGATTCAGAAACAACTTCGGCTGCGGCAAATCTAAAAAAACCAAAACAAATCAGCGCACTTCCCATCGCAGCATGGGCGAGGCACAAGGTATAAAAATTTTCATAGAACAGGCTATAAACGCCTAAGGCCCCGCCAGATGCCGCAATTGTCGCCCCAAGAAGAAACCCAAGCTTTCTGCCATACTTTCCCATAAAAACGGACATAGGCGCTGCTGTTAACATCCCCGCCAGCATCTGTACTGAAACAGGCAGGATTGCGAGTTCATTTGCAGGCGCAAGCATGGCCCCAGCCAATCCACCCAAGATAATGAGCATAGGCATCGGCGTTCCAAGAACGGCATTGCCCAGTAAAATTAGCGAGAAGTTAAGTCGCTGTGTTTGGTCTGGCATCGTCACATTATCGCTCATACTGTTACAGGCATCCTTAGCCCAGATTAATTTTAAAGGTTTCGACTATAATTTCGACTGTACCTCAAACAATCACTGTCAAAAATGTAATTCAAACATCAAATATTGCCAAATACTGTATTATAGGCAACATTGACGGAGGATTAAGGAGCAAAACTTTGAGACCAAGGAAAACGCTGGGAACAGAGCAAAGGAGCCGAGAAATCGGCGTTCTGATTTTTGATAACGTAAATCTTCTAGATATAAGCGGCCCCGTGCAAGCTTTTCATAGCACCTCTTCTCCAGAGACCACAGCCTCACAGACGCCAACAAAAACGGAACCAACAGCAAGTAAAAAGCCTGTAAGCAGGGCAAATGACATACCGCTTTACAAGCATCGCTTTCTCTCGCTTGATGGCAATTCCATTCACACATCCTGTGGGATGGAAATAATGCCCCACGGAAAAATCACCGACCTTCATCCTTGTTTGGACTTGTTAATACCGGGCGGCAACGGCGTTGATGGACTTCTTGAAAACGGGACCTTACTGCAAACGCTAAAAGCGTTTCACACCACGAACAAAGATCGCCGACTGATTTCAATTTGTTCAGGCGCTCTTATTCTTGCGGCAGCAGGTGTTCTTGACGGACGCGAAGCCACAACCCATTGGTCACGAGAACAAATGGCAAAAGAACGCTTCCCCAATGTGAACTGGAAGCTCAACACCATCTACACAAAGTCAGATCAGATCTACACTTCGGCGGGCGTCTCAACAGGTATTGACCTGGCAATGGCAATTATCGAGGAAGACCACGGCACATCAAACTCACTTGATGTCGCCCAGGAACTCGTCGTCTACCTCCGTCGAAATGGTGGGCAAAAACAGTTCTCGGATCTTCTTGAAGCTCAGAAACGCTTAGAACCAAAACTACTACAACTTGTCGACAAGATAAGCGCCGACCTCTGCCGGAGTTGGACATTATCAGAACTGTCAAAAGAGGCGAACATGACACCGCGCACACTTGATCGCCGCTTCAATCAAGCTCTAGGCTCTTCCCCTGTCCAGTTTGTAGAACTCACCCGCCTTAACCAGGCGAGAATCCTTCTCACCAAAGGCGTTTTAATGAAGCAGGTCGCGAATTTATGTGGCTTTGGTGATCTCCAAAAAATGCGCAGAAGCTTTCAGCGCAATCTCGGTATCACAACAACAGAGTACCTTCAGCACTTTGGCCCGGTGAATTAGTTTACGATTATTACGCCTCACAAACCCTAGTATGAATTTTAAGACACAAGGAATCAAAAAGGGGCTCACTAATAAATTTCCTAGCACCCGCGACCATAAAAAAAGGGCTCGGAAATAAATTTCCGAGCCCGGCAAGTACGACAGAGGAGGTATTAAGGAATAACCTCAGCTTAGCTGAGATGATCCTTAATAAGCAGTTCAGCAATTTGAACTGCGTTAAGGGCTGCGCCCTTACGTAGGTTGTCAGCAACAACCCACAAACTTAAGCCATGTTCTACAGTTGGATCCGTCCGAATACGGCTAACGAATGTTGCATCTTCGCCCTGTGCTTCATGCGGTGTTACGTAACCTTCATCCTGACGATAGTCGATAACGGTGATACCTGGTGTATCTTTCAGTGCCTCACGAGCTTGTTCGACAGTCACATCTTTTTCGAATTCAACGGAAACAGCTTCAGCGTGACCGATGAAAACAGGAACACGAACACAAGTTGCAGTAACCTTGATCT
Organism: uncultured Kiloniella sp.; assembly: GCF_937128705.1. Lineage (GTDB taxonomy): Bacteria > Pseudomonadota > Alphaproteobacteria > Kiloniellales > Kiloniellaceae > Kiloniella. Next base: position 14,486 of record NZ_CAKZMP010000084.1, on the reverse strand, counting down.
TTGGATCGAGAATCTTCTTGGTCTCGACCATCATCTTCCACTCTTCTTTGGTGTAGCCATCTTCCATAAAGACATCGATGTGTGGAATTACGTTAAAGGCAATCTGCTTGGTGAAACATTCTTTTTTCACCGGATCATTCACAAAAATCCCGCGTGTTTGGTTAAACAGCTCATCCATAGCATCCTTACCAGAACCAGAAACAGCCTGATAGGTAGAAACAACCACACGCTTGATCAAGCCCAGTTCATGCAATGGCTTCAGGACGTGAACCATCTGAATGGTAGAGCAGTTCGGGTTTGCAATGATATTACGCTTTTTGTAGCCAGCCAAAGCTTCCGGATTAACTTCCGGTACGATCAAAGGAACATCCGGGTCCATACGGAAGTGAGATGTGTTATCGATCACAACAGCACCCGCCGCCGCAGCTTTTGGAGAGTATTCCGCAGACACCGCGCCACCAGGTGATGACAGGACAATGTCGATCCCCTTGAAGTCAAAATTAGCAAGATTTTGAACGGTCAGTTCACCTTCTTCGCCATAAGAAACCTGGGTACCTGCTGAACGGCTGGATGCAAGAACGGTGATATCATTGATATCGAACCCGCGCTCAGACAGAGTTGTTAGAACTTCACGACCTACGGCGCCAGTAGCGCCCATTACTGCAATCTTGTGACCCATGGCTTTAGCCTATGCTCTTTCATTTACTGGCCCAAAGGACCGGTTTAAAAAATCTTCACATCCTCACCACCTCAAAAGTGGTGACAGAAGCCCTAAAGAAAAAGGGCCGCCCCTCAATGGGACGGCCCTTTTATCAGCCTTTATTCCCGAGAGGGTTTACCTACTGCCGCCCATCTTAACCTTCATGGTTTTGACAGGCGTGGTGGTAATCGTGGTCCATGTAGTTGTTGCAACTGGACGCGCAGCAGCGAACGCACGACGAAGAGACTTCGCAGTGTGTGCAGCGCGCGTGGCCATATGTGCAACGTTATTAAACATAAACTCTATTCCACTTGGGATTTAACTCGGGCGTAAACGTAGTCAGCTTTACCAGCTTGGTCAACATTGAAATTTTGGATTCTTTTTTTAAGCTGCCAGACAGGTGGGCTATACGCTCATATAGCCACCCATCTTTCACTTAAATGCTAAAAGTTAGATGCATTGGCACACTTTGTCCCAATATTCATCGGTGCAAACACCTCTCCATTAATGGTCAGCTCCTGCCCACCACTTTGTGTCAGGTTTGTCGGCATGAATTGTGATTTCCCACAAGCAACCGACGTATTTGTTGTCGTGATATTAGCATCAATATCTTTAAAATCACCCATCATCCAGAACCCTGCATTTGCTGCATTATCAATTGTAACGTGATCAAAAGTTAAATTTTCAACATCCCGCATCATTCTCATTAATTGCACCCCGATAATATCAACATTCGCAATATCGATATTCGTAAAAGTTGAATCTTTGATTTCCTGAATCATCATCCCACTATTCGATGCATTCGTGATGGTGATATTATCAAAGTTATAGTTTTTATTTTCAGTTGCACCGACGATAATTGATCCGTCACTCGAAAAACCACTAATATTAATTCCACTATAATTTCCAAGTGAGTTCATCGCGCCCAAATTGCTTAAGTTGGAATTTTTAAAGTTCACATCTGCCGAAACAATAAACGCCACGCCATCAGCACCCGTTTTATCGATGTTCAAATTATCAAAAGTCGCATCGTGAAGATAATGATGGACCATCCCCTCTTTACGCGATCGCGAGATGGATGAATTTGTCACATTTAAATCCGTAACAGCATTCGAGAAAAGCCCCGTGCCTAGGTAATCAGCTCTATATCCATCAATATTGATATTATCGGAACTAACCAGTCGCAGACCAACCCCTGTTACCGTATTATTAGGGTTCGCATTAGAAAAGCCATCTGCATTTTCAAAATCCAGATTAGTGACTTCCAAATCCGAGACGGTAAGGCCGGATCCGTTCTCAAAATTCAACCCTACTTGCGCTGTGTTGCTAATTCGGACCCGATCTATACGGACATTACTTTTCCCGTCAGCATGAATACCGTGTGATCCACCAGAAATCGTCATACCTGAAAGTGTCGAATTATTATTCATTTCAAAGACGTGTTTATTTTCATCCGTGCCATGGATATGGGTTTGGCCAAAGCTCATTTCCCGTCCTGTAGTTGGATGCTTAACGTTGAACTGTCCGCGAACCCGCTGTCCCGATTGTAGAGTTATCGTATCCTCAACGTTTAATACCTGACCTTTCCCATTAACAAAGCTAACCTGATCTACCGACGCGGTTTCAATCGCGGTTTTTAAATCAGCGCCTGACTTGCCATCAATCACATTCAAATTCGTAAGCTGCTGCCCCGTTTCCATATCAATCGCAGGCACCTCAGCACCAAAACTTCCCGCTTGAGCAACCACATCAACATCACGGACAATAGTTTCCGTCATTCTTTTTTCAATTTTTGAAAGACGGTTCCGTTTTTTTGCGATATCAGGCTGCAAAGGAATACGGAATTTAACACCGACAAACCCTTGATTTCCCCGCGGGCTATCACGTTGCACTTCACCGCTAAAGCTAATCCGTGTACCAGCCATAAGAACATCATTAAGGCGATACTCTGCTCTTAATCTTGGCCCCGTTACACTATCCAAATCATCTTCCCAGAAATGATATCCACCTAGCGACAACTTAAACTCATCAGAACTATCCTCGGTTACAGATAACCATGGAAGAGTATGGCCAATTTCAAAATCCATCCCCTTCATAGCCCGCTCTTCACCTTCTTTCATCGTAATCGAACTACCATTAAGCTGGACGCTATCATGCCGAGCGGAGGTTTTGACTGTATCGCCAAAAGGCACATAACCGTTCATCCTAAGATCAAAATCACCCGACATAATTTCCGCACCAAATGTCATTTGATTAAAACTATTACCTTCGGGCGAACGTCTACGGTCGTAGAAGCCATATCCACCAATCAGCCAGTCCTCATCAATAATATGACGATACCCCAATCCAATATTAACTTCTCTTGATTTGTTGTTATCCATTTTCCCCCGTACATCGAGGAAGAGCATACTGTCGTCATTTTGGTGCAATGGGACAAAAACAGTACTCTCACCAAGATGTCTATCTGTACCGTACTTTCCTTCAAGTTCTATATGTGCACCCCATTTTTTTGACGGGTCTTTGTTTGCTTCAATTTTTTCTTCGGCAACAACCCAAGTACTACAAAGCATCGTTGAGGACATAAACATTAGTGCGAGAGCTGCTCGGCGATAGCCAGCAGCTTGAGATGTGTTTTTAGGCATTTTAGGAAACTCTTATTATTTAATGATAATGCGACTCATTATCATTAAATAAACGTTTTGTTAACAAAAATTTAGCCTTTTATTTTCTTGCTCAATTAAGGGTAGAAAGGATGCTACAAGTAATATTCTTTATTGGCTATTATCGAAAATCGACACAAAAAAAGAGCTGTGAGAAACGTCTCACAGCTCTTTAAAAGACTTAGCTTAAATCTAAGGAACTAAGCAGCCTGTTCGTCTAAAGCACGAAGAAGAGCATCGCCCATACCTTCAGTAGAAACGATTTCACAACCAGAAGCCATGATGTCGCCAGTGCGCTTGCCGGATGCCAGAACTTTGTTCACGCCGTTTTCAATCAGATCGGCTTCATCACCCATATCGAAAGAATAGCGCAAGTTCATGGCAAAGGAGAGAATGGTCGCCAGTGGGTTCGCTTTGTTTTCACCAGCGATATCCGGGGCAGAGCCGTGTACAGGCTCGTACATTGCTTTGCGACGCCCGGTTTCATCGGTCGCGCCTAAAGAGGCTGAAGGCAGCATCCCCAGAGACCCAGTCAGCATTGCCGCCGTATCGGACAACATGTCTCCAAACAAGTTATCAGTCAGAATAACATCAAACTGTTTTGGCGTACGTACCAACTGCATGGAGCAGTTATCAGCATACATGTGAGACAGCTCAACATCGTCAAAGCCTTCACCATGCAGCTTGGTTACTTCTTCACGCCATAACAGGCCTGATTCCATAACATTGGCTTTTTCAACAGAACAAACCCGGCTATCGCGTTTGCGTGCTAGATCAAAAGCAACCTCGGCAACACGGCGAATTTCAGATGTTGTGTAAACTTGCGTGTTGATACCGCGGCGCTCACCATTGCCGAGATCTTCGATACCACGCGGTTCACCAAAGTAAACGCCGCCAGTCAGTTCGCGTACGATCATGATATCCAGACCAGAAACCAGTTCTGGCTTTAGGGATGAAGAATCAACCAGCGCATCAAAACAAAGCGCCGGACGCAAGTTGGCAAAAAGTTCCATTTCCTTACGTAAACGCAAAAGGCCGCGTTCAGGCTTGATAGAAAAATCAAGATTATCCCACTGCGGCCCACCTACAGCACCCAATAACACGGCATCGGCTTCCATTGCCTTATCCATTGTTTCATCAGCCAGGGGAACACCGTGCTTATCAATCGCAGAACCACCGACCAAATCTTCGTCGATATCAAAGGTCACTGCACGACGCTTGTCCATCCAATCCACAACGCGACGTACTTCACGCATAACTTCAGGACCGATTCCATCCCCGGGGAGAATCAATAGATTTTTATTAGATGCCATGTTTCTTCTTCCGAATTTTTCACAAAGAGAAGACTGGCGATTGCCAGCCTTTCTATAAACACAGGTCCATAAGGTAATCTCAGCAATACCTCAGGGCCTTTTTACAAAAAAATGAGGGCCATAAACGGCCCCCATCAAATTCTTACAGCCAAGGCTGCGTCGCTTTACGCTTATTCTCAAACGTATCAATATGTGCCGACTTTTCAAAAGTCAGACCAATATCGTCCAGACCATTCAGCAAACAATGTTTACGGTGGGCATCAACTTCAAAAGTAAGTGTGCCGCCATCCGGACCTTTGATTTCCTGTGTCTCTAAATCAACGGAAACAACAGCATTTGCCCCACGCTTCGCATCATCCATCAACTTGTCCACATCTTCCTGTGGCAAAGCGATCGGCAAGATACCGTTCTTAAAGCAATTATTATAAAAGATATCTGCAAAGCTTGGTGCAATAACACAGCGAATGCCCTGATCCAGCAGCGCCCACGGCGCATGTTCACGGGAAGAACCACAGCCGAAGTTATCACCGGTAACCAGAATCTGTGCTTCTTTGTAGGCAGGTTCATCCAGAACGAAATCAACGGGGTTACCCTCTTCATCCGTACGGAGTTCGTAGAACAAACCGGCTTTCAAGCCTGTCCGTTTAACAGTTTTTAGAAACTGCTTCGGGATAATCATATCCGTATCGATGTTCACCAATGGCAAGGGAGCCGCCACAGAGGTGAGTGATGTAAACTTATCCATACTCTGTAATCCTTTGCTTAGTCGTATTTGCGAACATCATCGAAATGACCTGCGATCGCAGCAACAGCTGCCATTGCCGGACTCACCAGATGTGTACGACCGCCGCGGCCCTGACGACCTTCGAAGTTACGGTTTGATGTAGATGCACAACGCTCACCCGGTGACAGACGGTCAGCATTCATCGCAAGGCACATGGAACACCCCGGCTCACGCCAGTCAAAACCAGCTTCGGTAAAGATCTCATCAAGACCTTCTTCTTCTGCCTGAATTTTAACCAGGCCAGATCCGGGGACAATCATCGCATAAACGCTATCGGCAACCTTGCGACCTTTTGCGATACGCGCTACTTCGCGCAAATCTTCAATACGTCCATTTGTGCAGGACCCGATAAAGACTTTATCAATCGCAATTTCTTTAATCGCCTGACCAGCTTTGAGATCCATGTATTCAAGAGAGCGCTCAATCGCTGATTTTTTGTTGTCGTCCCGACCATCAGACGGTGCAGGCACAACGGCAGAAATACCAACCACGTCTTCCGGCGAAGTACCCCAGGTAACCTGTGGTTCGATATCTGCGGCCTTAATGATAACTTCCTTATCATAAGTCGCACCGTCATCAGAAGGCAGGGTCTTCCAATACTCAACAGCCTGTTCCCAGTTACCGGCTTTCGGCGCCATTGGGCGGCCTTTGATATATTCAAATGTTGTCTCATCAGGGGCAATCAGACCCGCGCGAGCACCAGCCTCAATCGACATGTTACAGATCGTCATGCGGCCTTCCATAGAAAGCTTACGCATAGCTTCACCAGCATATTCGATCACATAGCCCGTACCACCCGCAGTACCGATGACACCAATAATGTGCAGCACCATGTCTTTCGCGGTAACACCCGGCAGCAAATCACCTTCGACAGTGATACGCATTGTTTTAGCAGGTTTTTGGATTAGCGTTTGCGTCGCCAGAACATGTTCAACTTCGGATGTGCCAATACCAAAGGCAAGTGACCCAAATGCACCGTGCGTCGCCGTGTGGCTATCACCACAAACAATTGTCATTCCCGGCAGAGTAAAGCCCTGCTCTGGGCCGATAATATGCACGACGCCCTGACGGACATCATCCATACCAAAAAGCTGCACGCCAAACTCTTCACAGTTACTGGAAAGCGTTTCAACCTGAATGCGGCTTTCTTCATCGGCAATTCCCTGTGCACGACCAGATGTCGGTACGTTGTGGTCGGGAACAGCAAGTGTATTTTCCGGGCGGCGAACCTTACGTCCGGCCATACGAAGTCCTTCAAACGCCTGTGGGCTTGTGACTTCGTGCACCAAGTGGCGATCAATATAAAGCAAACAGGTGCCGTCTTCTTGACGGTCAACCAGATGGCTATCCCAAATCTTTTCGAAAAGGGTACGCGGGTTACTCATCCTAACATCGTCCTCGTATATTTTACTGCGTAATTTTTTGGTGGCTATTTCCACCTAAACAGGCCCTGTCAACGAGGCTAAACCTCTAACAGCGGCCAAGCAGTTTTCTTACTAGTTTCGGGCGGAGCATAGCGCTTCCGCAGTGCGGCGAAAAGTCCTTTAGAACGATTGAATCTGTTTTTATGACGATTCTATAAGAAAATTTCACGTTTGGCCTGCGAATCACATACTTTATATAGAAAGAAATTGCTCAACTTTCTAAATATCGCCATTTTTGCACGCAGCTCACCTCACAGATAAAGTGAAGACATTGTGAGGGAAAATGGCTTTAATAACAGATAATTATTAATCATCTTCACAGCCATTGACCATTTATGCCACAGGATTGTTACTGGACGAACACTCACCAAATGGCCTCAGTCTGCCCATAATAAGTACATATGTTCATGACAATATACTTTTAGATTAAGTTTTCGGCAGAAGTGGGATTTATCAATATGGCCAGTTTTACACAGAGATTCTCCAGACAACTGGCTGTGCCCTTGGCTATGACAATACTGGTCTTCACCAGTGGCTTCAGCCCCTTCGAGTCGCTTTTTGCCCCCAGCTCAAATCTTATCCCCCGATGGGCAGACTTTAGTGCGGAAAGCACACAGGCCGTTAATCAGGATGAATGGAACGGCTTTATTCGAAAGTATCGTGAAGAGAGCTTTGACGGTATCGCACGGATTGCTTACCACCGCGTCAATCTTGATGACCATCTGGCGCTCAAAGAACATCTGGAATACCTGCAAAGTATCAAGGTCAGTAACCTTAACAGGGACCAACAACTGGCCTATTGGATTAACCTATACAATGCAGCAACCGTAAATTTGATTTTGGAACACATGCCCCTTGAAAGTATCCGGGACATCAATATTTCACCGGGACTATTTGCATCTGGTCCATGGGGGAAAAAGCTACTTCGTATAGAAGGAGAGAAAGTTTCCCTGAATGATATCGAACACGGTATTCTACGTCCGGGCTGGAAAGACCCGCGTATCCACTATGTGCTCAACTGTGCATCCCTCGGCTGTCCCGACCTTCCTAATGAAGCCATCACAGCCACAGAGTTCGATACCCAGTTAACTGTTGCTGCTCAACGTTTTATTGACCATCCACGCGCGGTGAATATCGGCGAAAATAACGAAGCTGTTGTTTCCAGCATTTATGTTTGGTTCAAAGATGACTTTGGCGGCAGCGATGCATCTGTGCTGGATCATCTGCGCACCTACGCCTCGAAAGAACGCCAAAAAGAGCTGATGAAAATCCGCTCTATCGAAAACCATACCTATAACTGGAATTTGAACTCTGTTCCCATCGTCGCCACGGCGTCAACAGGATCATGAAAAGCCTCTGATTTCTTTACAAAACCAAAATCGACTATGAAATAAAATCAATAAAAAAGGGTGCCGCAGGGCACCCTTTTTTATAATTTCTGATCGACGAGAAATCTCTTCGTCGACAGTCCGTAGTAGTACGGCTTACTTTTTAGCTGCAGCTTTAGCAGCGGCTTTATCAGCGCGATCTGCAGCAGCAGCTTTACCAGCAGCACCGGTTGTTTTTTCTGCGATACGTGCAGATTTACCACGACGGCCACGTAGGTAGTAAAGTTTCGCACGACGCACATCACCGCGACGGATCAACTCAACTGAATCAACACGTGGGCTGTAAAGTGGGAATACACGCTCAACGCCTTCACCGTAAGAAATCTTACGAACAGTGAAAGAAGAGTTCAGGCCAGCATTTTTACGTGCAATACATACGCCTTCAAATGCCTGGATACGCTCACGTGTACCCTCAACAACTTTAACGTTTACGCGGACGGTATCACCAGCAGCAAACTCGGTAACTTTTTTGCCATCTGTAAGTTTGGCAACCTGATCAGCTTCCAGCTTCTCGATTACATTCATGTTTCTATCCTCTACCATTCTATTGGGGCCAGTGACCCGTTTAACTTTTCAACGGACCTAACGGCCCAGCTTGGTATCGTTACGTTTATCCAGGTACTTTTCCCACAAATCCGGGCGTCGTTCCCTGGTAATTTTTTCCGCCTGTTCCTGACGCCACTGCTTTATCTTTCCATGGTGACCAGAGGAAAGAACCTCGGGTACCTTGCGATCTTGCCATTCGGCAGGTCGCGTATAGAGCGGATATTCCAGTAACCCAGTCTCAAACGATTCTTCGTCTGCGGATTCCTTGTTTCCCATAACCCCCGGCAATAACCTGATGACAGCATCCATAAGGATTAATGCCGCCTGTTCACCACCGGACAGGATGTAATCACCAACCGAAACCTCTATCACTTCACGCGCGTCCAAGACCCGCTGATCGATCCCTTCGTAACGCCCACACAAGAGAGTTACCCCGGGTCCTGCCGCTAGCTCTTTGACCAAACTTTGGTCCAAAAGCCGTCCGCGCGGCGAGAGATAGATAACCGGACCAGCATTGCCAGCCACAGAGTCCAAAGCCGCATCAACAGTATCCGGACGCATTACCAAACCAGCACCTCCCCCAAAGGGGATAGCATCAACAGTACGGTGTTTATCATACGCAAAATTGCGGATGTCCACCTTTTCCAACTCCCAAACCCCTTTTTCAAGGGCTTTACCCGCCAGGGATAATCCCAGAGAGCCCGGAAACATTTCCGGATGGAGCGAAAGCACTGTTGCTTTCCAGTTTGCTGTCACGCTATCCAACATCTTGTTGAACAACCCGGTTTGAAAGACATGACAAAAAGACCACCGATCTTTTCCTTAGTCTTCCCGACCCAGAACAACATCGGGCATATCAACAACGATACGCTGCCCTTCGATGTCCACAACCGGAACAGAGCTTTCGGTAAAGCTGACCATTTCCGATTGTCCACTGTCACTGACAAATTCAAGAATATCCCCAGCACCAAAATCGAAAACACCTTTTACGGTACCAAGAGCCACTCCTTGAGCGTTCTCGACCTTAAGGCCCACGAGATCAGAATAGTAATATTCGTCGTCTTCTGTCAGTTTCGGTAGAAGATCACGGTTAACATACAGTTTTGTTCCTCGCATTTCCTGGGCGCGATCACGATCCTTCACACCCTCAATCCGCGTAAGAACAGTGCCCTTGGCCTGGCCCGTTATGGTGATTTTGAGACGGTTGCCCGCATCATCCGTCACCGGTCCAAATGCCGCCACGTCTTCAGGAATTTCGGTGTAACTTTTGACCTTCACCCCGCCACGCACACCGTGCGCACCAGCGATCACACCTACACAAATTCTATCTTCGTGGTTTGAAGCCATGAGCTAAGAAATCCTAAGTTCGCCGAATTACTCAGCTGCGCTTTCTTCAGAAGCTGAAGCAGCTTCCTCAGCAGCTGCTTCAGCAGCCATACGCTTTTCTTCCAGACGCTCTTTTGCTTTGGCTTTCATTTGGTTTTTCTTAGTCTGCTCTGGAACAGCACGCTTTTCAGCAAGACCAAGGTTACCTAGGAAACGCGCAACGCGATCTGTAGGTTGAGCACCAGTAGACAACCAGTACTTAACGCGATCTTCGTCCAAGATCAGACGCTCTGGGTGATCTTTTGGTACCATTGGATTATAGGCGCCAATCTTTTCGATGAAGCGACCATCACGTGGAGCACGAACGTCGGCAACTACGATACGGTAGTATGGACGCTTTTTGGCGCCGCCACGGGCTAGGCGAATTTTTACAGCCATTTCAGTTCCTCTTGTTAAACACTAAACTTAATAATACTCAATTTACTCAGAAGCACTCTTTCGTGGTCATCCCTTATTTAGGGAAGCCCATCCCAGGAGGCATCAGGTTTTGCAACCCACCCCGCATCATGCCTTTCTTGCCCATTTTCTGGACCTTCTTCATCATGCGGGCAGCTTCCTGCTGTTGCTTTAGAAGCTTGTTCACATCTTGAACCGAAGTACCGGAACCATTCGCAATACGGGTTCTCCGCTTTGCTTTGATAACTTCCGGTTTTTCACGTTCATGAGGTGTCATTGATGAAATGATAGCCAATTGACGATTGATAATCTTGTCGTCAACCTTGGCATCTTTCAATTTCTTCATCTGGGCGGAGTTCATACCCGGAAGCATGTTCAACAGGCTCGACATACCACCCATTTTTTGCATTTGTTTAAGCTGAGACGCCAAGTCATTCAGATCAAACTTACCCTTCTTCATTTTCTCGGCAAGTTTGGCAGCTTCTTCCTCTTCAAAGGATTCAGCAGCCTTTTCAACCAAGGAAACCACGTCGCCCATACCCAAAATACGAGAGGCAACACGCGAAGGATGGAAATCTTCTAGTTCTTCGAGCTTTTCACCGACACCAATCAACTTGATCGGGCATCCGGTTACCGCACGCATAGACAATGCCGCACCACCGCGCGCATCACCATCCATACGGGTCATCACGATACCACTTAATCCAATCTTTTGGTTAAAGGTATCAGCAACAGTAACCGCATCCTGACCCGTCATCGCATCAGCAACCAGCAACGTTTCTGCTGGCTTGGCGGCATCCCGAACACTTGCGACTTCGCCCATCAACTCTTCGTCAATAGCCAAACGTCCTGCGGTATCGAGCATCACGACATCGAAACCTTCAAGCGCACCGGTCTGGACCGCACGTTTGGCAATAGCGACAGGTTGCTCACCAGGAACAATATTCAAGGTTCTCACGCCGATTTGCGCACCAAGAACAGCCAGCTGTTCTTGCGCAGCAGGACGGCGAACGTCGAGAGAAGCCATCAGGACTTTCTTGCGTTCTTTCTCGGTCAGACGCTTAGATATTTTTGCCGTCGATGTGGTCTTACCAGATCCTTGCAGACCAACCATCATAATGACGGCAGGCGGTGTCACCTGTAGATTAAGAGCAACGTGGTCTGCACCCAACATCTCGCTGAGCTGATCGTTGACGATCTTTACGACCATCTGACCCGGGGTCACAGACTTTAGAACATCCTGGCCGACAGCTTCAGCCTTTACCTTTTCGATAAAGTCTTTGACCACAGGTAACGCCACGTCAGCCTCAAGCAAAGCAACACGCACTTCGCGCAGAGCAGCTGTAACGTCAGCCTCACTCAATGCACCACGGCGCTTCAGCTTGTCAAAGACTGATCCCAGACGATCCTGTAAGCTATCGAACATACTGTTCCTCTTTCCCTCAATCATCCAGCCAACATGGCTGAAAACGGTAATCCCAAAGGCCAAACGCAACTTACGCCAGTGCGCGATACTCGCGGACTGGCGGAGCTCCTTAGAGCTTATGCACTTAACTTTTGCAGATATTTGAGCGGAACCTATAAAAAACCAGTGATCAGGTCAAGTCTTTTCAGCAAATCAGATCCTAGAGAGCCCAGTCTTCCAGCACTTTGGAGTCGCCAAGTGTCACTACACTAAGAAATACAATCATTCGTCAGTTGTCATTTTTTGCAGCACAGCTAATTATACACGGCAAATAAATATAAAAAACAATGCCTTCTGATGCCAGCATGCGAACTTTACACATTGAAAACATCAAACCTACATCCGATTCAGGAAAAGAGTCGGCATGTTAAAAATTAATATAAAAAACCAGCCGATCAAAAAACTTTACGATTACTGGTTAAGCAAAGCTCCTCCAAGCATGTTGCCTGCCAGACATGATATCGATCCAGCTGAAATGGCTGAATTTTTGCCTCACCTAATATTACTTGATGTCCAGGCTAATCCACTCGATTTCAGATACAGGCTAATTGGGACACATATATCTGCTTATCTAAAAGAAGACCTCACAAGTCGATGGATGAGCACGCTAGACCATCAAAAGCCCCCCAGCAGAATATGGGATAACTGCAAAAAGGCTGTCGAGACACGTGGTCCTGTCTTCCCCTACACCCCATATATCGGACCAAAACAGGATATCGTGGAAATGGAAGATTTGATTCTTCCCTTAGCCAGAGACGGTATAAACGTCGACATGTTGCTCGTCGGCGTTACCTATACACACAAAACAACTGATTAATTCACCTTAATACTTCGACATCCATAATCTTGTACGCTTTTAAATAGACAGATTACCCTTTATCTTATACCTGATTAACGACGCAAAGCCTCAGTGAAGAGACACTCTGGGGCGACAATGCCTTCAGATGAGTACGAAATGAGCGGTAGATCCTTTATCAAAATGCATGGCCTCGGCAACGATTTTGTTGTCATTGATGCCCGCGACGAAGCCTTCACCCCAACAAAAGACCAATCACGCCTGATCGCAGATCGTCGTTTTGGCATCGGGTGTGATCAATTCATTATAATTGAAAAAAGCTCTAAGCCTGAAGCCAATGCTTTCATGCGCATAAAAAATGCCGATGGCAGTGAAGTCGGCGCTTGTGGCAATGCTACGCGCTGCATTGCCTCGTTACTTATGGATGAGGCAGAAAAAGATAACGTCACCATAGAAACACTTGCTGGTTTACTACATGTCAGTAAAGAAGCGAATGGTCTGATTACCGCAAATATGGGGCCTGCGCTTCTGGATTGGAAAGATATCCCGCTTGCAGAAGAAAGAGACACTCTTAACACAGGCATAAAACTCCCCCCGTTACGCAACCCTGTTTGTGTCAACATGGGAAATCCACACGCCGTTTTCTTTGTCGAAGATGCTGATGCCATCGAACTAGAAGCGTTGGGACCCAGACTAGAACATCATCCTCTTTTCCCTGAACAGGCCAATATCAGCGTTGCCTCCTTGATTGATGAGAATCATATCCGGCTACGCGTCTTTGAACGGGGAGTTGGAATAACCTCTGCCTGCGGTTCCGGGGCCTGCGCTGCTGCAGTTGCCTCGGCAAGGCGCGGGCTGACAGGCAAAAAAGTACAAGTCGACCTTGATGGTGGCCCCCTGTATATCCATTGGCAAGAAGACGGTACTGTCCTTATGACTGGTCCTGTTTCAAAAGCATTCAAAGGACATATTTCCCCCGAACTTTTGCAACTATCTAAATAGATAAAAATCAAAAATAAATCATAACTCCTAGAAACTACTCTCTCCGCGGCACGAACAGAAAGACAGTTGACGCTAACTTTCTCATTGCATTTCCCCTTAAAGATGTACATTTTTCTTATCAATTCAGGGGGATTTAATGAAAATTATATTGATTGTCGCTTTCTGTCTCGCCGTACTTACAGCATGTCAGACAACAAAATCCGATAAAATTGATGATCCCTACGGGGCCTTTGCGGTTGGCCACGATTTCACCCCTTTGCGGGATGCTGATTTTGCCAAAGAAATGAAACGAAACATTCCCAATCCAGACAATACTGTTCTTTTTATCTACAATCACGGCACTAGTAACGGTGGGCACGGGCAAAAGTGTTATCCTGAATCAATTCCGTCTTACGCACGTGCAATTGTGCGTCAACACGACAACACTGTAATTTTCTATCTATGCTCTCAACAAGTAAGCGGGAAAGCCCCAGGTCAGTCCCGTTATTTCAAAAGAAGTGCCGAACTAGAACTTCTTTTGGAAAGGTTCAAACGCCACGGGGTTACTGCTAACCGGACCTTTTTGCTAGGTCATTCAGGGGGCGCGTCAACCACCCTGATTGCTGCAGCAGATATACCGGATTCTT
>NZ_CAKZMP010000083.1 GCF_937128705.1 uncultured Kiloniella sp. | reverse complement strand
TTATGATACCTCTGTAATTATCTATAACTATATTTAGAATATATACTATAATTTATTGTTTATCAATAATTAATTATTATAAAACAATAAATTAATCATGTTTTCTTGACCAATAATTATTTTTTGAATAGCTTTTGCTAATTCAACAGCTTTTTCTATTTCAGACTTTAAGTCAGCAATCTGCTGATCTATCTCTGACAGATAGTCATTTACACGATTTTTAAACTCTACTGTTTTACCTCTTAACTGGTCATTAGTTAAACCCTGTAACTTAACATATTCAGCGTTGATTTTACCAACGTATGGCTCTATGCCTTTAACATCTTTATCTGCTTTATTCCCAAAAAGCTTTGAGATTCCACTTACTAATGAATTAATCATTTGTTTCTTTTTTCTATCTATGGTCTAAAATTGTGCCAATAACACTTGTCTTTAAATATATTCGTTTGATAAGCAACTTAAAATGATGAGTCTCCATTTAATCTAAACTTCATAGTTATCATCATAAAGCAGGTCAAATATGTTTATATATTTTGCCTAAAAAACGAGGTTCAAATGTAACCATATTTATCTTTGAACCATACAAGAAACAATGCGAATATTAATACTTGGATCTGGTGCTAGAGAGCACGCAATAGCTTGGAAACTAAAAAGCGAAATAGGCAAAGAAAACATTTTCACTGCCCCAGGAAATGGCGGTACAGAACTTTGCGGCACTAACGTGGACATCAAGTACACAGATTTTGCTAAATTGAAAGACTATTGCGTTTCTAATGATATTGATACAATACTTCCTGGTTCAGAAGATGCCATTGCTAACGGAGTTAGGGATTATTTTGAGAGTCACGATGATAGTAAGCATATCTATGTATTTTCTCCTGACAAGCATGCTGGCCAACTAGAAAGTAGTAAAGCCTTTGCAAAGGAATTTATGGCACAGGAGAATATCCCTACTGCGGCGTATAAATCATTTACAAAGAGTAACGTAGAAGAAGGATACCAGTTTTTAGAAAGTTTAAATGCCCCGTATGTATTGAAAGCAGACGGACTAGCAGCAGGTAAAGGCGTGTTAATTCTAAATGATTTAGAAGAAGCTAAGTCCGAACTGAAGAATATGTTGGTAGAGGAGAAGTTCGGTGCTGCATCTTCTACAGTAGTCATTGAAGAATTTTTAGATGGTATAGAGTTTAGTGTATTTGCATTAACCGATGGTGAAAACTACGTGTTATTACCTGAAGCTAAAGACTACAAAAGAATAGGAGAAGGAGATGTAGGATTGAATACTGGTGGGATGGGAGCAGTATCACCAGTTCCATTTTATACTGATGAACTAAGAGCCAAAACAATTAAAAAAGTTGTAGAACCGACTATAAAAGGACTTAAAAAACAGAGCTTAAATTTTAGAGGTTTTGTGTTCTTCGGATTAATTGTAGTGAATGACAATCCATTTGTAATAGAATATAACGTAAGAATGGGAGACCCTGAAACTGAGGTTGTAATACCAAGGCTGGACGAATCACTATCACAATTGGTTACTGATGCAAAAAATAACTCTTTATCAAATAGAACAGCAAAAACTAAGTCAGATTATGCAACAACGGTATTTGCTGTGTCTGGCGGATATCCTGAATCTTATGAAAAGGGGAAAGCAATAAATCTTGGTACAGAAAGTGAGACATTATTTCACGCAGGAACAAAGAGAGCCGACAATGAATTAATAACCAGCGGAGGTAGAGTACTTGCAGCTACGTGTTTTGGAAACACCATGGAAAACGCTCTTGCTGAGAGTTATAGCCAAGTAAAGGGAATTGATTTTGACAAAAAGCATTTCCGAACTGATATAGGAGACGATTTAAAAAAGTACCTATAGATGGAAATACTAAAAAAAATATATGGTTACCTAACTTTAAAAAAAGACGAAGGAGAGGGAGTATTTGTAAAACAAATGCATACGATGAATAAAATTACCATAGTAGTGTTCCTTATAGCACTAACAATACTGATAATAAAACTAACTAAATAAGGCTATGAATTACTTTTTGTACTTTCACCACTAAATTAAAACGAAATGAATCCAATGTATTTAGCCATATTGGCTGCGATGGGCCTAAGCTGGTTTGTTCAAAACCGCCTAAGGTCAAAATTTAAAAAATATTCCGGGACACCTATATCTTCTAACCTAACAGGAAGAGAGATTGCAGAAAAGATGCTATCTGATAATGGAATTTATGATGTAAAAGTTATTTCTGTAAATGGACAGTTGACAGATCATTACAATCCTGCAAAAAAGACCGTAAAAACTGAAAAATAAGAGTTAGGAAAAAAGGGCGTGACCTCTGATCGAAAATCCCCGCCCTTTCCAACAAAGGAAGCGGTTTTAGACTTTATTGAGCAATCTCCAACTTCTGTTGGAAAACGCGAGATTGCCCGTGCTTTTAATTTGCGTGGCAACGACAAAATCCCCTTGAAACAGCTTTTGAAAGAGCTAAAGGACGAAGGGCATTTCGGACGCGGTGCAAAACAACGCAAAAATAATATCGACGGTCGCTTGCCCCCTGTTCAGGTCATCGAGCTAACACGTATAGATAGCGACGGCGAACTCATCGCAGTTCCTGCCTCGTGGGAAGAAGATCACCCCGCACCGATGATTTACGTTTTGCCAGACCGCAAAAGTAAATTCGACCTTGTGGTTGGCGACCGTGTTCTCGCCAAACTCAAACGACTTGATAATAAAAGCTATCAGGGCATCCCTATTAGAAAACTAGAAGCTGCCCCTCTTAAGATACTCGGCATCTACCAGATTACGGAAGAAGGTGGCTTCGTTCGCCCCGTCGATAAAAAGGCAAAGAAGGATTTCATCCTAAATCCCGATCATGCCAAAACGGCAAAACACGGCGAGCTAGTACTCTGTGAAATTCGCAAAGGACGCTCTCGTAAAGGGCTTAAAGAAGTAAAAGTTGTCGAGGTTCTTGGCGGCATTGACAGTTCGCGCGCACTCAGTCTAGTCGCAATCCACGAACGTAATATTCCCAACCAATTCCCTGAAGAAGCTTTGGAAGAAGCCGCCGCAGCGAAACAAACCACTTTGGGGAAAAGAACTGATCTTCGTGACTTAGCCCTTGTCACGATAGATGGCGCTGATGCGCGCGATTTTGACGACGCCGTCTGGGCAGAACCTGATCCCGATAATGAAGGTGGTTGGCATATTATTGTCGCCATTGCTGATGTAGCCCATTACGTTAGGGCAGGAAGCCCGCTGGATGATGAAGCCCAAACACGGGGTAATTCAACATACTTTGCAGATCGGGTTGTTCCTATGCTTCCCGAAGCACTTTCCAACGGATGGTGTTCGCTGAAACCCAATGAAGATCGACCTTCAATGGCGGTTCATATGTGGATTGATGCAGAAGGCGAACTCAGAAAGCATAAATTTGTCCGGGCTTTAATTCGCTCGCAAGCTCGACTGACCTACGAAGAAGTTCAAGAAGCCCTTAACGGTCATCCAAGTGACAAAACATCTGATCTGCTTGATCCAGTGTTAAAGCCACTAAAAGGTGCTTATGACACGATGCTCAAAGCCCGCCATAAACGGGGAACATTGGAACTCGAAATCCCAGAATTCCAAGTCGTTATGGACGAATCCGGTGAAGTTACAGAAATCGTAAAACGCGAAAGGCTTGATAGTCATAAACTTATCGAAGAGTTTATGATTATGGCAAATGTCGCCGCAGCAATCGAACTCGAAAGCAAACAACTACCATGCATGTATCGGGTTCACGAATCTCCTGATCCTGTTAAGATAGAAGGTCTTGCAGATAGCCTACATGGCATGGGGATTAAATTCGCCAAGGGGCAAGTTATTCGCCCTAAAGTCCTGACACAGATTTTGGAACGGGCTTCTGACTTACCAGAAGCAAAGTTAGTTAACGAGCTTATACTCAGGGCCCAAAGTCAGGCCAGATACGACGCAACAAATCTTGGTCATTTTGGTTTGGCCCTGACGAGATATGCGCACTTTACGTCTCCCATACGGCGCTATTCTGATCTCATGGTTCATCGCGCACTCATCAAAGGTCTGAATCTTGGTAACGATGGGCTGACGAGCGCAGAAACAACGAAGTTTAATGATATTGCTGAACATATCTCGGCAACAGAACGGCGCTCTGCAGCTGCTGAGCGCGATTCTGTCAATAGATTCACAGCTTCATTCTTCTCGAAGAAAATAGGAACGATCTATCCCGGAAAGATCAACGGTGTGCATCGTGCAGGCCTCTTCATCACACTGGATGAAACTGGCGCGGATGGACTGGTCCCCATGTCCTACCTGCCCGATGATTACTATATCCACGATGAAAAAAACCACAGCCTGACGGGCCGGCGTTGGGGACGTGAATTCCACTTGGGCGATAGTGTTATGGTTCGTATCTTTGAATCAAACCCTATTACAGGCGGCATAGCACTTCGCATTGTTGAGGGGGATGGTGATGAAGAAACATCCCCACTAAAGCCTAAGCCTTACAAACAGAATAGTCGAAGACGCGACAAAATAGGTACAAGTTCTAAACGGTCACCAAAAAAGAACAGGCGAAGGTAGTCACCGGCTATAAAGATTCAAGAAATTCCCCTCTTACAACTTGATCTAATTAAAAATATGCTCTTAATGTATCTTCCGAGCCGTAAGCCCGTGTTTTGTAATCATGAAAGAGGAGACGAGGTAGATGCCTACACGTTTTCAGCCGCATCTTTACCTTCTCAATGCTAACCTGACATCAAGGATACTTTCTGTATTCCTGTTGTTTTTCCTTTCTGCATGCGGAACGCCAAATCTAAACCGCAACTACGCTCATAATTACCCCGAAAATGCAGAGTTTGAGCAAAAAACGGCCACTGCTTTGTACGCGGATGCTTTCGAGCATATTGTTCATTATTATATCGAAGAAATAGACGCCTCAAGACTGGCTCTTGCTGCAATGGATAACCTGGCAACTCTGGACCCTGAGATAGATATCATCGATGCCGGTAGCTCTCTTACTTTTACCTATTCAGGGGAAGCTATTTCCCGGCATAGCTATCCTTCTACGATCGATCATAAAGCTTGGGCGCGATTGACTGCATCAGTTATTTCAGAAGCCTCGAGATTTTCATCACCCCTAAGACGTGCGACTGGCGAACAAATTCACCAAGCTATTTTTGACGGTGTTGCTGGTGAGTTAGATAAATTTTCCCGCTACTCAAATCCTGACAAAGCGCTTGCTTATCGTGACAATCGAAATGGTTTCTCTGGTATTGGAATCCGTTACGTCAAAGAAAAGACCGGCGCGCGTATTGTGTCTGTTATGGAAAACACACCAGCTTTGGCCGTTGGCCTTCAAGAAGACGATATTATCATCAAGGTTGATGGAACAGACATTATCCCACTCCCTGAAAATGAAATAACAAAGCTGATGAAGGGCCCAAAAAATACAACAGTTGAGTTAACTGTTAAGCGCCCGAACAGCACAGCTCCCCTCATCTACAAAATAACACGAAAAAAAATTGCCGTTCAAACCGTGTTCTACAAACGGATGGGGAATATAGCCTATCTTCAAATATCAAGCTTCAATAAACAAACTCCCCAAAACCTTCTGACAAAAGTAAGAACTGCCCAGAAAGAAATTGGGGACAATCTATTGGGCTATATACTGGATCTAAGAGATAACGGCGGAGGTATAAAGATCGCCTCAGTCACCTCAGCAGACCTTTTTGTATCAAGCGGCACCCTTTCCTCGGTTAAGGGTCGAAACCCTGAAAGTCATGACTTAGACGTGGCCAAGAGTAGAGATATAGCCAAAGGGCAACCAATCATCGTTTTGATCAATGCAAATTCAGCCTCTTCTTCAGAAATTTTGGCCGCAGGTCTTCAGGATTCCGGCAGAGCTCTGGTGGTTGGTAGTAACTCCTACGGTAAGGGAACTGTCCAAAGTATTAATGAGCTGCCCAATGGCGGCGAGTTTAGAGTGACCTGGGCGAAGTTCCTTGCTCCATCTGGTTACGCTATCCATGATCGCGGGATAATCCCCAACGTATGTACGACAAACGAAAACTACAGCTCTGCCGATGACATTATTCAGCGCCTGCAATCAGGCACCTTGGAAATGACATATCACATCCAGAAATACGCACCGGATAACCCATCCGCAGGTGAGAGCTTGGAACAAATAAGAGCCTCTTGCCCCCAAAGGACAGAGACAATGGAAATCGATCTAGAGGTTGCAAAGTCTCTTATAAGCTCATCAAAGCTATTTAATATGGCAAAAAACAATACAAACTCAACAACATCAGAGCTGGTAAATTAGCCTTCCTGATCATAATAACTATTTCGTTTCGACACTAAACTGTTCGCAACAAAGAAAATGTTAGAACAGGGCTTGACTTCAGGGCTTAAAACGTTATGTTTCGCCCCTGTTATATTTGTAATTTTAAGCGCGATGAGGATTTCGCTATGGCTAAGCCGGCTACTCAACTAATTCGCATGGTAAGCACCGCGGACACTGGCTACTTTTATGTAGCAAAGAAAAACCCGCGCACACTTACTGAAAAACTCGAGCTACGCAAATACGATCCCGTTGCGCGCAAGCACGTTATTTTCAAAGAAGCGAAAATGAAATAAGCTTTTACAGCTTAAAATAAAAAGGCCGCATAATGCGGCCTTTTTTGTGTCTGATATATAGGTAATTTGGTCAACCAAATCTTTCATTTACTCAGATCGTAACCGTATGCCCTGCCGGAGTATTTTTACTGGAATGCTCAATACAGACACAGTTACGGCCCATAGATTTAGCATCATATAAGGCAGTATCTGCGCGCGCCAAAAGACTATCAGCCATTTCCATTGGGTCCGAAGTCGTTGCGACCCCAACCGAGATCGTGATTGTCAATGGTTCTGCAGATCCCGGCACCTCAATAGGTTTATCCCCGACTCGTGATCGAAGCCGTTCAGCAACGGTAAATGCCTGTTCAGAAGAAGCACTCGGCATAATAACAACAAATTCTTCACCGCCATAACGTGCGAGCATATCAAAATCACGAACGGCATCAGTAACCCGTTTAGCCAGGACTTTAAGAACTTCATCTCCGCTCGCATGACCATAGGTGTCGTTCACGTTTTTAAAATGATCGATATCGAACATAAGCGTTGATACAGGCTTGGCTGTTTCTGCAATTTCCATAATTGCACGATCCAAATGCGCGTTCATATAGCGTCTATTAAACACACCTGTCAGAGGATCTGTGTACGCCATAGCAACGCTTTTCTTGAGCATGTCAGTCAGGCGGTCGTGATAGCGGCGACGCTTAATTTGGGTTTTACAACGCGCACGCAATTCGTTTGGATCTATCGGCTTGACCAGATAATCAGTAACACCGATATCAAGGCCCTTAGCCAACTGAGACAGGTTTTCCTCTTCCAAAACCAACAGGATTGGTACATGACGCGTTTCTTCGTGTGCACGTAGCTGAGAACATAGCCTCAGGCCATCTTCCCCCCCAAGATCAAGTGCCACAATAAAAAGATCATAAGACTTTTCTTGGCCAAACTCGATCACTTCACGTGATTGACGGGAATGATCGACATTGTGGTCAAGTTCGGTCAAAAAATTGATAATTTTACTCGCGGTTAAATCGTTGGATTCCGCTAACAATATATTGGCATTAGAAATGGCTTCTTCTTCATCTGATTCACCAGAGCCGATAGAATCAAACCGAGAAGAAGCTTCTTGGCGGACGCGCAACTCATCGGTCATCATTTTGAGCCGAACAAGAGAACGTACACGCGCAAAAAGCGCGACATCATTAAGCGGTTTTGTCAAAAAGTCGTCTGCGCCAACCTCAAGACCACGAACACGGTCACTTACTTCACTGAGGGCTGTAACCATAACAACGGGTATGTGACGCGTCTTAGGATCGCTTTTTAAACGGCTACAAACTTCATAGCCGTCCATGCCAGGCATCATTACATCCAACAGGATGATATCCGGCATTTCTTTCGCTGCGATTTCTAGTGCGGATTGCCCATCAGAAGCAGTTATCACCTCGAAATACTCTGCCATCAGCTTTGCTTCTAAAAGCCTGACATTAGCAGGTATATCGTCTACGACCAGAATCCTTGCCGCCATGAATGCTGCACTCTTTCAATATTATAAGAAAAACTGACGAGAAGGTTCTAGTTCAAGAATCTTTCTACAGTTTCTAAAAACTTTGTAACAGAGATCGGCTTTGGAATATAAGCTTCACAGCCGCCTTCCCTGATTTTTTCTTCGTCCCCCTTCATGGCAAACGCCGTCACGGCAATCACGGGTATAGCACGAAGATTATCATCTTCCTTGAGCCACTTAGTCACTTCCAGACCGGACACTTCAGGTAACTGAATATCCATCAAAATTAAATCAGGTTTGTGAGTTCGCGCTATTGAAAGCGCCTCCATTCCATCTTTTGACTGGAGGATATTATAGCCCTGAGCTTCCAGTAAATCGTGGAAAAGCTTCATATTAAGTTCGTTATCTTCGACAACAAGAACAGTTTTTTCTTTGTTCGTCTGCATAGATGTTTCCTGCCGATGCCTCCTAAAAACACATGGAGAGCCCAATGCGCTTCATTAAATGTCTCAGGTGGTTAACCATATTCACTGAAACAATACCCTTGAATGCCACACTACTCAACTTTAGTTAACATAAGGTAACGGAAATATTGTTAAAATTAACGATAAAAGCATATTTTTGCTGACTAACTCTCTAGAATTTCAAAAAAAATTAAGCCATAAGCTGCAAAAACAGACCTCCTTACACGTCGAGAGTCATGAATGATTTTAAATTGTAAAATCTTGCAAATCTAAGAACATAAAGAGTATAAAATAAGAACAATAAATAAACGTGAATTCCCATGCCTGATCTTTGCAGAGACTGTTTTCATTGGCGCGAAACACCCCCAGTTTCCCAGGCTAAGCCAATTCGGTGTGCCAACTGTCACTCACCCAGACTGATCAGCCACCCTGAACTCAGCGTTTTATCAATGGCTCACATAGATTGTGATGCCTTTTATGCCAGTGTGGAAAAAAGAGACAACCCGGCGCTACAAGATAAACCAGTGATTATAGGCGGCGGAAAAAGAGGTGTGGTCTCGACAGCATGTTATTTGGCTCGACTTTATGGTGTCAAATCAGCGATGCCGATGTTCAAAGCCCTCAAGGCTTGCCCCAATGCGGTTGTCGTAAGACCCAACATGTACAAGTACAAAGAGGAAGGTCTAAGAGTTAGAGGCATGATGCAAGCCCTAACCCCCTTGGTCGAACCACTCTCCATTGATGAAGCGTTTTTGGACTTGTCCGGGACAGAGAAATTGCATGGACACTGCCCAGCTATCACCCTCGTTAAACTTATCAAAAACATCGAAGAAAATATCGGGATAACGGCTTCTGTCGGCTTAAGCTATAACAAGTCAATGGCGAAAATCGCATCTGATTTGGATAAACCACGCGGTTTTTCAGTGCTTGGGATTAGCAATACACAAGAGTTTTTAAAAGAACAGCCTGTGAGGCTTATTTGGGGCGTAGGCAAAAGCCTGGAAAGGCAACTTCACCAAGATGGCTTAAGACAGATTAAAGACCTTCTCCCCTATTCAGAAGAAGAACTAATGAAAAAATACGGACAAATGGGGCAAAGAATGTTCCATTTTATCCGGGGAGAAGATGGAAGAACAGTTAACCCTAAATCCCCAACGAAAAGTATTTCAAACGAAACAACCTTTAACGATGATATTCAAGACTTTGATGAACTCTCTATCATTCTTTGGCGACTTTGCGAAAATGTTTCTAGCAGTCTAAAGAAAAAACAATTCGCGGCGAGCACAATAAACCTTAAACTAAAAACAGGTGATTTCCGCCTGATCTCCCGCAGTCGAAAAGCTTTTGCACCGACGCAACTCGCCGAGGAAATTTACCAAACAACATTACCGCTGTTAAAAGAACAGTGTAACGGACAACGCTTTCGTTTAATCGGTGTCGGAGGGAGTGAGCTTGTCTCAGCGGAACTTGCTGATCCACAAGACCTGCTTGATCCAGAAAAAGAAAAGCGCAAAAAAATAGAAACCGCACTAGATAAAGTTCGCGATAAGCTGGGCACAAACAGCATTCAAAAAGGTCGGTCTTATCAAAGCGTTTCAAGACACGACACTAAAAAATAATCCGTCATCACCCCTTTCTTAGGCAAACTTCTTCGGACTATCCACATTGAGGAGAATCATGAATTTCAAGTCCAGAGAGCTTCCCCTTTACAGAGAAATCCCCAAAATCCAAATCAATAGACGTCACGACACCATTCTCATAAAGTGTAAGTTTTTGTTCTTGTATTGGCAGAGTACTTTTCGATCCCACCTCATAAAACGCGAGGAAGACCTTCCATGAAACCTTACCTCTTAATTCAGCTGGTGCTTCATACCCTTCATTAGGCAAGATAATCGCAGACGCCTTAAAGGCGTCCAGTTCAGCAGTACCATCAAAAACAACTCTGTTTAAGGCAGTTTCACCCTCTTTAGCCGCGAGAATAATATCTTTTAAAAAAGCAGATGGGTAAATAACATCTTTCAACTCAATATTTTGTTTTTCAGGTTCTGTGATTTCAGCCAGAACCGTTTTCCCTGAACCCGAACGAGAAGACTTGCCAATATAACTGCTTTGACCAGACAGATTACCATCTTGAACCACAGTAAAACGATACCGCTGCCCATCTAACGCTTCCCAGGTATTGATATTGAGATCCATATCCATGCGTTGACCTGTGCTATAAACAACACTCATTTCAAGATCGTTTGTCATGAGCCATCCACGGCAATCGGTCGTCAAATCATATTCTATTTGCCCCGCCATACTGTTTATAGCCCCTTGATGAGAACTATTTAAACGTAGGTCATAGGTTGCTTTATGCAAAAGTAAATCGACAGAGTTTTGTTCTGCAATACTGGTATTAATAAACAATAACGCCGCAGCAGAAGCCGATAAACAAATTATTTTTTTCTGCCATTTACGCATATTAAGGAAATCCATTTCTATAAATTAAGAAGCCTAGAAAAACGCAGCCTTTATCTAAGTACTCACTATTTCAGGCAAGATTGAGGCATATTCAACGATAAAAAAATATCGGGCATCAGAATTGAACTAGTCACATTTTACCCACCCATAGTCTTTTATGTAAATTTTAATGGGAAAAATTACGCACCAACCCTAACAAACACGCTTATGAAAATATGTTCCTGACTTTAAAACAGAGGCTTAGTTGTTACACGCATTCTGGCATATAAATTGCTTTATTTACTTCGTTATCTTTAATTGGAAATGGTGGCGAGTGTGACTTATACGGATGCATTTAACGGATCTGACTCTTTATATCCTGCAGCTTTTGGGAAAAGTGACGATATAAAACTATCGGCGGACCGCGATAATCTTATGTTTAGACTACGCCGGATAGCCTATACCCAGCCCAGTAAAAGCAAGCCAATATCAGACAAACAGATCATTGAATTATTAGAAGCCGCTGCCTTGGCAGAACAGACGCTGTCCGAACAGCATGAACGTATTCGTTATTTAGAAAACCTTTCGATTACAGATGAATTGACAAGCCTTCTTAATCGTCGCGGTTTCCAGGTTGAACTTGATCGCACCCTAAACCGCGCGACACGCACCGGAGACCAGGGCATCCTTGTTATATGCGATATGAATCATTTTAAATCTATCAATGATTCTTATGGCCATATGGCTGGTGACTGTGTTCTGAAAGAAGTCGCCAAGGCACTGGTAAAGCATTGTCGGAAAAGCGATTACATCGCACGCTTAAGCGGGGATGAATTCGCGATCCTTATGCCCAACACAGCACCGGACAGGGTCGTTGCAATTATCGGCAAGCTCAACAAAATTTTAAATACGCTTATCGTACGCTGGGGCCAACACGAAATCCCTGTATCCGTTAGCGTTGGGCATGAAAAATATACAGCTGGTACAAACCCCAACCAATTACTTCACCTCGCTGATAAATCTATGTACCAAAACAAAGGCAATCAGATCGCCTGTCATCTCGGCCCTAAATACATAGAAAAAAGAACACTCTAGTTTTCAGTTACGTAGCTCTCTTCAAATTTCCAATACAAAAATGCCCTGAAAATTTTCAGGGCATTTTTGTATTGGAATGGTGTGACGATATATCTAGCCGTCAAATTCCATTGGCTTTAGATCATCAGCAAGATAGTCAGCATTATCAAATATTTCAGCGACTTGATCATCAACAACGATCTTGGCTGCCTTTAAGTGATCTGTCTGCGCATCAATGGCTGCTATCTCTTTGGAATAAGCAGATACTTCCGTCGGGTCAGTCGCCCCAAGTTGAGCGTCTTCAGCAAAATAACTAATTGATGTTTCCAAATCAGAAACAGCTGCGATCTCTATTTCATCCGCAGGAGAAAGCGGCGCAAGCGTTGCATCTGCAACTTCAAAGTCAACATACTCATCACAAAGACCCCCTTCCATCAAGCGGATAAGGGCACAATCCTGTTGTGCTACGGCCGAGATACCGTGATCAGTCAGTGTTTTCCCGCTAAAAAAGTAGCTCGCAACATCAACTGCTAAGGAAGCAACCCCAATAGCAGGAGGTAACGCACAGCCGCTCAAGGTGAGCGCAAGAGTCGAAGCGACAAGAATTTTTCGCATGATATTCCCCCCAGGAATAACGATAAGCTTTTGAGAATCATGAGTCATTTAGCTTCCCCGTGCAAGGAAAACCTCCAAAAAGATCAAATTTTATCTAATTTTCGACTCCAAGCTGCGGTTGTCTTGTCAAATACACAACCGCTACGAGTCAAAATCGCCCTGCCTAGATCAGCAGGGCGATTCGATTCTTATTACCTGATCCGGGTTCCCCCCTGATCAATAGTCAGAGAATTAACTCTCTTCTGTATCTTCCAAAGGCAGATCAAGTTTGATGTGCAACTCGCGCAAACGATCTTCATCAACTTCAGCAGGAGCCTGCATAAGCGGATCTTCAGCCTTACCGTTCATCGGGAAAGCGATTACTTCGCGAATGTTTGGCTCATCAGCCAGCATCATCACCATACGGTCAACACCTGGTGCGGAACCACCGTGTGGCGGCGCACCAAACTTAAATGCTGACAGCATACCACCAAAGCTCTCTTCCACATCAGAGTTGCTGTAACCAGCAACTTCGAAAGCTTTATACATGATATCAGGACGGTGGTTACGGATCGCACCAGAAGACAGCTCTATACCGTTACAGACGATGTCGTACTGATACGCGTTAATGGTCAGAGGATCTTGTGTTTCCAGTGCTTCCATTCCCCCCTGAGGCATAGAGAACGGGTTATGGCTGAAGTCAATTTTGCCTGTATCTTCATCCGCCTCAAACATTGGGAAGTCAACAATCCAGCAGAATTTGAAAACGCTCTTGTCCAGAAGATCAAGATCAGTACCCAGCTTATTACGAACATGTCCCGCAAATTTGGCAGCAGCCAATTCTTTGTCACAAGCAAAGAACACTGCGTCTCCATTCTCTAGGCCTGCAATTTCTTTGATCTGAGCCAGACGATCTTCATCTAGGTTCTTGGCAATAGGCCCCTTAGGAACGCCTTCCTTATCATAGATGATATAACCAAGACCTGCGGCGCCTTCTTTACGTGCCCAGTCATTGAACTTGTCAAAGAAGCTACGTGGGTTTCCAGCAGTCCCCGGCGCAGGAATTGCGCGAACGACGTTACCACCTTCGATAGCACGGGCAAAAATGCCAAAGCTTGAGCCACGGAATGCTTCGGTGACGTCATTGATGATAATTGGGTTACGAAGGTCGGGTTTATCTGAACCATATTTGGCCATCGATTCTGCGTAAGGGATACGCACAAACGGATAAGGAGAAACTTCGCGTCCTTCGGCAAATTCTTCAAACACACCGTGAAGCACAGGTTCGATCGCATTAAATACATCGTCCTGAGTCACATAACTCATTTCAAAATCGAGCTGATAAAACTCGCCAGGGGAACGATCAGCACGACTATCTTCATCACGGAAACAAGGAGCAACCTGGAAATAACGATCAACACCACCGACCATCAACAGCTGTTTAAACATCTGTGGTGCTTGCGGCAGCGCGTAGAATTTACCAGGGTGAATACGGCTAGGAACCAAGAAATCACGTGCACCTTCAGGACTGGACGCCGTTAGAATAGGTGTCTGGATTTCCATGAAGTCCTGTTCAATCATCCGACGACGTAGAGAGGAAATTACACCTGAACGAAGCTTCAGCTTCTTCACCATCTTTTCACGGCGTAAATCCAGATAACGGTAGCGAAGACGTGTGTCTTCACCAGCATCTTCGTCAGAGTTTACCTGTAATGGCAACACTTCTGCACGGGACTGGATTTCAAGCTCACGAACGCGGACTTCGATCTCACCTGTCGGCAAAGCCCCGTTGATCGTCTCAGCCGTACGAGTAACCACATCCCCTGTCACAGTGATCACAGATTCAACACGTGTATTTTCCAGCATTTCAAAAAGCGGGCTAGAAACATCAACGACACACTGGGTAATACCAAAGCTATCGCGTAGATCTACAAAAAGAAGCTGACCGTGGTCACGTTTACGGTGAACCCAACCAGAAAGGCGAACCTGCTGACCTTCATCAGAAAGGCGCAGTTCAGCACAGTTATGGGAACGATAAGGATGCATAGTATTTCCTTTGGTATTATAGCTATCTCGATCCAGCAATTTTTATGTAGAGCGATTAAAACCGAACCTTGCAGGCTATCGATTTCAATTCAAACTTTACACACTGCCAAAATCATAAATTATTCCGTTGGAAAAAGGCATCAGATTGGCAATTTGTCAAGGTTTTGCGCCTCAACTTTGAAGAAAGTGACTAAATAATTTTCACAAGCAGCAAATTATACGGATATCCCCCCTATCAGAAAGTCATTTTTGCTTATTAACCATATTCATCTTTCTAAGCAGGGATCAGGCACGTATAGTCGCGTCATGACATTGATTACATCCAGTAAAGAACTATCAGATCTCTGCCAGGACTTGGCTAAATCTGATGTCGTAACCGTAGATACAGAGTTCCTTCGGGACCAGACCTATTGGCCCAAACTCTGTCTTGTCCAAGTCGCTGATACTCATAACTATGCAGCTATTGATGTACTGGCGCCTGACATTGACCTCACACCACTTTTTGATTTGATGAAAAATCAAAGTGTGTTGAAAGTTTTCCACTCGGCACGCCAGGATCTCGAAATCTTCTGCCTTCTCATGGACGAAGTTCCTGCGCCGCTCTTTGATACACAGCTGGCAGCCATGGTTTGCGGATTTGGCGATTCGATTGGGTATGACAATCTCGCTAAAAAACTTCTGAACGTAGATATTGATAAATCCGCCCGCTTTGCAGATTGGTCCAAGCGACCCTTGACACCCAAACAGATATCCTATGCCATTTCAGATGTAACCCACCTGCGCGATATCTATGCGAAATTACGTTCACAGATTGACAAAAATGGTCGTGAACACTGGCTCGCCGAAGAAATGGCCATACTTGAAGATCCAGAAACATATCGCCAGGATCCTGATACGGCTTGGCTGAGATTAAAAACGAGATCCAATGATCGTCGCTATCTTGCTATCTTGAAA
The DNA here is from genome assembly GCF_937128705.1 of uncultured Kiloniella sp. Lineage (GTDB taxonomy): Bacteria > Pseudomonadota > Alphaproteobacteria > Kiloniellales > Kiloniellaceae > Kiloniella. The sequence continues at coordinate 8,572 of NZ_CAKZMP010000083.1, read as the reverse complement.
GAGCTGGGCGCATGGCGAGAACGCGAAGCACAACGACGCAATACACCGCGCGGCAGAGTGGTTAAAGACGAACAGCTTTACGATATTGCTTCCAACCGACCAAACAATGCCAAGGAACTATCAAAAACCCGCGGTGTCTCGGTTGATATGGCCGAAGGTCGTCTTGGAAAGGAAATCCTTGCGGCAGTTAAGATCGCGATGGATCTACCTAAAGATGCCTGTCCAAAAGCAAAAGAACGCCATATCCCTAACAATGGACTTGCCGCAATCATCGACCTGCTCAGAGTTCTGCTCAAGCAATGCTGTGATGAATTTGATGTCGCACAAAAACTCATTGCCAACAGCAGCGATCTGGAAAAAATTGCGGCAGATGATAATGCCAAAGTCCGCGCACTATCCGGCTGGCGCCGCGAAGTCTTCGGTGACAAGGCGTTACGTCTAAAAAAAGGTCTCATTGCTCTTAGCATCAAGGATGGCAAGCTTGTCGTGGAGGATCTCGGCTAAACTGCGGAGAGCTAATTTCTATCTCTGCAATAGGGTTGTTACGACAGGTATTTTTCATACCTGTACGATCTATTCCTGTGCGCTATTCGCAGGAATAGCATTACTATTCTCACCCCCCGCGTTAACGGCACCACAAAAGCCGCCCGCACCTTTGCTCGCCTTTCCCGTAGCATGTGACACTGATAGCGATTGCTTTATTCAACACTACTTTGATTACGATCCCGGTCCCGAAGCTCTGGACCACACCTGTGGTATTTTGACCTATAACGGGCATCAGGGCATAGATATAAGAGTTAGCTCACCACAGTGGAAAGAAAGCGGCTTCCCTGTTCTCGCTGCTGCAAAGGGCAAAATTGAAATTATCAAGGACGGGATTCCAGATCGTGCCTTGAATCAACAAGAAATCAAATCGTCCCTAGGCCTGGCACCAAAGCCAAGCAACTCAGTGGTCATTAACCACGGCGATGGTTGGCGCACACACTATGGTCATTTACGCCAAGGCAGTGTGATCGTAAAACCCGGGCAAGAAGTCTCTCAGGGATCTCTTCTGGGTCTCGTCGGCCTATCAGGGTCAACAAGTTTTCCTCATTTACACTTTCATCTTTCCTACAGAGGGCAAAATATTGATCCCTTTACAGGCATGACTGGTCGTGAGGGCTGCGATCAAGCGGCAACAGGGCGTTCTTTTTGGTCAGCAGAGGCCAATGCCAAACTTGGATACAAAGATGCTGGCGTTTTCCGTACTGGGTTTTCTGATCATTTTCCTGATTACGAAGAGCTTGATACCCTGAAGGTTGAAATCAATCTTTTCCCTGCTGATAGCAAAGAATTTTATTTTTGGGTCAGCCTATGGGGTATCCGACAGGGTGATATGGAAGAGTTAAAAATACTTTTACCTGACGGTGATGTATATCGGCGGAGTGACGAGATAGAGAAAAGCTCGGTCCAAGGGCTAAGGGGATTTTATTACAGCAGAAGCCTGCCTTTACCAGCAGGAACCTATCAAGTTAACTACAAGCTTCGTCGCAAAAAAAATCAGAGAGAACCGGAAACAATTATTAACATAGACCGGTCCATGGAAATTTCCTCCCCAACAGAAATATTCTCATCACCAAACTAATATCCAATACCTTCAATTTACATGAAAGCACCTCAACAGTCTTAAGCGACTCCCTTAGAGAAGCCTTTTCAATCTCGGTGTCGACCGTTTGTCTTTTAATGAGGTACCGCGCCCAGAAAGAGAAGGATTGTTCATAAAGTAGTTATGAGCAGAAAAGCTCTCCTCACATCTTTCTTTTCGAATGTAGCTACCATCAGCTTGTAAATCCCAAGATTGAGCCGTGTCATTTAATGTCGCGATCATAACCTGTTCGAGCACTTGTTGATGAACCGTTGGATTTTCAATCGGCACAAAACTCTCAACACGCCGATCAAGGTTTCGCGGCATCCAGTCTGCTGATGAAATAAAGACTTTGTTTTTTCTGGATGGAATTGTGTGACCATCGCCAAAGATAACGATACGCCCATGTTCCAGATAGCGACCAACCAATGATTTAACACGAATGTTTTCCGACAAGCCCGGAACCCCCGGGCGCAAACAACAGATACCACGGATGACCAATTCGATAGACACCCCGGCCTGAGATGCTTTGTAAAGCTGGTCAATAACCTGACGGTCCACGAGGGCATTCATCTTGGCCCAAATCGTGGCAGGTTTACCTTCTTTGGCCAATTCGATTTCTCTTTGAATATGCTGCAATAATCTTTCCCTGAAGGTTAGCGGCGCATAGTCAATTTTCTCCATCGGAAGCGGTTTGGCATAGCCTGTAATGTAGTTAAAAAGCTTTGCCGTATCACGGCACAATGCCTGATCAGAACTAAAGAACGAAAGATCAGTATAGACCTTGGCTGTTATGGGGTGATAGTTGCCTGTTCCATAGTGCACGTATGACTTTAGCTTTTTACCTTCACGGCGGACGACCAGCGATAATTTCGCATGGGTTTTAAGCTGAATAAATCCATAAATAACCTGAACGCCTGCGCGTTCCATATTTCTGGCCCAACGGATATTACGCTCTTCGTCAAAACGCGCTTTCAATTCCACCAGAGCCGTCACTGTTTTCCCGCGTTCCGCAGCCTCGATCAGGGCTTTAACAATCGGAGAATCTTCACTGGTTCGATAAAGCGTCTGCTTGATGGACACAACAGCCGGATCTTTTGCTGCTTGACGAACGAACTGAACAACAACGTCAAAACTTTCATAGGGGTGATGAACCAGTAAATCCTTTTCCCGGATTGCCGCAAAACAATCACCCCCGAATTCTCGAATACGTTCAGGAAACCGCGGTGTATAGGGTTGAAAAACCAAATCCGGACGATCTTTCACAATAAGCCGCTTAGTATCGACAAGACCCAAGAGCCCCTCAAGAACAAACATCCTCTCGGGATCAACATCTAGTTCCCGCGTTACAAAAGCGCGTAAATTTTCCGACATATTGGCGTCAATAGAAAGACGTATACAGCTTCCTCTACGGCGGCGTTTAAGCGCACTTTCAAAAACTCGGACCAGATCTTCCGCCTCTTCCTCAATCTCGATATCACTATCTCGGAGCAACCTGAAATGCCCGACACTAATAACATCAAAGCCCGGGAATAACTGCGACAGATGCAAGCGAATGACTTGTTCCAAACGAATAAAGCGGTGATGTTCGCCCGGTATCCGAATAAAACGATTTAGCTGATGCGGCATCGCAATCAAGCCATTTATATATTTGTCATCTTGCACGTCTTCCAGTTCCAAGACCATGCAAAATCCATGATTTGGAACAAAGGGGAAAGGATGTGCTGGATCAATCGCAATTGGTGTCAGGATGGGAAATACCTGATCCTGAAAATATTCTTCCAGCCAGACTTTATCCTGATCGGTTAGCTCATCAACACTTAAAAGATCAAAATCTGCCTGTCTTAATTCCTGCCTTATAGAAGACCAGATAAGCTGCTGACGGTGCATCAGCTTTGCAGCTTGCGCATCGATTGCTTTCAGCTGTTGATCAGGGCTTAGCCCGTCCTGACTGCGCGAGGTAACACCCGCATTCACCTGCCCCATCAGACCAGCGACACGCACCATATAGAACTCATCCAGGTTACCTGAAGAGATCGACAGGAACCTTAGGCGTTCAAGTAAGGGGTGAGATGGATTATCAGCCTCTTCGAGAACCCGTTCGTTAAAGGCAATCCAGGAAAGCTCTCGGTTTATAAACCTGCTTGGAGAATCAGCCGCAATAGACAATACTTCACCCTCTTGTTGAGAGTTATTTGCTCTTTTTTCTTGTTGAGCTGCCTTAGCGGTCATAAATGTCTCCTGAATTGTGGGTAAAAGAATTCTACGTAAATACTGTAAAATAATAGTAAAAAATATATCTGGCTATCTATGTAGTATAGTCAATAGCCCAAAGAAAACTAGCTCGTAATATACTTGTGTTGTCATATGAAAAAAATTTATCTCGCACGCCACGCTACAACCCACTATCCAAAGCAAAACCAGCAAGATCGGGATCGACCTCTTACCGAGAAGGGACTGAACGAAGCCAGGTGGCTAGGCAAAAAAATTAGCGACGCTTCTCCATCGATTATCATTACCTCATCAGCGGTAAGGGCCATGGAAACTTCTGCTGTTATCAAAAAGACATTAGACCTCGGTATCGAACTGAAGAGTTTTCCTGAACTTTATCTCGCCGCTCCTCAGATTATATATAAAACGTTGATTGAATTATCTGACCAGCACACGACAATTGTACTTGTCGGGCATAATCCGGGACTTAGTCAGTTTTTGTTCGACATAAGTGGGCCAAATTCTGAGGATACAGCTTTTCAACGAATTTACGGGGGGTTACCCCCTGCTGGTTACGGTATACTCAAAAGCACAAGTACCGTCTGGGCAGAGATGACAAAAGAAAATACAAAATTGAAACATATTTATTTTCCAGGAGAATAAGGCACACAAAAAACTGTTGCTTTACGTCTTAAACCATCCCTTGATAACCAAAGGTCTAGGCTTCGAGAACTGACTTAATAAAGGGTATTGTTATCTCACGTTGTGAAGCCAAAGATTCCTGATCAAGAACGGAGACAATCTCACGCGCAGCCTGAAACGACCGATCCAACCTCAGAACCAAAAACCTTAAAACTTCTTTGGATATCGTCAACTGACGATCATAAAACAATTTTACCAGCAAGGCTTCGAACAAAAACTCGTCCGGTGCCCCCATCTCAAAGGATGGAATAGCAGATAACCGCGATGATAGATCAGGCAAGGAAACACCCCACCGAGCCGGAGCCTCTCGCCCCGTAAAAAGAAGATATCCCGCCTCTTCTCGAGCATAGTTGTACAGATGAAAAAGCTTTCGCTGTAGCTCAGCATCTTGCGTCAAGTCTTCCTGAATATCATCGAGAATACACCCACCCTGTTTTTTCAAAAGCTCGGTTGGTTCTGACGTTAATAAATCCTTGGCAGTAACAAAAACAGCAGCACTTTCCATTCGCCAAACATGGGCAAGATGCGTTTTCCCGCAACCAGATGGTCCATAAAAGGCCAGTGCATGCCCCGGCCATTCCGGCCATTGATCAACACACGCGACCGCAACCTCGTTGCAGGGTGCAACAAGGAAATCTTCTCGTCCAAGGGCTGGACGATGACCAAGATCTAGCGGCAGCTGTGAACTATCCATTTATGATGTAAGCCGTTTAACTACTTCGTTATTTAGGTTGAATATTTACGAATCTTTATCCTGCAGATTCTTGGGGCGATTGATACCATAATAATAACGACTGTCCATATATTCGCTCAAGGCAAAACGAACACCAACGCCAATAACGGCTGCAACAGGCAAAGCCAACAGCATGCCAACAAAGCCAAACAAAGCGCCCCCGGCTAGTAAACCGAAAATAACCCATACAGGGTGCAAACCTATTTTCTCTCCGACAAGTTTCGGGGTCAAAATGTTACCTTCTAAAATTTGCCCGGCAAAAAAGACCCCGGCAACAACCGCAATTGGCCCCCAGCTATCAAATTGGAAAAAGGCCAATCCGACAGACAAAATCAGACCAATGATGGACCCAACAAAAGGAATAAAGGAAAGCAGACCAGCCACCATCCCCAGCACAAGGCCAAAATTAAGCCCCGACAGGCTGAGGCCAACAGCATAAAACCCGCCAAGCACAAGGCAAACAGTGCCCTGCCCCCGAATAAATCCGGCCAAGGTTTCATCAACTTCTTTTGCTAAACGACGGATTGTTTCCAATTGTGATCTTGGCAACCAGCTATCTACTTTGGCGACAATTTTGTCCCAATCTCTAAGTAAATAAAAGGTCACGACAGGCGTGATAACCAGTAAGGAAACCAGATTGGCAAATGCAACTCCACCATCAATCAAACTACCAGCAAAACGAGAAAGCCACTGTGTTACGGATTTCAGGCTGTCCCCAAAAGCTTCTTTAAGATTAACAACACTGGTCGGATCAACGCGATCTTCAATCATCAACAGCAATTTGCTCATCTGTCCCCGAACTGCTTCGACAAGTTTCGGGAGGCTTTCGACCAGGTCAACAGCCTGCCCAATCAAAGCAGGAACAAGCAGAATGAGAGCAACGATAAGTATCAATAAAAAAGCAATCGTGACGAGCGTCGTGGCCAGAACACGTGACAACCCCATCTCTTCGAGCTTGTCACACACTGGATCGAGAAAATAAGCGATTGCCATACCCGCAACAAAGGGCAGCAAAACCGAGCGCAACACATAGACAGATAATAGAAAAACAACCAGCCCAATAAGCCAGAATCTAATTTGACGTTCGGCCGTCATTTTATTCCCCTCAATCGTTTATTGCCGATCACAATAATCTAGCTTCTCTTACATAGAGAGAGACGCTAAATCATTCATTAACCTCTTCCTCGGAACCAAGATTAATTTCTTGTTCTGGAACAATTACCTCATCGACAACGGTTTCTTCGGGCGGAAGATCCTGATTAATTTGTGATGGAAGCGTAAGGCCTTGTTGGACCTTTGGCCTATTTAAAATCTGCAGCTCCCAAATGCTTCGCTGGTTCAGCACAAGTGCCAAATCCTTTTGCGCCAGAGCCAAAGACAATTGTCTTTCATCCCCAGCGAAATAAACGTCGAGATTCACTTGTGTACGGTTAATAGACCGGGTTTTTACTTTGTTGATCGCCGGAACCCCCTCTAACCGGTTATTTACCAATACCCAATCCTGCAAGCCTGATATTGGAACTTCGACCTGTATCCATCGCTCAACCCCAAACTGTAACAGGTTCGCCTGTTTCCAATCATGTTGAAGAGAATTATCAAGTGATCTCGCGGCACGCCGCAACATTTTTTGTGTTGTTTCGCCTTCTGATTTGTTCACATTCAGCTGATAACGTCTGCCTTCGCCAAAACGACCGACACGAACAGCAGACACTTTCGCAGTAGCACCATCATTATTGATTTCTGCCACAGACAGAAAAACATCACTGCTGCCGTACTTTGCCGCCAGTTTCCATAAACCTTCGCTGCCAGCTAACGCTCCCTTTGCATCCACCAAAGAAAGATCGTCAAGGTCACCCAATGGCATTGTCAACGGCACCAGGCCATTACTGGCACCAACACCGCCCCACGCTGTTCGCCATTGATTGCTATCTTCCCACAGCAGGTTTGACCCCGCTCTTTTTTCAATGGGGATAATCAAAACCGGCTTGCTCACTGTTTCCGCGATTGCGGCACCAGAATTACGAAGTAACGCCCGAGTCTGCGATTCTTTAAACCGCACCGTCATATTTGCGATATATCGAACAGAAGATGATTTTTCTGCAGATAAAGATATATCCAACACATAATTCAGCGCATCGTTAGAATTCAATTTCGGAACTTTTGCATGATCATGTTCAGGCACAAGTTTATGAACCAGAGCACGAAAAGCCTTTTCATAACCTTGGCTTAACGCATTTTTTTTCGCCTCGATCACTGAATTGGCCGTTGCATCAACGGGTATATCACGAACAATATAAACCTCGTTCGCCGCCGAAGCAGACGAATGCCAAAGCCCTGTCACGAGCCCAAAAAAGGTTGTTAGAAATGCTGTCTTATAGAAAAAGCGGCGAAACCGCATTGCAAACCATCCCGGATTAAGTATCTTCCCAAATTACAGAGCCTAATACCGAATGCATTAGGTCGTATCTGAACCTGATAATAACCTCGAACTGTGACTATTCAATGAGACTGTTATCTCATCCGTATTCGTCATAATCGCTCGGTGTCATTAACCGGCTAGAAATGATCCGGGATTATTATCAGGTTCAGACACTTGAGTACATTAATACTCGAAGTTACAGGAGGATACCATAAGTACCATCCCTAATAATCCTGATTCCTTGAGCTACAAGGATGCCGGAGTTGATATCGACGCGGGAAATGAGCTTGTTGAAGCCATTAAACCCCTTGCAAAATCAACTGCTCGTTCAGGCTCCATGGCTGGTCTTGGTGGCTTTGGCGCTTTCTTTGACCCCAAAGCTGCTGGCTTCACTGATCCTCTTCTCATTGCCTGTAATGATGGTGTCGGGACGAAACTGAAAGTTGCCATTGAAGCGAACAAACACGACACGGTGGGAATCGATCTGGTTGCCATGTGTGTAAATGACCTTGTTGTGCAGGGCGGTGAACCTCTCTTTTTCCTCGATTACTATGCGACAGGTAAACTGAGTGTTGAAGCTGGGCGCGATATTATTGCAGGTATTGCAGAAGGTTGCGTGCTTTCCAACTGTGCATTGATCGGTGGTGAAACTGCTGAAATGCCGGGCATGTACAGCGATAATGATTACGATCTAGCTGGTTTTTCTGTCGGCGCAGTTGAACGCGGGCAAGCCTTAACCGGTGATCTGGTGAAAGACGGTGACGTTGTTCTTGGCTTGGCATCAAGCGGTCCTCACTCAAACGGCTACTCTCTCATTCGTAAGATTGTTGAGATTTCTGGTCTAAAATACAGTGACCCCGCTCCTTTCCAGGATGGCGTAACT
>NZ_CAKZMP010000082.1 GCF_937128705.1 uncultured Kiloniella sp. | reverse complement strand
TTCTGAAACTAGTGAAGCAGGACAACCTGAGATCAAAAAGCCCCCGGTTAATCTTTCTGTCGACGCAAAAATACCTTCCGTACGCGTCCAAAGCCAAACAGCAGTCCCCTACACTCGTTATTTGACAGTGCGCGGCAGAACCGAAGCCCTTCGGACTGTCGAAATAAAAAGCGAAGCAAGTGGGAAGATCATCGACCTGGCTGTCAACAAAGGTGACACGATCGAAGCAGGAAAGCTTGTTGCCAAGCTAGACGTCAATGAACGTTCTGCTAAAGTGCAGGAATTCAAAGCTTTGCAAGAACAACGTGCTATTGAATACAAAGCCGCAAAGCGTCTCTCTCAAAAAGGTTTTAAAGCAGAAACAAAACTTGCTGCCAGTAAAGCATCACTGGAATCAGCACAAGCTGAATTAAGACGTGCACAGGTCGATCTTTCAAACACACTTATACCTGCCCCCTTTACGGGTGTCTTGAATAATCGCACAGTGGAAATTGGTGAGTACGTCGATGTAGGCGATACGATTGGTACAATTGTTGACCTGTCAACAATACTCGTGGTCTCAGACGTGAGCGAGAGACTTGTGCCCTTTATATCTGTTGGACACACGGCCAAGGTACGTTTGATCACAGGGCAAATTATCGAAGGTAAAGTTAAGTATATTGCTTCGATGGCTGATGCAACGACCCGAACTTTTCGCATCGAAGTCGCCGTCCCCAATCCTGAATTCAAAATTGCAGATGGTATTACAGCAGAAACTGTACTTACCCTCAATAGCATGCAAGCCCACAAAGTATCGCCGGGCATCCTGACCATCAATTCCGACGGCGCAATTGGTGTAAAAACACTGGGCCCCGACAATATTATAGAATTCAGAGAAGCCAGTATTCTTGAGAACACAACGAATGGCTTGTGGCTTGGCGGCCTCCCTAAGGACGTTACCTTTGTGGTGATTGGCCAAGAATTGATCAAGGACGGTCAGGAAGTAAAAGCAATTGATGCTGACACTCTCAAAGAACTGAAACCAATAACTTCATTAAAACAAGACCGAGAGACGACGCCTGGAGCAGAACAGTCATGACCAATATCATTTCTGGTGCTCTCGGACGCTCGCGCACAGTAATACTGGGTCTGATCCTCGTTCTTATAGCCGGCGCAGTGTCTTACGTCACAATACCGAAAGAAGATAACCCGGACATCACCATTCCGATCATCTACGTCAGTATGCATCACGAAGGAATCTCTCCGGTTGATGCTGAACGCCTGCTGCTCAAGCCGATGGAAAAAGAGCTTCGTAGTATCGAGGGCGTGAAAGAAATGCGATCTAGCTCTTTTCTTGGCGGCGGTAATGTCGTCATGGAATTCGAAGCTGGTTCAGATATTGACCTTGCGCTAACGGATGTCAGAGAAAAGGTCGACATTGCCAAAGCAGAACTCCCCGATGATGCAGATGAGCCATCTGTGCACGAGGTTAACCTCAGCTTGTTCCCCATCTTGGTTGTCAATTTGTCCGGTGACGTTCCAGAGAGAGCATTGCTTGCCATAGCCAAAAACCTACAAGACAAGTTGGAATCCATTCCAAATGTTCTCGAAGCCAAGTTGGTCGGTGACAGAGATGAATTGATCGAAATTGTCGTCGATCCCCTTGTTCTTGAAAGCTATAACCTTGACGCTAACGACATTATAACGGCCGTGGGAAAATCCAACCTTGTTGTTGCAGCAGGATCTTTGGATACAGGCCAAGGCCGTTTCGCAATTCAGGTCCCTGGCTTGTTCGAGGACACTACAGATATTTTAAATATGCCTGTAAAAGTCAATGGCGATGCTGTTGTTAGGGTCAAAGACATCGGTATTCTTCGGAAAACATTTAAAGACACAACAGAGTACGCCCGGGTCAACAACAAGCCCGCTTTGACCATGGAAATATCAAAGCGAACAGGCACAAATATTATCGAAACAATCGAACAAGTCCGCGCAGTTGTCAGTCAACAACAAACCTTGTGGCCTGAATCTATTGACGTTTCCTACAGCCAAGACCAATCAACTGGTATCCGTACCATGTTACAGGACCTGCAAAACAACGTTCTCTCTGCAATTATTCTTGTTATGATCGTTGTTGTCGCTGCTTTGGGATTCAGATCTTCCATTCTTGTTGGAATTGCCATACCAGGATCTTTTCTTGCATCGATTATGATCCTTCATGCCGCAGGATTAACGGTCAATGTTGTGGTGCTCTTTAGTTTGATTCTATCGGTGGGCATGCTGGTTGATGGCGCTATCGTTGTGACTGAATTTGCAGACCGCAAGATGAGCGAAGGATTGCCGAGAAAAGAGGCATACAAGCAAGCAAGTCTGCGCATGGCATGGCCGATCATAGCATCAACGGCAACCACCCTAGCAGCTTTTGCCCCTCTTATTTTCTGGCCCGGCATAATGGGCGAGTTTATGAAATTCATGCCCATAACCCTCATCGCAACCCTAAGTGCTTCCTTGGTTATGGCACTGATTGTCGTTCCAACGATCGGTGGATTAATTGGGAAAGCCGGCGGTGCTGCAGATAAAAAGTCTATGGAAAATCTGGCGGCATCAGAAACCGGTGATTTAAATGCGGTAACGGGTTTTACTGGTCTTTATATCAAACTGATGCATTTGGTCCTCAAAATTCCGGGCACAATTGCAACACTGACTTTTGCCTCACTAATCGGCGTCATTATGCTCTACAGCAGTTTTGGCAAGGGTGTCGAATTCTTCCCGGATATTGAACCTGATAATGCGGTTCTTCAGGTCCGCGCCCAGGGCAACATGTCCATTGATGAACGCGATCACCTTGTCAGACAGGTTGAACAAATTGTGCTTGATCTTCAGAACGAAAGGCATGAGCTACATAATATTTATGTCAGCACCAATGCAGAGAGTTCAACAAGCAGCGAACAGCCAGAAGACGTAATTGGTAACATCCAGATGGAATTTACCGATTGGTTCAACCGACGATCGGCAGATGAAATCCTAGCAGAAATTCGCGAACGAACAGCCATTTTGGGTGGCATTTCTGTAGAGCCAAGAAAAGAAGACAAAGGACCATCGTCCGGAAAGCCAATTCAGATAGAAATAGCATCAAGCGAACCTAGTCTCGTTTACCCCTGGGCCAATAAAGTTGCGCACCATCTAAGAGAAGCGAATGGCTTTGTCGATATAGAAGATGGCCTGCCAGTCCCCGGCATTGAATGGCGCATTGATGTTGACCGTGCACAAGCAGCGAAATTCGGTGCAGACATTGCCTTGATCGGTAGCTACATCCGAATGATTACGAATGGAATGAAACTTGGTAGTTATCGCCCGGATGACAGTGATGAAGAAATTGATTTGGTCGTTCGTCTTCCCCGAAGCAATCGGAACATTGAACATCTAGATCAAATCAAAATACAAACAAATGCTGGATTGATCCCTATATCCAATTTTATTACGCGGACAGCCGCACCAAAAGTTGGTGTTATCAACCGTGTGGACAGCCAACGGGTTGCAACGGTAAAATCCGATATTGCCCCCGGTGTTCTGGCTGATGATAAGGTCAAGGAATTAACCGAATGGATGTCGTCGCAGGAACTTGATCCCCGGGTAACAATTCAGTTCAAGGGAGAAAACGAAGATCAACAGGAATCTCAGGATTTTCTGGTAAAAGCTTTTGGGGTTGCCCTTTTTATGATTGCGATCATTCTGGTAACGCAGTTCAACAGCTTCTACAGTGCGTTCCTTATTCTGTCAGCTGTGATCATGTCAACAATCGGCGTTTTAATCGGTCTTCTAATCACCGATCAACCCTTTGGCATTGTCATGTCAGGCATTGGCGTGATTGCACTGGCAGGTATTGTTGTGAATAACAATATCGTTCTCATAGATACCTTTGATTATGTTTCGACTAAATTCAAAGATCAGAAAGAAGCGATTATCCGTACAGGTGCACAGCGCCTCCGCCCCGTAATGTTGACAACAATCACAACTATTCTTGGTCTGATGCCAATGGTTCTCGCGACCAACATTGATCTGATCAACAGAACGGTTCAAGTCGGCGCCCCCTCTACACAATGGTGGACTCAATTGGCCACAGCAATTGCATTCGGCCTTTGTTTTGCAACTATTCTCACGCTTGTGATTACCCCCTGCTCTTTGATGGTCCGGGTAAACAGCCGAAATCTTGTAAACCGTCTTAAAGCAAAATTTAAAAAGGATGACACACCATCTGAACCAGAAAACTCAGACGATGAAAAGGCGATACCAGCCGAATAAAATGGGTAGATATTTTTCCATCAAAAAAGCCGGTACTTGTTACTGGCTTTTTTGATTTAATCGTCAAAAAGACTAAGAGCTGCGTGTATTCTGAAGCTGGTCGTCAACCAGCATAGCGCGCCAAAAAACCACGCCATCAAGGCAAACTTATCCGGCCAGAGACATAGAGCGAAAAAAAGCAGAATGGTCTCAGTCCCCTCGGTCAAGCCACCAAGATAGTAGATACTTTTTTTTCCGCGGATATCAGTGGAAATATTTTTCTTAGCGGCAACGATGGCAAAAGATAAAAACGACGCCCCGGTTCCCATAAATGAGAAAATAAGGAATGCCGCTGCCAGCCCATTTTCTTCAGGCATCGCCAAGGCAAAACCAAAAACAACAGCCGAATAGAAAATAAAATCGAGGGTGATATCAAGATACCCCCCCAGATCGGTGATACCCTGTTTTCTGGCAACAGCGCCGTCCAGACCGTCACAAAGCCTGTTAAAAGCAATCGCTATTATAGCCAGATAGTAAGATTCGGTGGCAAGCGCAGGGACGACGAGCATCCCCCCAACAAAGCCAATCCAGGTTATTTGATTAGCGCCCAGCCCTGAACGTGAAAGAACCTCCCCTATTTTATCAAGGGGAGGGTCAATTTTCGTTCTCATCCAAGCATCAAACATAACGCGCCTGAAACTTATTCTTTTTCAGAAGTTGTATCGTCGGTTGACGTTTTCTCATCCTCGGAATCTTTTTCTTCCTGAGCCAACATTTTCTTACGGGTTGCCTGATAAGAAAACTGGGCCAGAATGATAGAAACCAGATACCCGATGCCCGCAACACTTAGAAAAACCCAAGGCGTGCTGTATAAGAACATAATACAAACAGCAAAGCCCAACAGGACAAGACCAACATACCGTCTTGGGATGCGAATACGTTTGGATGAATAGGTCGGGATTGTACTGACAAAAAGTGCGCCCACAGCAACCAACATCACACCATTCAGAATAGACGAGCGAAAAATATCATCGCCCAGTTCGAATGACAGGACAACAGGAATAAGCACAAGCCCTGCGCCACAAGGGGCAGGAATACCTGTAAAAAACTTGGATGCCCATGGAGGAGGATTTTCATCCAGCAAGCTGGTGTTAAACCGGGCTAACCGCATACCACAACAGACCGCAAAGAAAAGAGAAACAGCCCAAGCAAGTCCACCTGTACCATCCATTGCCCATAGATAAATAACCAACGAAGGAACAACACCAAAATTGACAAAGTCAGCAAGTGAATCAAGTTGTGCACCAAATTCACTTGTTCCCTTCATCAAGCGGGCAACGGGGCCATCCAAACCATCAAGTATCATTGCAACAACGATACCGATAACAGCCAGTTTCCAGTTCCCCTCAAGCGCCGCACGGATCGCAGATAAACCCGAACAAAGTGCCATCAAAGTAATGGCGTTTGGTATCAGGCGATTTACAGAAAATCCATGAAGTCGACGACGACGCTTGAGACCAGACATTAGCGTACCTCTGTTTCGCGTTGTGATTCATCAGACAGAAGATCGGCAATCACAGTTTCGCCACCAATCATTTGCTGCCCAACAGAAACAAGCGGCGCAACACCGTCTGGTAGGTAAATATCTGTACGGCTGCCAAAACGGATCAGACCAAAACGTTCCCCCGTTTTAACTTCTTGTTCCAACGTCAGATTACAAATAATACGGCGCGCGATCAGACCAGCGATCTGAACAAACGCGATCTCTTTACCGTCATTGGTTTCCATTTTGACGGACATGCGCTCATTAAGCTCGGAAGCTTTATCAAGTGCTGCGTTAAGGAAAGCACCATGATGATAGGCCAGCTCTGTAATTTTACCTGCAGTCGGAACGCGGTTAACGTGCACATCAAAAACACTGAGGAAAACAGAAACACGCATTCGTGGCTCGGTCCCCATATTCAACTCAGCGGGTGGAACTGCCGTTTCAACGGCACTTACGTGCCCATCAGCAGGACTGACAACAAGGCCTTCACGAACTGGCGTCTGTCTTTCCGGGTCCCGGAAAAAATAAGTACAGAATGCTGCGATGATTAGCCCGACTATTGCCAAAGGCTTCCATATCAAAGCAAATCCAACACTTAGCGCAAGTGCGCCGCCGACAAAAGGCCAACCAGCTTTATTAATAGGCACTAGAATGTGCTTCAGCACTGCCGTCTCCATTCAATATTCTAACAATAAGTGACGTAGCTCTGTATTCGAAGTATGAGCTACATATAACATTTGGGCTGTAATACTGTATTACGAGGTCCAATGTAAGGTATTTTCCGAAAATCTCTTAATTTTACGTCGAATTATGACTTAATTTTCTTTGGGAAGGACAAAAATTTGCCCTGGATAAATCAAATCCGGGTTTCTGATCTGATCCTGATTTCGATCAAAGATAACAGCATAACGCGCGCCCTCTCCGTAAATAGCACGTGAAATACGCCACAAACTATTACCCGGTTGAACAGTCACAACTCGTTCATCAGGAAGGGATTCAACTTTACCCGATCGTGAGAAGGGTATTTCGACACGCGCGATCACTTTCCCTTCGCCATCAACCTGATCAATGCGGAGTTGATGTAATCCTTCTTGAACATTCTTTTCTGCTTCTACAGTCCAGCGCCCTTCTTCATCTGTAACACCCTGCCCCACAAATTCGTTGTTTAAATAACCAACAACCTTTTGTCCTGGCTGTGATGTTCCACCGATAACAGTTTGACCCGCATCGTCATAATCAACGCTATCCAGCGCCAGATCTCCATCTTTGATGCCTTCGTCTTCTATCTTTTCGGGAAGCTGTATCACTTTTGATACGCCGCCCTTTTCTTCTGGCACAAGAACAGCAAGCGCAGATTTATCCCCGACGGGGACATCAACAATCGCGACTTCAGCAGATTTGAGTTTTACGCCCTCTTCTTCATTATTAACCTGCAACCCCAGTTCATGGGCCCCCGGTGCGAGCGGTGTCTCTAGAACATAGGCCCACTGACCATTTTCATCGGCCTGTACACTTCCAAGTAAGGTTGTTCCATCCACAATGCGTACATCGCTCCCCGCGGGCGCCCTGCCAGCGAGAACGGTATCCCCCGTCTTTTCAACCCTAATCACATCAAAAGACAGAGACGGGTCAACAATTACTGCCGTTGCTTGTTCCTCATCAGAAGATTGTGCCTCGGAAACATCAGTTTCTATTTCTGCGACAGATTCTTCAGCCTTTTGGCTCTCCTCTGAGTCTTCAGATGAAGAAGTTTCAGACTCACTTACTTGCACCGTATCACTTGTTGCAACGTTATTTTCGGTCGCTACTGGCTCGGAAGTATTCGGTTCCCCAGAAAGTTTATTTACAATCTTTTTAGGAGCATCCTTTGAAGAACCCGTGCTATCCACGACCACAGTAGAATCAGAATCATCATCCAAGACATACCAAATCGAGACACTGCCCCCTAACAGAACGACAACGGCTACGAGTGAAACAATGAGGGTACGGCTCAAAGATGCCTCCTAAGATCTCTATCTTGACTGATACTATTCAATAGCCAAAGCGGGTGGGAAATTTCCCCGCAGACTAACATTCTTCTAACTCTAGGTTAAGTCCTTATGGGAAAAGAACAAGAGCTATGACATTTTTTAGACAACAAAAAATGTCATAGCTCTTGTTCGTCTGCCTTTTCCAGATGATTGCCATTGTTCAAACTAAAGATATAATAAGAACATCGGCACGTCGAAGAGGGTCCAGCCCTGTTATCTACGTGCCGTTTTGCAACTCAGCACAAAAATAATAAGAAAAGGAATTTATCAATGACCAACATTAAATCTATCTGTGTTTATTGTGGTTCATCAAACCTTGTTAGCGATGAACATCTCGCAAAAGCCCATCAGCTAGGTCGTATGGCAGCAGAAAATGACATTGAAGTTGTCTACGGTGGCGGTCGTGTTGGGTCAATGGGGCGGGTCGCTGATGGCGCTTTGGCTCATAATGGCACCGTAACAGGGATAATACCTGAATACCTAGATAAACTAGAAGTTGCACATAAAGACGTAAATGAATTGATCGTTGTTGATTCCATGCATACCCGTAAAATGGCAATGTTTGAACGCTCGGATGCCTTCTGCATCTTGCCTGGCGGCCTGGGAACTCTGGATGAATTTTTCGAAATTGCGACCTGGAAACAGCTTGGCATGCATGACAAACCTTTGATCGTTGTCAATTTGGAAAATTTTTGGACCCCGCTTTTGAACCTAATCAACCATCAAATTTCCGCAGGTTATCTAAGGCAAAACCCTGATGATATATATAGCGTTGTCAACAACATAGAAGAAGTATTCACCCAACTAAAAAGTATGCCAGAGAGCAATATTGAAACGGATCTCAAGCAACTTTGATATGAATTGTTATTCCGAGTTATCTTGCACTGCAGCGAAAGACTGTTATTTTCCTCTGTGAGTTCCCCAAATTATACGAAACAAGCCGACAAACAAGGAGGCGAACATGTCCAAAATTAAGGTTAAAAATCCAATCGTCGAACTCGATGGCGATGAGATGACACGGATCATCTGGGAAAAAATTAAACAAAAGTTCATTCTTCCTTATCTTGATGTTGATCTGAAATACTTTGATCTTTCCATCGAAAGTCGTGATGAAACCGACGACCAGATCACTGTCGATGCCGCCAATGCCATCAAAGAGCATCGCGTTGGTGTTAAGTGTGCAACAATCACACCTGATGAAGCACGTGTTGAAGAATTCGACCTGAAAAAAATGTGGCGTTCGCCAAACGGAACCATTCGTAACATTCTTGGTGGTACTGTTTTCCGTCAGCCAATTATCATGGAAAATGTTCCACGCCTAGTCCCAGGTTGGACACAACCAATTGTTATTGGACGTCACGCGTTTGGTGATCAGTATAAAGCAACTGACTTCCTTGTTCCTGGCGCAGGTAAACTGACCATGACCTTCCAACCAGAAGACGGTGGTGAGCCAATTACCCGTGAGATCTTTGAGTTTCCGGAAGCTGGTGTCGCAATGGGCATGTACAACCTGGATGAATCCATCCGTGGCTTTGCCCGTGCTTGCATGAACTACGGCCTTGATCTTGGCTGGCCTGTATATCTGTCGACAAAAAATACCATTCTGAAGGCTTACGACGGACGCTTTAAAGATCTGTTCGAAGAAGTTTATCAGACCGAATTCGCTGATAAGTTTGCGGCAAAAGGTATTTCCTATGAACACCGTTTGATTGATGACATGGTTGCAGCAGCCATGAAATGGTCTGGTGGTTTTGTATGGGCTTGTAAAAACTATGACGGCGATGTTCAGTCTGATACTGTTGCACAAGGTTTTGGTTCTCTTGGCCTAATGACATCAGTTCTGATGACACCCGATGGACAGACCGTAGAAGCTGAAGCAGCGCACGGTACAGTGACACGCCACTATCGTCTGCACCAGCAAGGCAAAGACACATCAACAAACCCAATCGCTTCTATTTTCGCATGGTCTCGCGGCTTGAAATTCCGTGGACAATTTGACGAAACGCCGGAAGTCGTTGAGTTTGCAGAAACACTTGAAAAAGTTTGCATCGACACAGTTGAATCTGGAAAGATGACAAAAGATCTTGCGCTTCTGATCAGCCCTAATCAAGATTGGTTGACAACAGATCAATTCCTGGATGCGATCGATACTAATCTACAGAAAGCAATGAGCTAACAAATATGCCAAAAATCCTACGTAATTTACTTGCTGGCCTTCTTGCCTTGACCTTTGCGTCAACAACTTCACAGGCTGCAGATCCTGAAAACACACTGGTAATAGAACTTAAAACCGGTAACGTCTTCATCGAGATGCTTCCCAACCTTGCCCCAAACCATGTGGCGAGAATCAAAGAGCTGACACGCGAGGGCTTTTATGATGGCATTGTATTCCATCGGGTAATCGCAGGATTTATGGCACAAACCGGTGACCCTAAAGGTCTTGGTACCGGTGGATCTGGTAAAAAACTAAATGCTGAATTTTCCCGTGAACCTTACGTTCGTGGTACTGTCGGCATGGCACGTTCCCAAAGCGAAAATTCTGGGGACAGTCAGTTCTTTATCATGTTCAAAAGAACGCCGTCGCTTGATGGAAAATACACTGTATGGGGTAAAGTCATACAGGGTATGGAACATGTCGATACGATCAAAAAAGGTGCCCAGGGCAGCGGTAAAGTTAGCAACCCAGACAAAATGATTTCTGTAAAGGTACTTGCTGACATTCAGTAGCTACCCGCCCAGAAAACTCAAAAAAAGCGCTGTAATCCCAATGGATACAGCGCTTTTTATTTTCGAGAAGAAGTATGAACGCCTCTCCTCTTTTTGAATTCCTATCCCCATAAAGATGCTACCTTGCAAAAGTACTCTCAAATACCTATTTTGCTGTTAGTTTATCACACTTATTTAAGGCCTAAGCCATGACAGAAGAAACAACACCAGATCTGGAAAACACTCTCGTTATCGAACTTGAAACGGGTAAAGTAACCATCGAAATGCTTCCCGATCTAGCCCCAACACACGTTGCTCGTATAAAAGAACTTGCACGCGAAGGCTTTTACGATGGCATCGTATTCCACCGTGTTATTGACGGTTTCATGGCGCAAACAGGTGATCCAACCGGAACGGGTACAAGTGGCTCAGGCAAAAAGCTGCGCGCAGAATTTACACAAGAACCATTTGAACGTGGTGTCGTCGGCATGGCCCGCGCACAGAATCCACATTCTGGCGACAGCCAGTTCTTCATCATGTTTGACAGTGCGCCATCACTTAACGGCCAGTATACAGTCTGGGGCCGTGTAACCGATGGTATGGAACTGGTAGATGGTATCAAAAAAGGCGCTCCGGGCAGTGGTGCTGTTGATGATCCTGATCGTATGTTATCCGTCAAAGTCCTTGCCGATATCTGATAAATTTCCCTACCCCTAGAAGGATATCCCCCCTGTCGAAGGTTGGTATTTTTACTAGGTGATTTTTTTAAACCCTCGCTGTATTATCCACAGCGGGGGTTTTGTCCAATGAGGGTTTATCCGGGGGACAGCCTGTAATCTTAGAAAGAGGAACTTTGGTTGTGACAATCACCGAAGAATACACACAGCTTGTAGAACAACTTACACAAACAGCATTAGATTTCTCTTTGGAAATTTTGGCCGCACTGGCCATACTTATTGTTGGTATTTTTGTCGCCGGGCGTGTTGCAAAATACACTGAGAAGCTACTAACCAAGTCAGGAAAAGTTGATACGACCCTGAAACCTGTCATCGTAAAGATCATCCGTTATACAATTATGGTCTTTGTATTGATTGCTGTTTTGGCCCGTTTCGGTGTTGAGACAACAAGTATTATTGCTGTTCTTGGAGCCGCCGGTCTGGCAATTGGTCTGGCTCTGCAAGGAACAATGCAAAACATCGCCGCTGGCTTTATGCTGCTTTTCCTTCGCCCTCTTAAAGTTGGTGAATTTGTTGATGCCGATGGTATTTCAGGAACGGTAGAAGAAATCAGTCTGTTCATCACACATATGACCACAGTTGACGGATTGTACCTTTCTGTACCTAATTCCAAGCTTTGGTCTGCAACTGTGACCAACTACAGCAGAAACAGTAAACGCCGTACAGACATGGCAATCGGCATTGGTTACGGTGACGATATCGCAAAAGCAGAGAAAGTCGCTTTAGCTGTACTTTCTGGCGATGGACGCGTTCACAAAGATCCAGCTGCACAGGTTATCATCAGCGGTTTGGGTGAAAGTTCTGTCGATCTGAATATCAGATACTGGACAGACAGCGGAGACTATTGGCCTGCGTTGAGTGACAATCGTCGGGCAATTAAAGAAGCCTTTGACAAAGAAGGCATCTCTATCCCGTTCCCACAACGCGATTTACATATTATTTCTGATGTTAAAGCTAAGGCGTAACCTTAGAAAAGATTAGACGAACTAATAAAGGCCGCTACATGCGGCCTTTATGACGTCTGCTGCATATCGTTTAGTATCACCAAGATATCAAAGCTGTTCGTGTAGCAATAACGTTTTTTTACGTTCTAACCCGCCCCCATACCCCGTCAGCGATCCATCTTTCCCAACAATGCGGTGACAGGGAATAACAATAGAAATTGGATTTAAAGCGTTCGCTGCTGCCATGGCACGGACGGCTTTGGGTTTGCCAATTATAGACGCCATAGAGCTATAGGTCTCCTTTGCTCCAAAGGGGACTTTGCACAACGCAGCCCATACTTGTTTCTGAAAATCTGTCCCGCCTGTATCCATGGCCAAGTCATCGAAAGCTGTTGGAGATTTAGAAAAATAATCATCCAGCCGCATATCCAAATCAGACAGCCCTGAAATTTCTTCCAACAACAAATTTGGAAAGCGTCTATTCAACAGCTTCCCCCACCGATCCTGACAATCCGTGAAATCAAGGTGGCAAAGGATATTATCGTTATAAAATGATAGAATCTGGCCAATAGGTGATTCATATCGTGAATAAGAAATCAGATCTTGTAACATTACAAATACCTTATAATAACTTGATCTCAACACAAGATCGTGATTTCAAAACAAAGTTCCTGTTCGACAAATTGCGATCAGCTCAATACTTTGTAAAATATCAATCTTCTTACCCTACCAGAGACACATGACAAGTAATTCTGATAAATGGTTTTCCCTAACGATACTTGCCCTTTGTCAGGTTGCTGCAATGGCACTCTGGTTTTCGGCATCCGCTGTCCTCCCCTCATTAATAGAGGAATATAGCCTCACATCTTTCCAGCAAGCGCTTTTCACATCTGCAGTTCAGGTTGGGTTTGTGGTTGGTAGTCTGTCTTCTGCCCTCTTTGGCTTGGCCGATCGATTACCGCCTAAACTTTTTTTCCTTGGCTCTGCAATCATTGCAGCCTTGGCAAATGCTTTACTACTGATCATAGAACCAACCCACACAATTGTGCCGCTCCTTCGTTTTATCACCGGGGTTTGTATGGCTGGAATTTATCCCGTAGGCATGCGGATGGCCGCAACCTGGGCAAAAGGCGATATGGGTCTTCTTGTCGGCCTTTTGGTCGGCGCATTAACTCTTGGATCAGCCTCCCCACATCTATTCAATGCAATCGGCGGCATTGACTGGCGCTTTACAATTGCAACAGCTTCGGTTTGCGCTATTGCCGCTGCAATTGGCATCCTCTTTTTCAAAATCGGACCTGCGTATACTAAAGCACCCAAATTTCATCCACGGCATATTCTCTCTGCCTGGAATATCAAATCAGTTCGTCTGGCAAACCTTGGCTATCTAGGGCATATGTGGGAACTGTATGCAATGTGGGCTTGGATCGGGATATTCCTAACCGCCAGCTTTTCGCTGACGATGGAAAGTACCGTTGCCCACAATCTTGCCAAGCTGGCAACCTTTGCCACAATGGCAGCAGGGGCTATCGGTTGTTTGGCAACAGGTTACTTAGCAGATAAGCTCGGACGAACCACATTAACCATTATAGCTATGTTAATTAGCGGTATCTGCGCTTTAACGGTTGGCCTTCTATTCGGTGCTTCTCCCATATGGCTGACATTGCTCTGTGTGCTGTGGGGTATCTGCATCATTGCAGATTCAGCTCAATTTTCAGCATCCGTCGCGGAATTATCCCCGCCTGAGATCGTAGGCACAATGCTGACACTCCAAACATCATTAGGGTTTACACTCACCCTAATCACTATTCATTTGATGCCCTATGCCGTTGATCTTCTAAGCTGGCACTATGCCTTTGCTCCCTTAGCCATTGGACCGTTTCTCGGCGTTTGGGCCATGGCAAAATTGCGCCAACATCCTGACGCCCTGAAACTTGCCAATGGGAAAAAATGATCTTGATAGATTTGCTACGAACAAAACATCTAAAGACATAAAAAAAGCTCCGCAGCCTTCATAGCTGCGGAGCTTTTATCTTGAGCAAAATACTAATCAACCAAGCAACGTTTCGATTGCCTGTATCGCATCTTGAGCTTTCGAAGCGTCTGGACCACCGGCTTGCGCCATATCGGGGCGACCGCCCCCGCCTTTGCCGCCAAGAGCCGCAGAACCAGCACGAACCAAATCAACCGCAGAAACCTTGTCGGTGAGATCATCCGTCACGGCAACAACAATAGAGGCCTTACCATCAGTATCTGCAATCAGAACAATAACGCCAGTACCGATTTGTTTCTTCAACTCATCTGCTGTTGGTTTAAGGTCTTTTGGCAAAACGCCTTCTAGAACCCGAGCAGCAACTTTGATGCCGTTTACATCCTTGAATTCGGCATCACCTGATGCGCCACCGCCACCAGCGGCAAGCTTACGACGTGCATCGGTCAAGTCACGCTCCAGCCGCTTTCTTTCTTCCAAAAGCGATGTTACACGTGCTTCCAATTCAGCAGGTGAGGCCTTCATTGCCGCAGCAGCAGCAGCCAGTTGGGTTTCCTGTGCGGATACATAGTCCAGTGCAGCCTGACCTGTCACCGCCTCAATACGACGAACACCAGAAGCAAGCGCCGCTTCGGACACGATTTTAAAGAAACCAATATCTCCGGTTCTTCTAACATGCGTACCACCACAAAGCTCAGTCGAGTAATACCCGCTGCCAGTAGAGCTGTCTGAACCGCCCATGGAAACAACCCGGACTTCCTCACCGTACTTCTCACCAAAGAGAGCCATCGCCCCTTCTTTGATTGCCTCATCCGGGGTCATCAGACGGGTAGTAACCGGATCGTTGCGACGAATGTAATCATTCACTTCGCGTTCAACAGTCGCAATATCATCTGGGTCCAAAGGCTTTGGCTGGCTGATATCAAAACGAAGACGTTCTTTTGCCACTAAGGATCCTTTTTGCGTTACATGTGTCCCCAAACGTCGGCGAAGAGCTTCGTGTAACAGGTGCGTCGCAGAGTGATGAGCACGCAGGGCAGAACGACGAGACACATCTACCTTCATTTCCATCGCAAGATCGACCGAGATTTCACCACGGGTCACTTTACCGATATGAATAAATAAATTGCCCAGTTTTTTCTGTGTATCGCTGATCGTAACTTCCGCACCTTCGGCAGAGAACAACAGGCCGTGATCCCCTTGTTGCCCACCACTTTCACCATAGAACGGTGTCTGGTTTGTGATAACCATCACCTGATCACCAGTCTTTGCAGTAGAAACTTCGGCACCATCTTTTAGGATTGCCAGAACCTGGCCTTCGGCTGTCTCCGTATCATACCCAAGGAACTCTGTTCCACCGACACGTTCTTGTATTTCAAACCAGACTTTTTCTGTCGCAGCATCGCCGGAACCGCTCCAAGCCTTACGTGCAGCAGCACGCTGCTGTTCCATAGCCGCGTTGAAACCTTCGGTATCAACTGCTTGCCCCTGTCCACGCAAAACATCCTGAGTCAAATCAAGCGGGAAGCCATAGGTATCGTAGAGCTTAAAGGCAACTTCACCATTAAGCGTACCCTTGTCACCTAACTTGTCCGTTTCAGCTGACAGTAATTTCATGCCCCGATCCAGAGTTTGACCAAAACGATTTTCTTCCAGTTTCAGGGTTTCTGTGATCAGAGCTTCTGCACGGGTCAATTCAGGGAAAGCAGTCCCCATCATTCCAACCAGAGACGGAACCAACTTGTAGATTGCCGGATCTTTAACACCGAGTTTATGAACATGGCGCATGGCACGGCGCATAATACGACGTAGAACATAGCCACGTCCTTCGTTAGACGGCAAAACCCCATCCGCAATCAAAAACGCGGTCGAACGAAGGTGGTCAGCAATAACCCGATGAGAAACGGCATGATCCCCGTCCGCATCGACACCAGTCTCGTGCGCCGAAGCTTCAATGATAGTGCGAAGTAAATCAACATCGTAGTTATCGTGTTTGCCTTGAAGAACAGCTGTAATGCGTTCTAGTCCCATCCCGGTGTCAATTGACGGCTTAGGCAGATCGACCCGCGTCTGGGCATCAATCTGTTCATATTGCATAAACACGAGATTCCAGATTTCAATAAATCTGTCGCCGTCTTCATCCGGGCTACCCGGAGGGCCACCAAAAATGTGATCCCCGTGGTCATAGAAAATTTCTGAACAAGGTCCACAAGGTCCTGTAGGACCCATCGACCAGAAGTTATCACTTGTCGAGATCCGGATAATACGATCGTCGCTCAAACCAGCAATTTTACGCCAGAGAGCCGCCGCTTCTTCGTCTTCAGAATAGACCGTGACCAACAGTTTTTCTTCGGGAACACCATATTCTTTTGTGATCAGGTTCCAGGCATGTTCAATGGCCACATCTTTGAAATAATCACCAAAGGAAAAGTTCCCCATCATTTCAAAGAAGGTGTGGTGCCTTGCCGTATAACCTACGTTTTCGAGGTCATTGTGCTTACCACCTGCGCGTACACATTTCTGCGAGGTTGCCGCGCGGCTATAGGGACGTGTCTCGTTACCGGTAAAGACATTTTTAAATTGCACCATACCTGCGTTGGTAAACATCAACGTCGGATCATTTCGCGGTACCAGTGGCGAAGATTCAACTGTTTGATGACCATGTTTTGCAAAATAGTCGAGAAAGACCCTACGGATCTCATTGCCGGTAATCATTTTAATCACTTACCCTAAAACTTGGACAGGACGCATTCTTTTCACAATAGAATACGGAAAATCTTATCTGCGGTTTTAACGTGCTGCCAAGGCTCTGTCTAGACTTCGCTTGCAGCATTACAATTTCCCTGCCTCAACCTTCACACAACCCTTATTATAACTTGCCTTTAATTTTCCATGATTATTCGATATAGCTAGAACACATATCTTGTGAATCAACATTCACGACCATTAATTTAGTAAACTGGTAATCTAAAACCATGGCCTTTATAAATACCGGAAATATTTTCAAAACTGTTGCCAGCTGTTGTCTGTTTCTGATAGCAACGTCCTCCATTGCCACGGCCCAACAACAGGCACCACAACGGTCAACCGAACGTTTTGGGAACTGGGCCGCGCATTGTACGGTAAATGAGCCCCTTACGTGTTACATCGTTCATAATGTGACACTCGGCGACAACCCTAGCCCTGTGCTGAATCTTGCTGTTGGACGGCCAGACAATAATACAGCTGGTATCACCACTCTTATTCTAACCTTACCATTAGGCATTCGCCTGCCCGAAGGTTTTTCTCTTGAGGTTGGGCCACAGCTAAAAAGACAATATCCTTTTATCCGTTGCTTAAGAACAGGCTGCCAGTCTGAAATACAGATTGATAATGAACTTCTAAATACATTTAAAAGCCAAAATGAAGGGCGAGTTGTCTTCTTTGATGCAGTCAAAAAGAAGATTGCGATCCCCTTCTCTTTAAAAGGTTTCACAAAGGCTTTTGGACGAGTTACCAATCCATAATTTTTGGGGTGATAATTCAAATCAAATTTATACACCCAAAGAAAAAGGAGCCTGCTGCAGGCTCCTTTTTTGTTTTCTAAACGGAAGAGAGTTAAGCGTCCTCTGTTTCGTCTTCTTCTTTTCCTTCAAGCATTGCGTTTGCAACAATTCCTGCATTTTTACGCACAGCAGTTTCAATTTTCTTCGCAACTTCCGGATTGTCCGTCAGGAATTTTTTAGCATTCTCACGCCCTTGCCCAATGCGCTGTCCATCACAAGAGAACCAAGCACCGGCCTTTTCAACAACGCCGGCTTGAACACCGAGATCAAGCATTTCACCCGTTTTGGAAATACCTTCACCATACATAATGTCAAACTCAACCACCCGGAATGGAGGGGCCATTTTATTTTTAACAACCTTCACCCGGGTTTGGTTACCGGTAATATTTTCACGATCTTTAATCGCACCAATACGGCGAATATCCAAACGAACGGAAGAATAAAACTTAAGTGCGTTACCGCCTGTTGTCGTTTCCGGATTACCAAACATCACCCCACTTTTCATACGAATCTGGTTAATAAAAATCACCAGCGTACGGGACTTGGAAATCGAGCTTGTCAATTTACGCATCGCCTGACTCATCAAGCGTGCTTGCAAACCAGGAAGAGAGTCGCCCATATCCCCTTCGAGTTCAGCTTTAGGAACCAAGGCAGCCACGGAATCCACAACCAACACATCCAATGCGCCAGAACGTACCAATGTATCCGTAATTTCCAACGCTTGTTCACCGGCATCAGGCTGAGAAATCAGCAACTCGCTGACGTCAACTCCAAGTTTATTTGCATAGGCAGGATCAAGAGCATGTTCCGCATCAATAAAGGCACAAGTGCCACCAGCTTTTTGTGCTTCAGCAACAACATGCAGGGCTAGGGTTGTTTTACCGGATGACTCCGGTCCGTAAACTTCGACAATACGCCCGCGTGGTAAACCACCTATGCCTAGGCCAATGTCCAATCCCAACGATCCCGTGGAAATAACTTCGGTCTCAACTGCCTTTCCCTCGCCCAGTTTCATGATCGAGCCTTTACCAAAAGCGCGTTCAATCTGTCCCAGGGCTGCATCTAATGCCTTTTGTTTGTCCACCGTGCTATTCTCCACTAACTGTAAGACGTTTTGTGCCATCGTTGCCTCCCTTATCCCACAGGCTCACACTTGCTGCAACGAGAACAATGTACCCTCTTTGTTCCCACCAAGCAACAAAAAAGAACATTAAGGGAACACTCTTATACAAAAGAGCCTATTCTCTTTAGTCAAACAGACATAAGCTATTGCTGCCTAAGTATGTATATCCAGAATGAGAGCTGTAATACACCGTTATTGCGCGGCAAGAACATCCTTAACTTTGGAAGCTAACTGTTTCAAGCTAAAGGGCTTGGGTAAAAATTCAATAGCAGAATCTACATCCAACGACTTACGAAAGGAATCTTCCGTATAGCCGGAAATGAAGATAACTTTTAGATCCGGATGCGTTTTATAAAGCGTCTTGATCAAGGTCGGTCCGTCCATCTTTGGCATCACAACATCTGTTATGACCAGATCAATGGTTTCCCCGTCTTGCTGAAGAATCTCAAGTGCTGCTTCACCCGAATTCGCCTCAAGTACTTTATAACCTTTGTTCTCTAATGCCCGCGCACTAAAGGACCTCACAGCATCTTCATCTTCGACCAACAGAATATTCCCCCGCCCGGTCAAATCCTGTGCTTTTGGTATTTCAGCAACAAGCTCTTCCTGATCTTGCGCATCTTCTTGGAAATGCGGCAGCAGTAAAGAAAAAACAGTTCCCTGATCCGCGGTTGAATCAACAAAAACAAAACCACCCGACTGCTTCACAATACCATAGACAGTGGACAGTCCCAGCCCGGTGCCTGCCCCAACTTCTTTAGTTGAGAAGAAGGGGTCGAAAATACGGTCGATAATTTCAGTCGGAATACCGTGTCCGGTATCTTGCACCTTTACCAGAACATAATCACCGGGCGGGATTTCCTCGCCTTTAACTTTATAAGGGGCATCAACCATCACATTTGATGTGATAATTTCCAAAACTCCCCCCTGATCCATAGCATCACGCGCATTCACAGCAAGGTTAATAATAACTTGCTCTAATTGCCCCTGATCAGCCTTCACATCTCCCAAATCACGTCCATGTGTGATGCGTAGCTCAATGGTTTCACCAATGAGGCGACGTAAAAGGTGGGCAAGCTCAGCAATAATATCCGTTACATTCAAACGTCTAGGCTGAAGCGTTTGTTGACGAGAGAAAGCCAGTAACTGACGCACCAGGTTTGCCGCCCGGTTCGCGTTTTGTTTAATCTGCATAATATCTGCAAATGATTGATCACCCGGGCGATGACGTAAAAGCAGTAAGTCTGAAAAGCCAATCATCGCCGTTAGCAGATTGTTAAAGTCATGCGCAATGCCACCAGCCAGTTGGCCAACGGCCTGCATTTTTTGTGATTGTGCGAACTGGGCTTCCAGACTGCGCTGTTCAGTCGTATCCGTAAAATTCAGAATATACCCACTTGGCAGTCCGGAATTTTCATCCACATGCGTAACATTCATATTACAAACAGTATCGGAATTTCCGGTAAGGTGTACTTCCATAGCCTTACGTTCATAAGTCGTTGCAGAGACCAAAGCGTCTCGGACAGCTTCCCGTTCTTCATCACCAATCAAAGAAAGAAGTGGTTTTCCTTTAACTTCCTCTGCTATCGCCAACAGTTCTTGAAACGCCCTGTTACTTTCCGTAATGACACCGCGTTCATTCAGCAAAACGATACCAACCGGGGCCTCATTAAAGAATTTACGGAATCGTTTTTCTGACTGCTCCAGCGCCGTTGCCATTTCACGCTCTTGCGTCAAATTCCGTACAACGGATCTTGTTCTAAAGCCCTTATCCCCACTACCTTCCGCAATATGCTGACTGATCGCTGCAAGAATGCGCTTTTCCCCATCTGCTGTTTTAAGAAAAACTTCTCCAGATCGGCTCTCCACATCCTCAAAGGGATGATAGGCTGGAACCTTGTCTAAAGTAGCATCAGCAACAATATCATGAAGCTTGATTTGCCCGCTTTCCAGTTCAGATGATGAATACCCCAACCAATCGGTCAAAGTCTGGTTTGCGAAAAGAAACGAACCATCCGCATCTACAGAGAAAAAGCCAATTGGCGCATTTTCCAAAAGATCGACAAAACGTTGCTGCTGGTCATTAATGACCTTTTCCATTTGACGACGCATCGTAATATCGTCGACGAACCAGAACACATACCCCGGTCGATTTGGTAAGGGATAGGCCGCGACATGGCGCCATTGAACATCGTTATGTTCAGGTCTAACCCCCGGTATTTCAATCTCGACATGTCCTGAAACACCATTCTTGGCATTAAGCTCGAGAGTAGCCAGCTTGCGCCCGATTTCTTCATCACCATTACTCTCATCAAGAATCAAATCAGGAACAGCCCTAAGATCACCGCCAAAAAAATCTTCAAACGCTGGATTTGCAAAAAGGCACTTTCCTTTAGGATCCACAATCTGTCTTGGCCTAGGAACTGCTGCAAAAGCGTACTGACGCAAAGCAAGCATCTTTCTGTATCGCCAGACAACAAAGCCAAGAGCAAGTATGATCAGAGCTAAAAAGCTACAGATTGCGATCCAGATAGTAGGTGACACTTCCCTGCTTCCCCCACGAAATGTCTTCTTTTAAGACCACAATTAGGGCCCTAGAAAAGAAACAATAAGACAGTAAATGAAAGATTAACCCGAAAATCGTTTAAAAACAAACAGGATAGCTTAAGAAAGGTTCTCGATTACAAAGAACTCTTGTTATTTTTTGAGTTTCATAACGTAACCAATGATTTCGGCGACTGCTTTATAGTGTTCTGGCGGGATCTCTTGATCAATCTCGACCCCGGCATAAAGTGCACGTGCCAAGGGGGGATTTTCCATCACGGGAATTTTATTTTCTTCGGCGACATTTCGGATACGAAAAGCAACAGCGTCTACCCCTTTTGCAGTAAGTTTAGGGGCCTCCATCATCATCCCGTTGTATTCTAGCGCAACCGCAAAGTGCGTCGGGTTCGTTATGACGACATCAGCATTGGGAACAGAGGCCATCATTCTCTGGCGGGCCTTTTCCATTCGTAATTGACGCAGGCGACCCTTGACCATCGGATCACCTTCGCTCTGTTTTGATTCGTCTTTGACTTCCTGCTTCGTCATCTTGAGCTTTTTTATATATTCAAAATATTGATACAGATAATCAAGCCCCGCAATTACGGCCATTACAGCAACCACGGCGATCACGATCAGGGTCGCCCAATCCAGAAGTGTTATTGTCATCTGCGCCACATTAAGTTCTGAAAGTTGGGGCACGACAGAACGTTTAGGCCAAAGAACAAAGCCAATGATTCCGCCAACAATAATAAGTTTGGCCAGACCTTTGACTAAATTCATCACTGACTGAAGAGAAAAAAGTCGTTTGAATCCTGCAAGTGGTGAGATCTTACTTAACTTCGGGGTTAACGATTCAGATGATATCAAAAAACCGTGCTGCATTAACCCCGATGCAATTGCAAACGCAATCATGATAACAGCAGGTGTAATAAAAAGAATGCCAACATCTTTGATGAGAGAGGTTGTCGCCTCAAATATGTGTCCCGTTTCAAGCCTTATTGTATCTGGTCGCTCTAAAAAAGTAGCAAGCGTTGCTCCCAGTTCTTGGCTAATCCAGACAGAGAAAAAACTGAGAAACAACAAAAAACCAAAAAATGAAAACCAAGAGTTCAATTCTTGAGACTTAGGGACATCACCTTTTTGCCGTGCATCAGCTAATTTTTTCGCGGTTGGTTCTTCTGTTTTTTGGGACTCATCACTATCATCGGACATGACACGTCCTCTTTATAATTGAGAGACAAATAGATGTGCCCATCATTTCACAAACACCATCCAATGCTCTTCTAGGCTAATCATATAGACTTTTATCATGACTGGCACTGAAAGGAATAAGACAGTGATTCCCATTGCAACTTGAAGCGGCATCGCCACAAAAAACACCTGCATTTGCGGCATTAATTTCGCGAGTAATCCCAAGCCTAGAAAAAATATCATCCCAACGACAATAAAAGGAGCCGCCATTCGTGTCGCCAGAATAAACGTATCACCGACAACCCGAGCAATCATGTTTGAAAAATCACCCGTCGGTAATATCTGGCCCGGGACAAAAAGCTCATAACTATCTACCAAGCCAAGAATAAACAGATGATGGATATCCAAAACCATAATCAACACAATAGCAATCGCGGTTAAAAATGTGCCCATAATTGAAGCTTGTTGAGCAGAAACAGGGTCTTGAATCAACGCGTTTGCCAAAGAAGACATTGTCGCTGCAATCATGCCCGCAGATGCCGCTGCACTTAAAAACATCCTTGCAACGGTCCCCATAAAAAAACCTATCAAAGCCTCACTAAAAATTAGGAATCCCAAACCGGAGATTTGTTCTGGCATAGAGGGAATACTAGAGGCTATCAACGGGGCAACAACCAGAGTGATTAAAATAGCTAACGCTAACCTGGCCCGGGGAGGAACATATGATTCCCCAAAACCTGGCAACAGAATCATAGCACTGCCAATACGCGTGAAGACGATTAATACGATATATACGCTAGAAGGAAGTAAATCATAGAGCATGACTTAACCCAGGGCGACTATCTTATCCATAATTTGTTCAGTAAAATTCCCAAGTGTTTGCGCCATAAACGGCGCCGTCGCAACAAGCGTTAAGCTAATGATAATCAGTTTGGGAACAAAGGTTAGCGTCATTTCCTGCAACTGCGTTAAAGCTTGGAACAGGGAAATAATTAACCCAACCAACAAAGCAACTGACAAGGTTGGTGCACTCATTTTAAGCATGACCCAAACGGCTTCTTTACCAAACTCAATGACGTCTGTTTCACTCATGCCCCACCTGTGAAAATAATGTTCTGTTATGTACTAACTAGCCAAATCAAATTGGCATTCTCAAAATTTCCTGATAGGCCTGAACAACCTTGTCACGCACAGCGACAACCGTTTGCAACGTAACCTCTGCTTCTGACATCGCGGTCACCACGTCTGTTACATCCGCTTTACCAGCCGCAGCCATCAACGTTTTATTTTCCGCCGTTTGCATTGTACCCAAGGTATCCGTCGCAACATCTCGCAATGTTGACGCAAAGTCGTCGCCAACAGGATCAGATTTTTCTTTTTTTCCAACAAGACCTTTTTCAGCAGCCTGATTATAAGCGTTTACAGCATCAACAAAATTTACAGCCATCATCTAAATCCTCTTACGCCTATTCTACTGAAGTATTTCCAAAGTACGTTGCAACATACTTTTCGATGCTTGGATTGCCTGAAGGTTTGCTTCAAAACTTCGTTGTGCTTCGCGCATATCCGTCATTTCGATTAACGAGTTCACATTGGGTTGAAGCACATACCCATCTTCGTCAGCTGCCGGGTGTCCCGGCAAATATTCTCTTTT
>NZ_CAKZMP010000081.1 GCF_937128705.1 uncultured Kiloniella sp. | reverse complement strand
AAGTTCAGAATCATCATGCTGATTACAGCAGCCTCATAGCTGAACGTCACTACACTTCGCGTCGATATGAATTGTGCAATGAAAAACGCTATAAATGATACGAGAGCCAGTCTCTTGGCGGTGAATATGAATATAACCAGCGCAATGACCGCGAAGAGTAAAATCATGCTGACTTCCGTCGCTTTGTGATGTTGTAGTCAAAACCGCCCGCGACCTTTTTGGCTTTCTTCTTCGGCTTCTTCGGCTTGTAACTTGTTGCTTTCGCTTTGGTTTTCATTTATCAGCCCCGACAATATCAACTAACGCTTCGTATGATTCTTGATCTAAGAAAATACTAGCTGTTTCATCATAACCAATCCCAACTAGCGCTTCTCGCATGGTACTGCAATAGCGAATAGTATCAGGAGCTTGACTAAGACCTCCAGAGCGCTCAATCAATTCAGCAAGAAGCTCTTCTTGTGTTGCATCTTTAAGTAGTTTTGAACTCATAATTCCACACCTTTAAGTTTGGCTTTAATTAGATTCTGCCCTTGATGGCTGCTATGAAGTCGCTCTTGTCGTTTTTCAGCATGGCCACAGCCTTATCGTCGATGTCAGTATCAGTGCGACGTGAGAGCTTTTCGGCCTGCTCAACAATCATGTCAAACACCAGTGAGGCGGCATAATTTCGAATCATGTACACCAGTCCAGCTTTGATAGCAGTTGCAAGTATTGATTTCATAACGCCTCCTGTTTTCTTGATTGTATCACTGGTTGAAATTTAGGCAACTTTACTATAACACACGCAATGCGCGTTATTTGGTCGCTACTCGTGAATTCCTTCATCTTCGACTTTGCGAATGAACTTTTTCAACTCACGGTTCATCTGCTCGAATTTCTCCGGCTCATCCCAGTAAGTCGTCAGCACTGCTTGGGCTGGCTGAGGATAGACTATTGCGGCAGCGGGGTTGAGGAACATGCTGACCGGGGCGGGCAGTGTTCTCCAAATGACCGGGGGCGAATGCCAAGGCCTCGCCGCTACTGCCGCGTAAGGCGATTACAGGATCTATAGCCAGATCGGGAAGGCTGATTTCTGCGACAGGATATGTATCGGCCCATGACCATGCTCTTTGTGGTGTCTGGGTGGTTAAGGTTTCCTGCCAGGCCTGTTGTAACAGGTGTTGCGCCAGAACGGCTTTTAATTTGATGTAGAGACCATCCCCGATCAGGGCAAACCCAGCCATGAATAATGCGAGTAAGAGGAGCTTTCTCACTCCTCTTACCAGATGTTGAGGGGGCCTCTGAAAGGGTCTTCGTATTTGTAAGGTAGGCTTTATAGTACTAGAGGTTTTCATGGCTATGGACGCTGTCCATTTAGAAGCATTTTACGGGAGACCAGCATAAAGAATACCGTTGCCAGTAACAGAAGAATACCAAGAATGATTTTTAATTCCGCTGTTGTTGCTGTTGCAGGTAAGGGAATGGATTTAGCTTTTGCAGAGGCTAGATTTGCCAAGGGGGTATCACTTGCAGCTAAGGCATGCAGGGATGAAATGCTGGCATTTTCAAGTTGTTCTGGAGCCGAAGTGTAATCAGGCCCAAAGACTTTCTCAAAATCCCAACCAGCAGGAAGGTTTAACGCTATCTTCTGACTATTGTAATCTGTACCAGTTGGCCGCGTCGGGGTGATATCAACTGCGACAAGGCTCGTCATTTTGCTGATTAGGCCGTATTTCATAGCTGTATTGAGTATGTATTGATCAAGCACATTCCAATTATCGGCCTGAAAGTACTGTCCTTCTATTTCTGAAATTCTCTTTCTGCCCCATAGTTTGCCAATACCATTGCCTTGCTGTGCTTTGTGGAGCGGTAATTTAATTGTCCAGGGTTGGTTTGAGAACTGGCCAGAAACATCCAGTGTTTCTTTGACTGATCGAACCGTATTTTTGGCTTTAGCCAAGATAACGACGGGCTCACCACTGTAGAGATCGGGGAGGTGACGTGGGCTCATTTCTACATTGTTTTTCTCGGGTTGATTACTTTCTGGCCAGTTTGCCTGAAGATCGGTTAACACCGGGGTTTCAAGCTTTGTAAATAGTTCGTTCATACGGGATCTGACTTGTTGTTCTGATCCGATATGGGTAAAGGTTCCTTTGCCGTAGCTGGATGCGCGGTTCATAAAGTGACTGTTGGGGGCAGAACCAATACCGACGGTAAAGATTCTGGAACGACCACGTTTTTTTACAATGGTATCAAACATTTGTTTTTCATTGCCAATGGCACCATCCGTCAAGAATACAATCTGGCGTAAAGTCGATTTTTCGTGCGGGGTTTGGTCTTCCAAGGCGGCTTCCAGCGCAGGTAACATTTCTGTTCCGCCATCAGCTTCGAGAGATGAGACAAATCTTTTTGCGATATCAAGATTGCCAGTATTGGCTTCAAGAGCTGAAGGGAAAAGGACTTCGTAGGTGTCATCGAATCTTATGACGTTAAAGCGATCCTGATCGCTCAACTTTGCAAGAGCTAAAAGCAAGCTTTCCTTTGCCTGTCTCATAGAAGGGCCAGCCATAGAGCCTGAGTTATCAATAACAAAGATAACTTCCCTGTCTGGTGTTGTTATTTCATCCTGAGCAAGTTGAGCCAGTTTGGGGGGAGTAACAAAGGCAAGGAAATAGTCATCTTGACCAATTGTTTCCTTAAATAGGGCTACGCGGGGAGATTTTTTTGGTTCGGCTTTCCAGTTTAGTTCAAAATCGCGATCTGCAGGGACGACTTGATCACTGAGAGAGACTTCAACCTGATCTTTGGATTTATAGTCTGTAATAATGTTGTGGAACGGGCTTTTGATTTCAGCAATGGGGAAGCCGGAAGCCAAGTTGACATTCAAAGACACCGGATTGCTTTGTGCTTGTCTTGCCGGATTTATTACTGGAGACGTTATCTCTTCACGATCCGGAACGGAATCTTTTACTGTTCCCCACTGTTCATCATTCTCAAAATTTACACTTTCGACAATGCGTGGCTTTGGGTTGTAGCGGGGGGCTGCAACCATTGGGAAACGGAGCGAGAAAAGACCATTCGATTGCCTGACCGTTTCTTGATATTCAATCTGTACAACGATGATTTCTTGCGGCCCTATATTTGCGACCGAGTTGGTAAAGAGATTGGGGCGTAACTGTTCAACCAAACTGGCTTTTTTGCCTTCTCTTTTGGCGTCATCATAAATTTTTCGAGCCTCTTCTTTGGGCTTGATAATGCCTTCGATGAAACGATCACCGATTTGCATTTTGAGTGTATCTACAGCTGATGTTTCAGGAAGAGGAAAAACATAGGTTCCTTCAACCCAGCCATCAGAAGGGTTTCTAAAGCGTTGGGTGACTTTCGTTCGGGCAATCGGTCCGTTGATGTCAATCTCTACATTGGTTGCAAGCTGAATGGCTTCGACCATTTTACCGGCTTCCGTTGTTTTCAATAACAACGAGCCTCTTTTCATGTCATTTGGGGACACCAGTCCATTTGCAACCGAGGGACCTATGCCCATAACAATTATAGAGGCAGCCAATAGCCCCCTGATAAATTGTTGTTTAATCGAAAAGTTTAATTGTTTCTGTGTGATTGTTTTCAGCATGCCGCTGCCCTGTCATCTAAGAATAAAGTTGTTTTGTTTCTTTGTATTCTTATCTCGCGGCTTTATGCCCAAAGGGTGGGGCTTTGTGACAAAAAAGGGGCAAAGTCGGGATTATCGCATATTGAGCCAACCATAATTCAAATAAAAAAAGCACTGCCATCGAGATGAATGGCAGTGCTTTTTTTATTTGAATTATGGCTTGGTTTATATCAGATATCGATATCTGAAACGAACTTTGCGTTGTCCTGGATAAAGTTAAACCGTAGTTCCGGTTTCTTACCCATTAGGCAATTTACTCTGTCCGCTGCGGCTCTTTGGCTTTCGGCAGGATCAAAATCATCATTGTGATGAACGGTAACGCGCAAGAGGACTCTTTTGGATGGGTCCATTGTTGTTTCTTTAAGTTGTCGAGGTGGCATTTCACCAAGACCTTTAAAGCGACTGACTTCGATTTTCGCGCGTCCAGTCAGTTCAGTTTTTTCCAGTTCAAGTCGATGCTCGTCATCCATGGCATAGACCGTTTTACTGCCTTGTGTAAGACGATAAAGCGGTGGCATTGCCAGAAAGAGATGACCGCTTTCGATCAGACCTGGCATTTCCTGATAAAAGAAAGTCATCAGCAACGAAGCAATATGAGCACCATCAACGTCGGCATCCGTCATGATTATGACGCGTTCGTAACGAAGCTTGTCTTTATCGAACTGGCCTTTGGTGCCACAGCCTAGTGCCAAGCTAATATCTGCGATCTCTTGGTTTGCTTTGATTTTGTCCGCTGTTGCAGAGGCTACGTTTAGAATTTTTCCACGAAGGGGAAGAATCGCCTGTGTTTTTCTATCACGTGCTTGCTTGGCAGAGCCACCAGCTGAATCGCCCTCTACCAAGAAGATTTCAGTATCGTTTGATCTGTTGCTACTACAGTCGGCAAGCTTTCCGGGTAAGCGAACTTTACGCGTCGCAGTTTTCCGACTTGTTTCTTTATCTTGTCTTCTTCTTAACCGATCTTCACTGCGCTCTATAATACGTTCCAGTAAAAGTCTGGAACTTTCAGGATTACTGGCCAACCAAAGATCAAAGTGATCTTTAATAGTTGCTTCGGTTAATTTGGCAGCAAGAGGGGTGGCGAGTCTATCTTTGGTTTGTCCCTGAAATTGCGGGTCCCTGATAAAGACGGAGAGAACGGAAATACTGCCGTTCAGAAGATCATCGCCTGTAATTTGGGCCGCTTTTTTGATTCCTGTAAGTTCTCCGTATGCCTTGAGACCTTTTAGGAGGCCAGAGCGCATACCACTTTCATGGCTGCCGCCATCAGGTGTCGGGATTGTATTACAATAGGAATTGACGAAGCCTTGTTCGTCTCGGGGCCAGCAAATGGCCCATTCCGCACGTCCCTGACCATCAGAAAATTCAGCTTCACCAGCAAAGGATTCAGATGTTAGGGCAGGGCGTTCGCCAAGCTGTGAATCAATAAAATCTTTCAAGCCGTTTGGGAAGTGGATCACTTCGCTTGGGGGAATATTACTACCCTCGACAAGGGAAGGTTCACATGTCCAACGGATTTGAACGCCTTTGTAAAGGTAGGCCTTTGATCGCGTCATCTTGTAGAGACGGGCGGGTTGGAATTTACAACCGGGCTCAAAAATTTCGGCGTCCGGGTGGAATGAAATTGTCGTTCCGCGTCGATTGTTGGTTTTGCCAATCAACTCCAGCTTAGTTTGCGGATGACCTTTGCTGTATTCCTGTCGGTAAAGCTGTCGATCTCTTGCGACTTCAACATACATGGCATCAGACAGAGCATTTACGACGGAAACACCTACGCCATGAAGGCCGCCGGATGTTGCATAGGCATCCTGTGTAAACTTGGCACCAGAGTGCAGGGTGGTCAGGATGACTTCCAGTGCAGATTTGTCCGTATATTTTGGATGAGCATCGACGGGAATGCCACGTCCGTTGTCTTTGATTGTTATATGGTTATCCAGACCAAGTTCAATATCGATTCGTGTCGCATGGCCTGCTACTGCCTCATCCATGGCATTATCAAGAACCTCTGCAACAAGATGATGCATGGCGCGTTCATCATTGCCGCCGATATACATACCGGGGCGATGCCGAACAGGTTCTAAACCTTCGAGAACTTGAATATCCTTGGCTGAATAATCAACCGTGGTTTCATTTGTGGGGGCTGACTGAAATAGATCTGACATGGGAACATTATGTGTTGATGATCAGGCTAAGGCAAGTTCCAGATGATAGTGTATTCACGTTTTGTTTCGCCCAAGAGCATTTTATTCCTGATGTATATCGCCTAGACTCCGAAAGGGTAAGGTGTGGGGCAAAGTTGAATTTGGTAATGCTTGATGGCGGTGACTGGATTCTCATCTGTGGTTTTGTATTTCATAAAACTCACCGGGTTGTGAAAAGCATTACTGCATTACCTCTGTTATAGATAGCGAACTGTTATTGTTTGATAGAATTCTTCTTGGGGACGTTATGCAAAAAATTTCTGCCATTATCCGTTATATACTGTTGCCTCTTATATTGCTTTTTTCTTTTTTGAATCCTGTGGTTGCAGGCGAGGCAGATGTTATTAATGTTAAAGGTTACAAGGATGGCGATCGTGGTTGGCGCTTTGATGTGACAGTGCGTCACGATGACACAGGTTGGGATCACTATGCTAATCGTTGGGAGGTCATCACCGAAGACGAAACCATTTTAGCAACACGCGTGCTTCATCATCCTCATGAAAATGAGCAACCCTTTACCAGATCTTTATCTGGCGTTGAGATTCCCAAAGGTGTAAAAAAAGTTTTTATACGTGCTCATGATAGCGTGCATGGCTATGGAGGGCAGGTAAAACCTTTCGTTGTGGAATAATATATTACAAAAAAACGACGGAAAAATACGTTGACATCGTCAAATTTCACACAACGGCAGTTGATTTTTTTTCTCACTTACATTATTTAATACTTGTGCAATGCACAAAGTGCCTTTGTTTGAGTCTCCGTTCCGTTTCTTACTACATAAGTCTCTATGTAGTCGACTGTCGGAATCGCCACAATTTGAGACGCTATACAAAATGTATAGATATAGTGCTATTTTATGATTTTAAATAGTTCTGTCTACTGTGCATTTGTCCATAGGGTGTCAGATAGTGATGGCTCTTGACGAGCTTTGGAGACCTTTTCTTCTGTTTTTTTCTGCAGAAGAACTTAACTAATTATCTATTTACCTAGGACTACGGTTCTTGAGGTTATTAAGTTACCGGATCCTACGGAGGGATTAATGAGCGATCAGTCCAATACAAAGCCGGTTTCTGACCGGGTGTATGAAAAGAAAAAACGTAGTTGTCTGAAGTGTCGGGAAAAGTTCGTGAGCGAATGGCCTGGCGAACGCATTTGCAAGACATGCAAATCTTCTACCGCTTGGCGGGAAGGTATTGCGGCCTAATAAGCTGTTGCAAAGAATGACACATAACAAAAGCGCGGATCGTTTGACCGCGCTTTTGTTATGTCTGGGCCGGTGTTTTGTCTAAGTTTGGTGCCTAACAAGCCTTGTTTAAAGTATCCTGGATTGCGTTATTAAGTCGGGACAGGCTTAAATCCTGATCTCTTATATCTAAACCAAAATATCAACTCGACTTCCTCTGCCATCCGTAGGCGGCGCGAGTAATTTTTGACTACCAGAATTATCAGGATTTATGGTTTTGATTTTCTGTACTT
Organism: uncultured Kiloniella sp.; assembly: GCF_937128705.1. Lineage (GTDB taxonomy): Bacteria > Pseudomonadota > Alphaproteobacteria > Kiloniellales > Kiloniellaceae > Kiloniella. The sequence goes on along the minus strand of NZ_CAKZMP010000081.1, from coordinate 41,991 downwards.
CTATTGTGTCGGCTGTCGCAGGCTTAAAGGCTGGCCCCCGGTCCGCGCGGAGTTCAGGGGTAATGATTGTTCCCGTCCGTGTGTAGATAGGCGGAATATACATTGAAGCCTGTAATGTAAATTTGTGAATAAATTTTAATTAAAATACCATGTAATTTTACAAGTGTCTTTAAGTAAGTTGATGATTTTATTTTTTCTCTCAACTTTGGCTTGCGACGGCAAATTTTAAGGCAATGTGCAGAGTAATATTTATGGGAATGGTTAAAGTATTGTTTCAGTATTATGCATAATGTTTAGATTTCTACATCAACGGTTTTTTGATATGTACGTAATTTAAAGATTATGTTTTTGATGGCTTTTGTTCGAAAATATTTAGCTGTTGTCTTATACTTCTAGATTGATATTTGTTACTGATGTAAGTTGAATTACACGATATGGTAATATCAAGGATGTTGAATTGATACTTGTTATTACAGGGTTGATTTGCGTTAAGACGTACCTGAATTTTTTATAGAACTAAAAGGTTGTGAAACGATGTTTCTTGTCAGGAAATTAAGCTCGTCATTTTTAAAATTGGCTTTTATGTCGCTTTTGTTTGCGTCGACTTCAGTGGCGCAGGCAGATGAAAGTGCAATAGCTTATGTAAAGGTATTAAATGGTGCCTGTTATGTTGAAAGTGCGGGTGCCGAGCGGATTCTTCAAATCGGTGACCCTTTGTACAAGGATGACATTGTTAAAACACGTAATGAATCATCGTTAGGGGTTTCTTTTCGAGATAACACCCTTGTTTCTTTGGGGAGTAATTCTTCCCTGAAATTGAATAATTTTGAATTCGATCCTGATAACAAAAAGCTAGCTTTTGCTGTTCAGCTTTTTGAAGGAACGCTTTTATATATTTCGGGCATTATCGCAAAGCTGACTAAAAACCCAGATGAGGATTTACAAATATCAACGCCTGCCGGAACAATATCTGTTCGGGGCACTAAGATGTTTGTACGTGCAGAATAATGTCAGTGGACAAGGGGGAGCGTTTAATGCCTAAATTTATATCTAAATTCCTATTATCAATTTTGTTCTTGGTTCTCGCTGGCTGTTCGGCGCCTCGTGGTAACTATGTTATTCTGTTGCCAGAGGAAGATGGAAGTGTTGGTGAAGTCAGTGTTCGAAACGATGCGGGTGTGCAAACTATTTCTTCGGTTAATACCGTCGTAGAAATTCCAGATGACAAAGCACCTAAAAAACCAAGAGAACTTTCAAATGATATTGTTGCCAAGTTGGTTGCTGAAACAGAGGCAGCTCAACCGCCAAAGCCACTATCATTCTTCTTCTTCTTTGGCTTTGATAGCGCAGAGCTAACAGAGGAATCAAATGTGATTTTTGCATCCGTTTTAGCTGAAATTGCCACAAGAGAAACTGTGGATATCAGCCTTATTGGTCATACTGACACCATTGGCGCTTCAGATTACAATAAAGAGCTGGGCCTTCGCAGGGCGGATAATTTGCGTGACAAGCTAATCGAGAACGGAATCGATGGTGGGTCTATTGATATCAAGTCTCTGGGCGAGGAAAACCCACTTGGTGGCGGTGAAGGGCAAGGTGGCCGAGCGTTCAACCGTAGAGTTGATATGGTATTGCGTTAAAATACATACAAATACCTTTTAGTCACGAAGGGGGAGAGTAAACTTGAAAGTTGCTCCCCCTTTTTTGTTGTCTTCTACCCATAGATTACCGCCCCAAGCTTCTATAATCGAGCGGCTGATTGCCAAGCCTAATCCTGTGCCTTGTTCTTTTGTCGTAAAGAAAGGTTTGAAGAGATCTTTTTTCTGATCAGATGTTAGTCCTGGGCCTGTATCGCTTACGGCAACCTCAATCATACCTTTGGGGTTTTCGCATGTTGAAATTAGTATTTCATGGTTATTTTTATCGACTTCTTCTGTTGCCTGTTTTGCATTACGAATCAGGTTAAGGAGGACTTGGTGTAATTGAATTTCGTTTGCTGTGCCATTTGTAATGTTTGGGGCAAGGTTTGTGTTTATGGTAACCTTCTCTCCTAAGTCAGAATCATTAAGTAATTCAATTTCTTCGATAATTATCTGGTTTATATTAAGAGGCACCAGGCTGGTCTTGCCCGTTTCGGCTGCATCCCGGATTGTTCGTAGAATTTCATTCCCGCGGTCAGCTTGCTTTAGAATTTTCTCTAAAACAGGTTTGATTGTTTCTTGATCAAGATTGCCTTTATCCAGAATTTTTTTGGCTGCGTTTGTGAAGTTATAAATGGCTGCAAGGGGCTGATTGAGTTCGTGTGCAATAGATGAAGAAAGCTTCTGGACTGAGCTTTTGCCGATGGTGTGAAGTAGCTCATTTTGTAGTTTTCTGATCCGTGCTTCTTTTTCGCGTTCCATTTGTGCGGCGATTCTGGCTTCTTCTCGCCTGCGTGCTTGTTCCATGACAAAACCGGTGGAAACGGAAATCATAAACATGATTAATGTCAGTATCATCGGCAGGGAAGGGTCAAAGAGCTCTAATCTCAAAGCGAACAGGCCAGAAGATGCAAGGACGGTTATCCAGCATAAAACAGCAAATGTAACGGTAACTTCTAAGGCTCCGTGTCGTTTGTGAACGACAAGGAAAATGATACCAATTAAAAGCAGGTAACTTAATTCTATCCAGAAGAAAGAGGAGGGACGCGTGAGGAGCGTGTCGGTCAGCATGTTATCCAGAGCCTGAGCGTGAACTGCTAGGCCTGACAAGCTTGATCCTACTGGCGTTAGTGTGTGATCGGCTATACCAAGGGCAGTTACCCCTAGAATGACAATTTTATCTTTAAAAAGAGTGTCGTCGATTGCGTCTGTAAGTGTTTCATAGGCTGATACGTTTATGTATTCGGAATTTTTACTGAAATAGATCCAGGGTTTACCTCGATTGCTCATGGTCAAATCGAATGAATTTAATTTGATACTTTTGAGCTTATTGTTTTCTGTCGTTAATTCAATTTGGTCTGCATTATTAACGACGCGCAGGGTTTCTATCTCAAATGACGGGATGATTGTACCGTTTACATTGTATAGCAAGGGGAGCTGTCGAATAATCCCGTCTCGTTCTGAGGCCAGATTGTTGACGCCTTGTGTTGTTGCCTTTTCAAGCTGCTCTATGTTTCTGAGGACATAGTTAAACTGTGGTAAGGTCGACCTGACATCATCCCCGTACATTTTTATACTTGTTGTTGTCTCGACCGGGGCGCGCTGATCTGTGCCATAACCTGTGGCCATGCCCAAAATAACAGGATGGCCATTGAGTGCATCGGCAAGAATGTCATCGTATGAGGGGAAGTTCTGCTTAAGCGGCGTTAATTGCTGTGCGAGTGTCGGATTGTTCTGAATGATAAGACTGGGGGAAGTTCTGTCCGGTTCAGGAAAAACGATATCTATTGCTAGGGCGCGTGGGGATTGCTGTAGGATTTTATGAGAAAGATCTGCAAGAATATTCCTTTGCCAAGGCCATTGCCCTTTTGCTTTGAGGCTCTTTTCATCAATCTCTACCAGCACAATATTCTGAGTTTCTTCTTGATTTGGGCTTATCTTTTGAAACACATCAAAAGTGTTATGACGCAGAATTCTTATGGCCCATGGATCTGAAACTTTAAGGGCGACCACACAAAACAAAACAGCCACCAGTATCGTGGTTGTTTTCGAAAAGGCTTTGGTCGCAAATGTCAGCATTTGCTGTGGTCGATAATCATATTATTTGCAATCTAGCGCGAGCTGTCTTCTGGTTGTCGGGATCAAATCTATTCTGCTTGTGATCAGGAAAGCAAACTAGAGCTTGTTGTCTTTCTTATTGTTGTAAATAATGCTTGGAAGGCTTTGGAATATTTAGATACCTGTTTGATAGTTTGTTGTAGAATGAGACAGAGTTCAAACGGTTTTGCTGAGAGACGATATGTATATATACATTATTGATGACGACGATGCTGTACGTGAATCTACTGAATTGCTATTAAGTACGTCCTCTTTTGAGGCTTCTATTCAGACTTTTGCATCAGCAGAAGAATTTTTTTCTGAAAACCTGCTTGGTCATTCTGGTTGTATCCTCTTGGATATACGGATGCCCGGTATGGATGGTGTTGAGGCACTTAAACAAATTAAAGCATCAGATAGTAATCTTGTTGTCGTCATGATCTCTGGTCACGGCGATATTCCAAAAGCTGTTGAAACAATGAAGGCAGGGGCCTTTAGTTTTGTTGAAAAACCATTCTCTGATACGGAAATCACCGAGATTGTGACTTCAGCTCTTCAGCAAAGCGAGGCGCAGCAAGAAGAATCAGAGCTTAAAGCTCATGCTGTTGATGTTATTGAAAAACTCACTCCTCGAGAAAAAGAGGTTTTGGATAAGCTTGTTCTTGGGCTTTTGAATAAGGTCATTGCCTATGAGCTGGGTATCAGCACTCGAACAGTTGAGGTTCATCGCGCCAGAATAATGGAAAAGCTGGATGTCAGAAGCTTACCGGAAATGGTGAGGCTTTGTCTTTTGGCAGAAGGAAAAGACAAAGCCTTGGTCGCAACTTAAATCTTAGTGCTTGGCAGGCAGTTTGATTGGGGGTGCTAGATACACCCCGTGCAAAGGGGGGTGTCACTTCGGGGGATGTGAAGTGACCGTGCACCAAGGCATACCTAGCTGATTAAAGAGATAAGAATAATTTCGTTCAGTTGTAATTGAGTGATTTACGTAGATAGAACTACCTATAAATGACAAAAGCCCCCGATCATTCGGGGGCTTTTGTTTGATGTATTATCCCTTGAAGATGAGGGCTTTCGAGAAAAGAAGCCTGGGGATAATCAATTATATTACAGCATCAAGCGCTGTAATACATATCGAACTCAACAGGGTGAGGTGTCATTTCAAAGCGCTGTACTTCTTCCCATTTCAGGTTGATGTATGCTTCAATCTGATCTTTGGAGAACACATCACCAGCAAGCAGGAACTCGTTATCAGCTTCCAACGCTTCTAGCGCTTCTCTGAGAGAGCCACAAACCGTTGGAATATCTTTAAGCTCTTCTGCTGGTAGATCGTAAAGATCTTTATCCATTGCATCGCCAGGGTGAATTTTGTTGCGAATTCCATCAAGGCCAGCCATCAGAAGGGCTGAGAACGCAAGGTATGGGTTTGCAACAGGATCTGGGAAGCGAACTTCTACGCGTTTTGCTTTCGGGTTTGATCCGTGTGGAATACGACAAGATGCAGAGCGGTTACGTGCAGAATATGCAAGTAGCACAGGTGCTTCAAAACCAGGAACCAGACGTTTGTAGCTGTTTGTTGATGGGTTTGTGAAGGCGTTAAGAGCCTTCGCATGTTTGATCACGCCACCAATATAGTGCAAGCAGGTCTCGGACAGGCCTGCATAGCTCTCGCCAGCAAAAGTTGGTTTGCCGTCTTTCCAGATTGACTGGTGACAGTGCATACCGGAACCATTATCCCCAGCAACTGGCTTTGGCATAAATGTCGCTGTTTTACCATAAGCGTGGGCAACGTTTTGTACGACATATTTGTAGATCTGGAGTTCATCAGCAGCGCGAACAAGTGTGTTGAACTTAACACCAAGCTCATGCTGTGACGGCGCAACTTCATGGTGATGCTTTTCAGCTTCAACGCCCATTGCCTTAAGAACAGTGGTCATTTCTGCGCGCAGGTCGATGCCAGTATCGACAGGGCCTACAGGAACATAGCCACCTTTGACGCGTGGACGGTGGCCAGAGTTGCCGCCGTCGATTTCGGCACGAGTCATGTGCGGAGATTCTTCGTCATCCAACTGGAAGAATGTGCTGTGGCTGTTTGTATCAAACTGTACATTATCAAATACGAAGAATTCAGCTTCCGGGCCAAAATAAACAGTATCACCGATACCTGTGGACTGAAGATATGCTTCGGCACGTTCAGCTGTCGCACGGGGGTCGCGATTGTAAAGTAGGCCTGAATCCGGCTCGTATACTGTACAGGTTAAAATAATTTGTGCCTGTGCAGAAAACGGATCCATAACAGCGGATGTAAGATCGGGTTTGATGATCATGTCTGATTCGTTGATTGCTCTCCAGCCTTCGATGGAGGAGCCATCAAACAAAATGCCGTCTTCCAGCTCGTCTTCACCAACAGCAGAAGCACACATTGTCATGTGGTGCCATTTTCCGCGTGGGTCTGTGAAACGGTAATCAACGAATTCAACTTCGTTTTCCTTGATCATATCAAGGACGCTCTTTACGTCAGCCATAAGCTCTTTCCTTTGTAGTAAAGTATTTTCTTTATGGGATGTGTTCTTATTTGATTAGATTAGATGGCGTCGCCGCCGCGTTCGCCAGTTCTGATACGAATTACTTCTTCGATGTGGCTAACAAAAATTTTGCCATCACCGATACGGCCGGTTTGGGCTGCTTGTTGTATTGCTTCGGTAGCGCGCTCTGCCAGTTCGTCTTCAAGCACAATTTCAACTTTTACCTTTGGTAAAAAGTCGACAACGTATTCTGCACCGCGATAAAGCTCTGTATGGCCTTTTTGGCGGCCAAAACCCTTGGCCTCAGTAACGGTGATACCATTAATGCCGACTTCATGAAGGGCTTCTTTCACTTCGTCGAGTTTGAAAGGTTTAATGATCGCTTCGATCTTTTTCATTTGTCCGAATGCTCCAGCATCAGTAGGGGGCGGCTCTTTCGTCCATATTGTTATGCACCCTTAATTGCATGATGCATGCCAACTCTAAAACGGCTAATTTTAGGTGTATTAAAAAAATGTTTTGGATAGGGTGCCTTTTTTTTGTGCACTATGTGCCTAAAATTTAGGTTTGCGGGTGGTCTTTGATTATATTCACGTCATTTGAGTGATCTGAGGATTCGACCGTGATCGCTTATACTAAGGGGCTTGTGGTTTTTTTTTGAGTGCTATTGCGTTCATGTGATCTTACCAAGCCGGAGAATATGATCGGAGTCAGGAATCCGTTATTCATGAGGTTAAGGTAGAGCTAAGGGAAAATTCATACTTCCTGATGGGGTCTGTCGATTAGCGATATATTACGGTTTAAGGGAGTTTTACTTTTATTCTGGCTTGGTGGGTGTCCATAATAATAAGAAGAGAGTGAAAACAATTTTCTTTGTGTGTACAGTTGCGCTTGACGGCTTCACTCTATGTGTATAAAAGCTCGCTCATCGGTAACGAATATACGTTACCTCGTTGACCTTGTGGTGGCTGTAGCTCAGTTGGTTAGAGCACCGGTTTGTGGTACCGGGGGTCGGGGGTTCAAGTCCCCTCAGCCACCCCATGTCAACTTTGGTTTTAGGTGTGCGCGGTAACCATTTGGTTTGCCGCTTTTTTTTGTGTCTCATGCCTGCTGGTCGATCACAGATATTTTATTTTCGACCATTATTTTCTTAACGACTGATTAGGTTGTTTTGATTTATCATTAATTTGACATAATTGTTTCATTGATGAAGGCATGTGTGATGGAAAATAACGCGATCGCTGGTGAAGATAGACGCCAGGCTCCCAGATTTCCGGCTTCTGAACCGATTTCCCTAAAAGTTGTTGATAGAGACGGTCAAGCGGTTATGACAACCATCGCTGATTTGTCTTTTGGTGGATTTTGTCTCAAGGGAAATCTAGGGGCTGATATCGGTGAAGAAGTTACGCTGACACATTCCATTGCCGGCGAATTCCAAGGTGAGGTTATGTGGCAACGGGATAATCAGATCGGTGTACGCGTTATAATGTCTTCGGGTAATCGTGAAAAATTGCTCCAATACACCTGTTTGGCTTTGTATCCGGATAAGGATGTTCCAGAGCAAATAAGATCCTGAAATAAATTTTCAACTAAATAAATGTTCATAATGTGAAGGTCATTGTTGAGCCATATTGATCTAATATGTAGGTTCACACCTGTAATTTAGATTCGTAGGTTTCAATAGTATGCGTAAGACCCTTAGTCGTGTCCTTCTTGTTAGTGTAATGACACTATCACCGTTACATATCGTAAAAGCAGATGATTATTTGAACGGTGTAACGGCCTTTGAACAGGGAGATCATGCGCTTGCTTTGTCATTCTGGTTGCCGTTAGCAGAGAATGGACACGGAAAAGCCCAATACAGTTTGGGGAAGCTTTACGAAACACCAGAGTTTGGTAGCGAGCCAAAATATCTCGAAGCAATTAAGTGGTACGAAGCTGCTGCGAGTCAGGGTGTTGCTGCTGCTCAAAACAATCTTGGCCGTTTGTATGCGCAGGGTAAAGGTGTCGAGGCCGATCAGGCGAAGGCCGTCGGGTATTGGCGTATGGCTTCGGAATCGGACCATCCGATGGCGCAATATAATCTGGGGCTTGCTCTTTTCCGTGGCGAAGGCGTCGCGCAAAATTTTGAGCGCGCTGTTTTCTGGTTCCATCAATCGGCAAATAATAATGTGTCTGGTGCTCAATACGCCTTGGGCGAAGTCTATCGCCTTGGTCTGTCTGTTTCAGTCGATAATCAAGTGGCTGAAAAGTGGTATCAGGCGGCAGCAAGAAATGGCAGTACCTCTGCATCTGTTAAACTTGCCGAACTTGCGCAGTTGAAAGCTGAGGCCGTGAAAGAGGCAGACGCGCAGCCTGTTATTGGGGAGCAGGCCATTGAAAATTCAGACTCGGCTATTGCTTTAGAGGCCGAGAATATGAAAGTGGAGGCAGATTCTGAAGAGGTGTCTACCAGTATTGTAGAGGTTTCGGTCCCTAAGCCAGAGCCTGTTTCATCAGAGACGATTGCTGCTGCGGACGTTGTTGCATTGATTGGCCCGCTTAAGGATGACCGTAATTTCAGGCCAAAGAAAAATCCCCGAGGCTATAATGGTGTTGGTAGTTTGTTAGTGCCAAAGCCTAAATTTAATCCCAAAAGGTGATTTTTTAGCGTTGATTTTGTTGGTGATAACGCGGCCAGCATAGTTTTTTCTTTTCTGCTCAGCTGTATATCTTGATGCGTTAAGTCTTGGGCGCATATATATCAATGCCTGAAAGTACACTCGTGATATGGTAATAGTTAGAAGAATTTCTCTAACTATTATGGCTTTTGATGATGTGTAGGGGTGATCATTCTCTTCTTAGTGTTCGCGATATGTATCAGGCGGATAGCTTGGCGATAAAATCTGGTGTGTCTGGAATTTCATTGATGCGACATGCTGGACAAGCTGTTGCGCAGGCCGTTTGCGATATCATTCCTGAGGGGCGGGTGCTTGTGCTTTGTGGTCCTGGCAATAATGGCGGGGATGGTTTTGTCGCTGCTGCCGTGTTGAGGGAGCGGGGGTATGAGGTTCAGCTCTATTCAATGTTGCCTATATCAGAATTTGAGGGTGATGCCCTGCATTTTGCTCTGGAATGGCAAGGGGGTGTTGTTCCTGAACTTGGTGTGGAAAACTTTGAGCAAGCCGACGTTATTGTCGATGCGCTTTTCGGGGCGGGGCTGTCACGCCCCCTTGATCGTGCCTGCTGTAATTATGTTAAGTGGTCGCGACAAAAGCGTGTTGTTTCTGTCGATGTGCCAAGTGGCGTGTCTGGCGATACGGGTAATGTTGTTGGTGATGTCGCTTTTCGTGCGGAAAAAACTGTTACTTTTTCTCTTAAAAAGACCGGGCATTGTCTTTACCCTGGTGCTGATTTGTGTGGTGAAATTATCGTCGCTGATATTGGTATTCCAAAAGAAGTTACGGCCAGCTTGTCTTTGAACTGTCAGGAAAATCATCCGGATCTATGGTGTGATCAAATCCCTCGCTATGACTATGATCGCCATAAATACGATTTTGGCCATAGTCTCGTGTGGGGTGGCCAGATGTCGGGTGCGGGACGATTGGCTGCAATGTCTGCGTTACGAGTTGGCTCAGGCCTTGTGACAGTGCTTTGTTCCGAATCTGACAAGTTAGTCTATGCGGTAACATCACCGAGTCTCATTGTGGATGGGCACAAAGATCCATTGGTGTTAAGAGCGTTTTTGAGAAATAAAAAGATAAGTGCTTTCGTTGTGGGGCCGGGGGCTGGGCGCAATGATGCTTTTAAATTTTTTGTCGCGACAACTTTGAAAGACTGCTTTGTACCTGTCGTGCTTGATGCTGATGCCATCAGTGTTTTTGAGGGAAATCCTGAAGAGTTATTGTCGTTATTAAATGATCAAGTGATTATCACGCCTCATGAGGGGGAGTTTAAGAGGCTCTTTCCTCAAGCTCAGGGGTGTCGATTGGAGCGGGCGTGTGAAGCTGCCGAAAAGGCCGGGTGCACGATTGTTTTGAAGGGGGCTGATACGATCATTGCGGCTCCGGATGGGCGGGCCGTGATCAATACGAATGCGCCTTATTGGTTGGCACGTGGTGGAACAGGTGATGTTCTTGCTGGTATTATTACGGGGTTACTTGCGCAAGGAGTATCTGTATTTGATGCTGCCTGTGCCGGAGTTTGGTTGCATAGCGATGCCGCACAGAGGGCTGGAAGTGGCATGATTGCTGATGATCTTCCCAATGGTGTTGGTGAATCTATTGTGCCCTTTAGGGGGTGTGAGTGATGTGTGTGAGTCTGTAACCCCTTAGAGTTACAAAAAAATATGTGGTTTTTGATCTATTTATTTACTTTTATTTAATAGCTACCTGCGATTATTGGCACTGTCATGTATAGAAAGTGTTCGTATTTAGGGTTTAATTATGTCATTCGTTGATAGTCTATATAAGTTCAAGCGCGACTCTGATGAAGTCAAAGTTGGTCACAAATATCGTTATGTGAATCCCCATCGGGTTGTGGAAACAGCTAAGGTTATTAATGTAAAGAAGGATACCTTTGGCATCCCGCATGTACATTTTTCCATATCGGTTGATGGGGATACCAGTACAGGGTTCGTAGATTTTAGGACACTTGGTCTTTCAAGCTTTTCTGAGCGTTACTGCCAGGCGGTTTAACGCTTTAAGTATTTAGGGGATAATCGGGAATATGATTACTTGGCCTTGAACTGAATGTTCAGGGCCTTTTGTGTTTTGTATATTTCTTAATGAGTGTGATTTCTTTGCGTTTAATGTTTTACGTATATATACGCGCTTTCCGAATCTGTTATATGTGTAGATGTTTAGCTCGGTTCTTCTTCCTTGTGTGGGGACACTACGTTTCTCTCTTCACATCTAGAGCAAGAATTAAGCTAAACAACTATAAGAGCTAACTTCGGTTAGGTAACTTTTTTATCAGGTTCGGAATATCTTCATGTTCAAAAAATCCATTACAATTTCTGCTGCTTTATCATTTACGCTTCTTACGCTGCCCGTACAGGCTGATTTATTCAGTGATGGTCTTAAGATACTCCAGGGCGGTGACGCGAAGCAGGATGATCAAAGTCAGAGCAATTTGAGTGTTGGTGAGATTTCGACGGGTCTAAAGGAAGCCTTGCGAGTTGGTTCTTCCCGCGTTGTTGATCAAGTCAGCTTGCAAGACGGTTTCAATGCGGATAGCAACATTCATATTCCTTTACCAGATAGTTTGAAGAAAGTTCAGGGCGCATTACGCACCGTCGGCCTGTCTTCTATGGCAGATGATCTGGAGCTCAAGCTCAATCGTGGCGCAGAAAAAGCATCGGTGGAAGCTCGTGAAATTTTCCTTGATACGATTTCTAAAATGACGCTGGAAGATGCGCGACGGATTTATAATGGACGCAATGACGAAGCCACGAGGTATTTTCAGGAAAAAATGAACCCTGATTTAAAGGCGAAATTTAAACCGATTATTGACCGAACACTTTCAGAAGTTGGTGCGGTTAACAGTTATGAAGAAATGATTTCCAACTACAAAGCGATTCCTTTTGTACCGGATGTGAAGGCTGATCTGACTGATTATACTGTTTCTAAGGCGCTGGAAGGGCTGTTTTATTATCTGGCAAAGGAAGAAGAACAGATTCGTCAGAATCCAGTGGCACGAACAACAGAGATTCTTAAGAATGTTTTTGGCTCTTGATGGAAAAATAAAGATTGGCAGTATTCTGGGGTTTTTGGGCAGATCAGTGAAAAACGTGATGAGAAAATCAAAAAAAAACAACAAAATTGAAAAGTCTTAGTTGCGTCCTCCGTAATGATGTATTAAACCCCTCCAAATCGAGACGAAATGCGGGTGTGGCGGAATTGGTAGACGCACCAGATTTAGGTTCTGGCGCCGAGAGGCGTGGAGGTTCAAGTCCTCTCACCCGCACCATCTCGAAACTAATTTGTTTGACCCTGGAAGGCCAGCGCTGCCCGGGCAGCTTGCTTTTGTCCTCCAAGGTCTTTTTTACGTTAAAATGAAAGGCGTCGCCGGCAAATGCAGGTAACTGAGACAAACGCGGACAATCTGAAACGCGAATTTACGGTGGTCGTTCCCGCCAATGACATCGACGCAAAAATCGATAGTCGTCTGGTTGAGCTAAGTTCTCAAGTCAAGCTCCCAGGCTTCCGTCCTGGCAAAGTTCCAATGAAATTGATGAAGCAACGTTACGGTAAGTCCGTGATGGGCGAAGTTCTCGAAGCATTGGTAAACGAAACCTCTCAGGAAGTTATCTCAGAGCGTAGCCTTCGTCCTGCAATGCAGCCTAAAATCGAAGTTACTTCTTTTGATGATGGTAAAGATCTCGAATATTCAATCGCTTTTGAAATCATCCCTGATATCGAGCCTATGGATTTCGCTAAACTGAACCTTGAAAAGCTTTCTGTTGATGTTCCTGCAAAGGAAGTTGACGAATCTCTTGGTCGTATTGCTGAAAACCACAAAACTACTCAGCCGCTTAAGCGTAAGCGTAAAGCTAAAGAAGGCGATGTTGTAACAATCGACTTTAAAGGCACCGTTGGTGGTGAAGCTCTTCCTGGCATGGCTGGCGATGATTTTAAACTGGAGCTTGGCTCTGGTCAGTTCATTCCAGGTTTTGAAGATCAGGTTGTTGGCGCGAACGTTGACGATGACCTAACTGTAAATGTTACTTTCCCAGAAGGTTACGGCAACGAGAAGCTATCCGGTCAAGATGCTGTCTTTGAAGTTAAAGTAAAAGACATCGAAGAAACCGTTCCTGCTGAAGTTGATGATGCGCTTGCTGAAAAGCTTGGTGAAGAGAACCTCGAAAAACTTAAAGAGCGTGTTGCTGAGCAGGTTAAAACTGAATATGACCGCATCGCACATTCTCAACTGAAGCGTGAAGTTCTTGATCAGCTTGCTGATAACCATGACTTCGATGTTCCAGAAGCAATGGTTGAATCTGAATTTGACGGTATCTGGAAACAGATCGAAGCCGACAAAGAACAGGGCAAGCTTGACGAAGAAGATGCTGCTAAGTCTGAAGACGAGCTAAAAGCTGAATATCAGGACATTGCTGTACGTCGCGTTCGTCTTGGTCTTCTTCTTTCTGAAGTTGGCAGTAAGAATGAAATTGATGTTACTCAAGAAGAACTGAACGCAGCTCTTCTTCAGGAAGCACGTAACTATCCTGGTCAAGAACAGGCTGTTTTCGAGTTCTATCAAAAGAACCCGCAGGCTTTGGCAAACCTTCGTGCGCCAGTATTCGAAGACAAGGTTGTTGATTTCATCGTTGATCTTGCAAAGGTTACTGAGAAATCCATTTCTCCTGATGATCTTCGTAAGCAGATCGAAGCTGAAAACGAAGCAGTAACAAAAAAGAAACCTGCCAAAAAAGCAGCTGCAAAAAAAGCTCCGGCCAAAAAGCCCGCTAAAAAAGCTGCTGCTAAAAAGGCAGATGCTTAAGGTCTGATCGCCTTAATAAAACTAAACGTGTTGTATGGGTTGTGCGAATCTCTCGCGCAACCCATATTACTTTCTAGTGAGATATAGTTAACGAGCTTAATTTGTTAATTAATATGTGACACGCGAATTACGTTGAGGGGAAGCTATGAGTGATCCACGCGATATATATATGAATACACTCGTTCCTATGGTTGTTGAGCAAACAAGCCGTGGTGAACGTTCTTATGATATCTACTCAAGGCTTCTAAAAGAGCGAATTATCTTTCTGACTGGTCAAGTAAACGATCAGGTAGCTAGCCTAATATGCGCTCAATTGCTGTTCCTTGAATCAGATAATCCAAAGAAAGATATTTCTTTCTACATCAACTCACCTGGCGGTGTGGTGACGTCTGGTTTGGCGATGTATGACACCATGCAATACATTAAACCCGAAGTTTCCACTGTGTGTGTTGGTCAGGCCGCATCTGCAGGGTCTTTGTTGTTGATGGCTGGTGCTAAAGGCAAGCGCTTCGCCCTGCCAAACTCCAAGATCATGATCCATCAACCTTCTGGTGGATTCCAGGGGCAGGTAACTGATATTGAGATTCATGCAAAAGATATCATCGACACCAGATCTCGCTTGAACAAACTTTATGCCGACCACTGTGGTCAGCCAATTGAAGTAATTGAGCAGGGTATGGAGCGTGATAACTTTATGACACCCGATGAAGCTAAAACATTTGGGTTGATTGATGAGGTTATTTCTCACCGGGAAGCAGATGCGAGCGATAAAGGCGATGCATCTAAATAGTTGATAATTTGATCGGCATTGGGAAGAGTTCATTAACGAAGCTTTGTTATCCTCATTATAAAAGACAGGTACTTTATTGGTAATTGTCGAGGTGTTTTGCTTATAACATGGATTTTTCCCATTGTGCGGGTCGGGTCTGTCTGTCAACATGACCTAATATTGGGAATTGATTTCGAGGCTCATACGTAATGTCAAAATCGAGCGATAACGACTCGAAAAATACTCTCTACTGTTCCTTCTGCGGCAAGAGCCAGCATGAAGTTCGCAAGTTGATTGCGGGACCCACCGTCTTTATTTGTGACGAGTGTGTAGAACTATGTATGGATATCATTCGTGAAGAACATAAATCATCATTGGTAAAATCTGGTGACGGGGTACCTTCGCCACAGGATATCTGTGATGTGTTAAACGATTATGTCATCGGACAGGGGCACGCTAAAAAAGTGCTCTCTGTGGCTGTGCATAATCATTACAAACGTCTGGCACATGGGAATAAATCTGGTGATGTAGAACTCGCCAAGTCCAACATTATGCTCGTTGGTCCAACTGGTTGTGGTAAAACACTTCTGGCGCAGACCTTGGCGAGAATTCTGGACGTTCCCTTTACCATGGCTGATGCGACGACGCTTACTGAGGCAGGATATGTTGGTGAAGATGTTGAGAATATCATTCTCAAGCTTCTACAATCTGCTGATTACAACGTCGAGCGTGCGCAACGTGGTATCGTCTATATTGACGAGGTCGATAAGATCAGCCGGAAATCTGATAACCCATCCATTACACGTGACGTGTCTGGTGAAGGTGTTCAGCAGGCGTTGTTAAAGATCATGGAAGGCACTGTTGCCTCTGTGCCGCCACAGGGCGGACGGAAGCATCCGCAACAGGAATTCCTTCAGGTCGATACGACAAACATCCTCTTTATCGTTGGCGGAGCTTTTGCTGGACTGGATAAAATTATCTCTGGTCGTGGCAAAGGATCATCCATCGGTTTTGGTGCAGATGTCGTCGGGCCAGATGAACGAAGAATGGGTGACATCCTTCGAGAAGTTGAGCCAGAAGACTTGTTGAAATTCGGTTTGATCCCTGAATTTGTTGGTCGTCTGCCAGTTGTTGCGACACTGGAAGATCTTGATGCTGATGCACTGGTCGAAATTTTATCCGAACCTAAGAATGCATTGGTTAAGCAGTATAAGCGTCTGTTCGATATGGAAGATGTTGCGCTGAACTTTACCGATGGTGCTCTTTTGGGAATTGCTGAAAAGGCAATTGAACGGAAAACCGGTGCGCGTGGTCTGCGTTCTATCATGGAAGGTATTCTTCTTGATACAATGTACGAATTGCCAGGCCTTAAAGGTGTCGAAGAAATTGTTATTAATAGCGAAGTTGTAACCGGTAAGGCGCAACCTCTCTATATATACGGTGATAGCAAGGAAGAGACCGGCACGGACGCGTAACTTTGGCAGGCCATTCTTGCTTAATGGCTTGAAGGTTTCGTACCTGTTCTTATCTATATAAAGTTGTTAATTTAATGGGGGGTGAGAAATCACCCCCTAGACTCTGTTTTTAAGCCAGCGAGCTTGTGAGGATATATGTTGGAAATTTCTCACGGTGATGTTTATCCCGTACTCCCTTTACGTGACATAGTTGTCTTCCCGCATATGATTGTTCCACTATTTGTCGGACGTGATAAATCTGTTCGTGCGCTTGAAGATGTGATGAAAGAAGACAAGCAGATACTGCTTGTGACACAGAAAAATGCATCCCAGGATGACCCAAGCCCGTCTGATATCTACACTGTAGGTACAATCGGTACGGTTCTTCAATTACTTAAGTTGCCTGATGGTACCGTTAAGGTGCTCGTTGAAGGTGTTCGTCGTGCGAAGATTACGAAATTTTCTGATAATGAAGACTTCTTCCAGGCCGAAGCTGAGCCATTGGACGATGACGAGGGTGATGAAAGAGAACTTGATGCTCTTTCAAGAAGTGTGGTTTCTCAGTTCGAGCAATACATTAAGCTGAACAAAAAAATCCCACCGGAAGTTTTGGTCTCAATTAACCAAATCGACGAATCTGGTAAGCTTGCTGATACAGTTGCATCGCATCTTTCGTTGAAGATTTCTGAAAAACAGGAACTTCTGGAATGCGAGACAATTGCTGAACGTCTGGAAAAAATTTACGGCTTTATGGAAGGCGAAATTGGCGTTCTTCAAGTCGAAAAAAGAATTAGAAATCGCGTTAAGCGCCAAATGGAAAAAACCCAACGCGAGTATTATTTGAATGAGCAACTAAAAGCTATTCAAAAAGAACTTGGCGAAGGCGAAGATGGTCGCGATGAGCTTGCCGAACTTGAAGACAAGATCGAAAAAACCAAGCTCACGAAAGAAGCTAAAGAGAAATCTACGGCGGAGCTGAAAAAGCTTCGTAACATGAGCCCGATGTCTGCGGAAGCAACGGTAGTTCGTAACTATCTTGACTGGATGCTTTCTATTCCATGGAAAAAGCGCAGCAAAATCAAAAAAGATATTCCCAATGCTGGAAAAGTTCTAGATGAAGAGCATTTCGGTCTTGAGAAGGTCAAAGAACGTATTTTGGAATATTTGGCTGTTCAGCAGCGGATGCGTAAAGTCAAAGGCCCAATCCTTTGCCTTGTTGGCCCTCCTGGAGTTGGTAAAACATCTTTGGGTAAATCGATTGCGCGGGCAACAGGACGTAACTTTGTACGTATGAGCTTGGGCGGTGTACGTGATGAATCCGAAGTGCGGGGGCATCGCAGAACCTATATCGGGTCTATGCCGGGTAAAGTTATTCAGGGAATGAAGAAGGCTAAATCGTCTAACCCGTTATTCCTGTTGGATGAGATTGATAAGCTGGGCAATGACTGGCGCGGTGATCCTTCTTCGGCTTTGCTTGAAGTTTTGGATCCGGAACAAAACAATACATTTAATGATCACTACCTCGAAGTTGATTATGATCTTTCTGATGTGATGTTTGTCACGACTGCAAACTCGTTGCGTATGCCACAGCCGTTGTTGGATCGTATGGAAATCATTCGAATCCCGGGTTATACCGAAGACGAGAAGCTGCAGATTGCGATCCGACATTTGTTGCCAAAGCAGTTAAAAGATCATGGTATCAAAAAAGAAGAGTGGTCTATTGATGATGAAGCGCTTCGCAAATTGATACAGCATTACACTCGAGAAGCAGGGGTTCGTAGTCTGGAGCGTGAAGTTGCGAAGCTGTTGCGTAAGGCTGTTAAAGAAATCGAGATGGGTACAACGGATGCAGTTCATGTGACCGTTGATAACCTTGGTGATTTTGCTGGTATTCAACGTTATCGTTACGGTGAAGCTGAACAGAAAGATCTTGTCGGTGTTGTTACCGGTCTTGCCTGGACAGAAGTTGGTGGTGAACTCCTGACAATCGAATCTGTGACTGTTGCAGGTAAGGGTAAAGTTTCTGCGACAGGTAAACTTGGGGATGTGATGAAGGAATCTATCCAGGCTGCAGAATATTTTGTGAAGAGTCGTAGTCTGGAATTTGGCATCAAGCCGTCTCTATTCGATAAAAAAGACATCCACGTACACGTTCCAGAGGGGGCGACTCCTAAAGATGGGCCTTCGGCTGGTGTGGCGATGGTGACCTCGATCGTCTCTGTTTTGACAGGAACACCGATTCGACACGATGTTGCTATGACTGGTGAGGTAACATTGCGTGGTCGTGTGCTGCCAATTGGCGGTTTGAAAGAAAAAATGATGGCTGCGCTTCGTGGAAATATCAAAACGGTCATTATTCCGCAGGAAAATGAGAAAGATTTAGCCGATATTCCTGATAATGTTCTTCAGGGACTCAAGGTAATTCCTTGTTCTACGGTCGATGAGGTCCTTAAAGCGGCGCTTTCAGAGAATCTGACGCCGATAGAGGATTGGAACGAAGGAAGTGATGCTGAAAAGCATCATGAAGGCGATCGTGAAGGGGTAATTACGCACTAGTTGTGCTTTTTGTGGGGCAAGATAGATAAAATGCGACCAAAACCCTTGGGATTCGGACGTTTCTTGCATTGACGTCGCTGCCATTAGCGATCTACAATTGCCCCACAATCAAGAAGTCGTTAGACACTTTTTTTCAATCTTACCCGTATAATTAGAGGGGGGGTCAACCATGAATAAAAATGATTTGGTCGCAGCTGTAGCTGATAAAACAGGTCTATCTAAGGCCGATGCAGGTAAAGCTATCGACGGTGTATTCGAAGCTGTAACAGATGCTCTAACTGGTGGTGACGAAGTTCGTCTCGTTGGTTTTGGTACTTTCAGTGTAGCAGCACGTGCTGCTTCTCAGGGTCGTAACCCACGTACTGGTGAGGTTATCCAGATTCCTGCTTCTAAGCAGCCTAAATTTAAAGCCGGTAAAGGCTTGAAAGACGCTGTAAACAAGTAATAACTGTTTGTAGTTGCTTATGAAAAACCGGTTAGCGATCAGCTAGCCGGTTTTTTTTTGTTTATTGTCAATTTTGTGTAATTTTACCCTTGCCAAGGAACGCGAATCACCTTAAAAGCTCCTTCATCAGACGAGACGTCTGGTGGGCGATTAGCTCAGTTGGTAGAGCATCTCGTTTACACCGAGAGGGTCGGCAGTTCGAGCCTGTCATCGCCCACCAGACGTCTTATAAAAACGGCGCTTCAAATAATTGAAGCGCCGTTTTTGCGTCTATAAATCAGTGTCTTGTACTTTTGATATAGAATATCAAAAGCCGTTCTAGACGTTATCGGTAAGCTTTTACACGATCCATTTCATTCTGGCATTTCATTCTGGTTGATCGCTTACTTAATAGAGCGATCAGTCAGCTGTAATTAATCCAATAAACGTTCGTTAGGCTTGCTGTGAAGGTGATGGATTGAAAATAGCTCGAGGAGAGAGAGACATCATCATGATAAAGCTCTCATGGCTGTGAGTTTTAACCCCTCGACGTGCGCTCTTTAACCAACAACCAGCTGTTTTAGCTGTAGGGTCTCGTACTCTAGTTCATTAAGTCGGTAGTTCACCACATCACCGATCGTGACGACACCTATCAGCTTGTTATTCTCTACCACTGGCATGTGTCGAAAGCGACCATCTGTCATGCGGCGGAGGACGGATACAAGTGCTTCGTCCCGAGTGCACACTTCTACTTCACTGGTCATAACTTGCTCGACTTTATGGGGTAGGGTGCGTCCGGGCGTTTCTGCGAGTTTCCGAACAATATCTCGTTCAGAGAGAATGCCGAGCAACGTACCGCCAGAATCGGAAACAACCAAGGCCCCAATCCGTTTTTCGCTGAGAAGTTCGACTGCTTTTCCGAGAGTGTCTTGAGGGTTAATCGAAAAAACAGCATCGCCTTTGTTAGCGATAATATTTTGTACGGTGGCTGTTCCGGCAGCAAAGTTTGATTGCGCCGACTGGCTAACTGTTTTTTTTTGCTGGTTGTCACTTTTTCTTGGTGCTTGATAGGTCGTAGGCATAAGAAAGCATCCTGACTTGATTGTCATTATGGACTGTGCTTAATAACTATAAGACAAATCATTTACTTAGGGAAGTCTTGCTTTTTGATCACGATAACTCTTGCCCCTTGGTGCGCGACGTTAATTTTCGTAATCGCCTGTATGGCTGGCTATAAATATCGCCGAGTGTGGAAAGCCGAAGGGCCGACTTGGCAACTGTGGATTTCCGGCCTTGTTGCAGCAAGTTGCCTATTGATATTAGGATTTGTGCCTCTCACAACAGGATCTTAGTAAACAGATTCCCCAGATTTTTTTATGACAAGAAAATAGATACAAAAAATCCTCTCTAATCAGATAATTAGAGAGGATTTTTATGACGAGGGAGTCTGTTCGTTATCTAACTAGATTGATTCTGTTTTTCCCGTGCGCGCGGGCAACTTAGTCTGTCACGAAGAGGACTGTTTGGATCGACTTCTTTATTGCAGACCAAGCAATGATCAGCGCCACTGATGGCGTTTAAGCCACCACAGCTGCCCTTAATCGTCTTGCCCTGCATAATAACACCAATGGCCATGCCTAGGACGAGTAGGGCTAAGATGCCGAATGCTAATAAGAAGGTAGCCACTGGTCAGTTATCCAATCTCTAAGCTTGCATGTCGCTAAAGCGCGTGCTTGGCGTTGTGATAAACTTAGTATGGGTAGCATTGCTATCACGTTCAATGAACAATACGGCCATATCAAGATTATTTGCAATTTCCAGACCGCGCTCTTTACCAAGAACAAGCATGGCAGTTGCCCAAGCATCAGCCAGCATCGCATTTTCTGTTAGTACTGTTACAGACGCAGTTGTGTGAGTAATCGGGCGACCTGTTTGAGCGTCGATGATGTGTGAATAACGCACACCGTCCTGCTCGAAATAGTTCCGGTAGTCACCAGATGTCGCCATGCCAAGGTTTGAAAGGCCAACAACTTCTTGCATTGTACGGTCATGTGCATCTGGTGTCTCAATACCGATTTGCCATGGTGTACCATCTGGATTGAGACCCGCAGTGTATAGGTCGCCACCAATCTCTACCATAAAGTCTTTGATGCCGTGGCTCTCAAGCTTACGGGCAATTACATCAACGCCATAACCTTTGCCAATAGCAGAGAGATAAATTTCTGTTTCAGGTGTTTGTTTCTGAAGCGATTGATCAGAAACACGTAAGGTCCGGCTTTGACCTGACGCGCGAAGTGCAGTTTCAATTGCCTCTGCTGTCGGTGTCTGTGCAGTGTTGCCTACTGAACCAAAACCCCACAGATCAATCAATGGACCGAGAGTAACATCAAACTGCCCGTCGCTTGCGGTGTGAACGGCATTGGCAGCATTCATAACCTCTGCAAGTGCAGGAGAAACAGTGACCGAGTCGGTTGATGTCGAGGCATTGAAGCGTGAGATTTCAGATGCAGGGTCCCAGTTAGATAGCTGTGTGTTTACTTGCAACAAAGCTGAATCAATATCTTTACGCAGCTGTTCTTCTGATAAAGCCTGTGTGTGATCGACTGCTACTATAGAGTAGTTGGTGCCCATGGTGAGACCGGCGACTTTTAACACCGATGATGAAGATCCTAATTTGCAAGCACTCAATGCAGCGAGGCAAGCAGGCATGATCATGAAATTACGGCGCGAAATGAGGAAATTATCCGGCACTATTAAGGCCTCCGTGCTAATATAAAAGCTAGTTTCATTGGCTTATGGGCGAGTTTTATAGCAGATTCAACAAAAAATTAAGTCTTTGTGCCCAAAAAAGTACTTTAAGAGGCCGCATAATTGTCGCATAAGAGCTAAAAATTTTTACAGGACTGCATAAACGTGCCGAAATTCTCGTTACGAAAAGGTCTTGATGTTCCTGTGCTGGGGGCACCCGAGCCTGGAATCAAAGATCCTGCTACAGTTGGCTCCGTTGCTATATTAGGCGCGGACTATATTGGCCTGAAACCGCGCCTTTCGGTTCAGGAAGGGGATGTCGTTGCGGCAGGAACCCCTATTCTATCTCATAAAGACACACCTGAAGTTCTTATCACATCACCAGTTTCTGGTCGGATTAGAGCGATCAATCGAGGCGCACGACGTGTCTTGATCAGTGTCGTAATTGACATTGATGAGACGGCTGCTGAACCGATTGATTTTTCTAGCGTGGGTGATGTCTCTACTGCAGAAGGTTTGGTTGAGCGTCTTTGTGCTGCTGGACTTTGGACGTCGTTTCGCACGAGACCTTATTCGAAGGTTCCTGTACCGGACAGCAGACCGTCAGCCATTTTTGTGACGGCGATGGATTCAGAGCCGCTCTCGGCTGATCCTGCAGAGATCATCGCTGATGAAGCAAAGGATTTTCGCAAAGGACTGGAAGCGATTACGCTGCTTACAGAGGGTAAAACCTATCTTTGCCAAGCTCCAGATGTTGATATTCCAGGTTCAGACCTTTCAGACGTAACTGTTGCCAGTTTTTCTGGGCCTCATCCTGCTGGCTTGGCTGGAACACATATACATTTTCTTGAGCCACCAAAAGGTGATCAAGCTGTTTGGACAATAGGCTATTCGGATGTCATTTCGATCGGCAAGTTGATTTCAACTGGGTGTTATGATGCAAGCCGTGTTGTTGCATTGTCTGGTCCTCTTTGCGCTAATCCTCGTTTGGTTCGCACGATTGCTGGTGCATCGATGGCAGATCTGGTTGCCCAAGATATTCCCGGTGATGTGCCTGTTCGCATGATTTCAGGGTCAATTCTTAGTGGGCGTATGGGCGAGGGCGAAGATGGATACCTTGGCCGCTACGCACGTCAGATTACATTGATCGAAGAAGACCAAAAACAGATCACGATGGGTTGGATTCTCCCAATGCCGTCGAAATATTCAGTACAACCTGTATTGGGATCTGCTTTCTCTAAGAAGCTTTATGCTTTGACGTCAAACCTCAACGGTGGTCGTAGAGCTATGGTGCCGCTTGGTACTTTTGAAGAGCTTATGCCGCAGGATTATTTACCAACTCAGCTCTTACGTGCGCTTTTGGTGATGGACACCGATCAGGCACAGGCACTCGGTGCACTGGAATTGGACGAAGAAGATCTTGGCGTAGTCGGCTTTGCTTGCCCAGCCAAGTATGAATATGGCACGGCGCTACGCGACTGCCTTAACAAGATCGAAAAGGAGGGCTGATCTCGTGGGTATTCGCAACTTTTTCGATCGTATAGAGCCTCATTTCACGAATGGTGGTAAATACGAGAAGTTCTTCCCCATCTATGAAATGGTTGAGAGCTTTCTCTACACGCCAAAAACGGTGACGAAAGTCGCTCCGCATGCAAGATCTTATGTGGATATGAAGCGGATCATGACCTATGTGGTCATTGCGACGATCCCTTGTATTCTGATCGGGCTGTATAATGTCGGTTTTCAGACGAATACGGCAATGGAAGTTCATAATTCGTCCGGTTGGCGGGTATGGCTTCTTGATTTATTAGGGGTTGGTTTTGACCCTAATAATCCGATAGCCAATTTCTTACATGGTCTGCTTTATTTCCTTCCGATTTATATCGTAACACTTGTTGTTGGCGGTATTTGGGAAGTCATCTTTGCGACGGTGCGTGGTCACGAAGTTAACGAAGGTTTTCTAGTTACTTCAATGCTTTATGCGTTGATTTTACCACCAAGTGCCCCTTTGTGGCAGGTTGCTCTAGGTATTTCTTTTGGCGTTGTTATCGGTAAAGAGGTATTTGGCGGAACTGGGAAGAACTTTCTTAACCCTGCGCTTACCGGACGTGCTTTCCTTTACTTTGCATATCCAGCACAAATGTCGGGCGAAACTATTTGGACACCTGTCGATGGTTTCTCTGGCGCGACGGCCCTTTCTGTCAGCGCTTCTGAAGGATTCTCGGAACTTGCTGCTCGTGGGATTGATTGGACAAGCGCCTTTCTTGGTACGATCCAAGGATCTATTGGCGAAACCTCTACATTGGCCTGTTTAATTGGGTTGAGCTTTTTGCTGATTACCAAGATTGCCAATTGGCGTCTTGTCGTTGGTTGTTTGGGCGGTATGATCGGCTTTTCTTTGCTTCTCAATTGGGTTGGGTCTGACAGTAACCCGATGTTTGCAATGCCGTGGTATTGGCATCTTGTAACGGGTGGTTTTGCTTTTGGTCTTGCCTTTATGGTTACGGAACCTGTTTCTGCCAGCCACACCAACGTTGGGCGTTATATCTATGGCGCGTTGATTGGTTTTATGGTGGTCATGATCCGGGTAATTAATCCGGCTTTCCCCGAGGGAATGATGCTTGCCATTTTATTCGGAAACGTCTTTGCGCCACTGATCGATTATTTTGTGGTACAAGCCAATATTAAGCGGAGGGCAAAGCGTAATGCCTGACGAAAATAAAAAACCTGGATTGTTACGCCGTTTTCTTGACACGCCCCCTGATTCAGTGGGCAAAACGGTAGTTGTAGCTGTAACGCTTTGTCTTGTGGCTTCGATGATTGTGTCTGCTGTTGCGGTGTCGTTGAGACCTGTGCAGGAAATCAACAAGCTTAAAGACAAGCAAATCAACATTCTGCAGGTGGCCGGGCTTTATAGTCCAGGTACAGATGTGACAGAGGCTTTCAAGGTTTTCGAACCACATGTGCTAGAGCTTGCAACAGGTGAATTTACGGATCAATTCGACGTAAACACATTTGATGACCGTGCTGCTGCAGATGACCCTGAATTGTCTGTTGAATTGACAGATGATCCGGCGTCGATTGGTCGGCAAGCCAAGTTTGTGACTGTGTACCTCCTGCGTAATGAAGATGGCAGTCTCGATAAGGTGATCTTACCTCTACATGGGTATGGACTTTGGTCGACGCTTTATGGGTTCATTGCTGTTGAAGAAAACGCCAACGATATTTTTGGATTACAGTTCTACAGTCATGCTGAAACGCCGGGCCTTGGTGCTGAAGTTGACAATCCGCGCTGGAAATCACTATGGCGTGGTAAAAAGCTTTATGATGAGAATGACGTGCTACAGATTACAGTTGCTAAAACGGCACCGCCTGCTGGTCAGGAATTCCATGTCGACGCTTTGGCCGGTGCAACACTGACGTCTAATGGCGTAGATAATCTGGTACGTTTCTGGATGGGTAAGGCGGGATATGCTCCTTTCCTAGAATCAGTTAAAGCGGGAGAGATCTAATGGCGCAGACTCCTAAAGAACTTATTCTCGACCCGATGGTCGATAACAATCCGATTACGCTACAGGTTCTTGGTATCTGTTCAGCGCTGGCGGTAACATCTTCTTTGCAGGTGGCTTTTGTTATGGCCCTTGCTGTAACAGCGGTTACAGCATTTGCATCGATGTTCATTTCCATGATCCGAAATCAAATCCCTGGTTCCATCCGGATTATTGTACAGATGGTGATTATTGCGTCACTTGTGATTGTCGTTGATCAGGTTCTCAAGGCCTATGCTTTCGAGATTTCCAAAACGCTTTCTGTCTTTGTCGGTTTGATTATCACCAACTGTATTGTGATGGGGCGTGCTGAAGCCTTTGCGATGAAAAATCCGCCGATTGCATCTTTCATTGATGGAATTGGTAATGGTTTGGGTTACGGATTGATTTTGATGCTTGTTGGTGTGATCCGTGAGCTTTTCGGTTCTGGCTCGCTTTTTGGGGTGACGATACTTGAGACTGTGAATAACGGTGGTTGGTATGTACCGAACGGTCTTTTGCTACTGCCTCCTTCAGCTTTCTTTGTCATTGGTCTGCTTATCTGGGCGTTCCGTGCTTGGAAACCAGAGCAAGTTGAAGAGCGTGATTATAAAATTCAAGTGGTTGAGGAACACTAATGGAAGAGCTGATCTCTTTAGCCGTAAAGGCGGTTTTCGTTGAAAATCTGGCGCTTTCATTTTTCCTGGGCATGTGCACCTTTATTGCTGTGTCGAAAAAGATCGCGACTGCTATCGGCCTCGGTATTTCTGTGATGGTTGTTCAGGCTATTACGGTGCCTGCAAATAATCTGATCCTGACTTACCTTCTGGCGCCGGGGGCTCTTTCTTGGGCCGGGTTTGATAATGTCGATCTGACCTTTCTTGGTCTGATTTCTTACATCGGCGTTATTGCGGCGTTGGTTCAGATACTTGAAATGGTTTTGGATAAATATTTCCCACCGCTTTACAACGCTTTGGGTGTGTTCTTGCCGTTGATTACAGTGAACTGCGCTATTCTTGGTGGCTCGCTCTTTATGGTCGAGCGCGACTATAGTTTTGCAGAGGCAACGACCTACGGCATTTCTTCCGGTTTTGGTTGGGCTTTGGCAATCACGGCGATGGCTGGTGTTCGCGAAAAACTAAAGTATTCGGATATACCTGACGGTCTTCAGGGCCTAGGTATTACCTTCATCACTGCCGGCCTTATGGCGATGGCCTTCATGTCCTTTAGTGGCGTGAAATTGTAAAGGGGAGGCTCAATTGATCACATTTGGATTAGGCATCCTGCTTTTTACACTGATCGTTCTGGCGCTTGTCACGATTATTCTTGCTGCACGCTCTAAACTGGTTTCTACCGGAAACGTTGATATCACTATTAACGGTGAGAAAACAATTTCGGTTCCGGCTGGTGGAAAGTTGTTGCAAACATTGGCTGAACAGAAGCTTTTTGTGCCTTCTGCTTGTGGTGGTGGTGGTACCTGCGCGCAATGCCGGGTGAAAATTTTCTCAGGCGGAGGCTCTATTCTGCCGACCGAAGAAGGCCACATCACTAAACGAGAGGCCTCTTGCGGGGATCGCCTATCCTGCCAAGTTGCAGTTAAGCAGGATATGGAAATCGAAGTTCCTGAAGAAGTCTTTGGTGTTAAGAAATGGGAATGTACGGTTCGTTCTAACGAGAACGTGGCGACCTTTATTAAGTCATTGATTCTTGATTTGCCCGAAGGCGAGGATGTGAATTTCCGCGCTGGTGGATACATTCAGATCGAAGCGCCGGCACATAAACTGACATATAAAGATTTCGACGTTGAAGAAGAATACCGGGAAGATTGGGACAAGTTCAATCTTTGGCAATTCGAATCGACTGTTGCCGAGCCTGTTGAGCGTGCTTATTCCATGGCGAACTACCCGGAAGAACGTGGAATGATTATGCTTAATGTCCGTGTGGCATCGCCGCCACCCGGTACACAAGGTATTCCTCCGGGACAGATGTCATCTTATATCTTCAACCTGAAGCCTGGGGACAAGGTGACGATCTCTGGTCCGTTCGGTGAATTTTTTGCTCGTGATACTGATAAGGAAATGGTCTTTATCGGTGGCGGTGCTGGTATGGCACCGATGCGCAGTCACATTTTTGACCAGCTTAAGCGTCTAAAGAATAAGGATCGTAAGATCACATTCTGGTACGGTGCACGGTCAAAACGGGAAATGTTCTTTGTAGAAGACTTTGATCAGTTGGCTGCCGAGTTTCCAAACTTTACCTGGCATGTGGCGCTATCTGATGCCTTGCCAGAAGATGATTGGGATGGTTACACGGGCTTTATTCATAACGTGCTTTATGATGAGTATCTTAAGAACCATGCGGCACCAGAAGATTGTGAATATTATATGTGCGGTCCGCCGATCATGAATTCCTCGGTAATTAACATGCTCCTTGAGCTTGGAGTCGACCGAGAAGATATTATGTTAGACGATTTCGGTGGCTAACATCGAAACTGAAAATGGTCAGAGTAATGCTCTGGCCATTTTTTTATGTGGTTGTCTTTTTAATCTTTTATAGGCGTAGCGTTCATGGGGCCTCGATGTCGTTAATCTATATGTAATTTTCTTATTAGTTTCTTTTTCCTATATAAAAAATGAGCTCAAGATTTGTATGAAAAGACTTTCTCTTAGAGTCTCTACAAAATTGAACGCGATTCTATATTTTTATGTGGGGAAGAGAGGGCAAGTTTTTCAACTATTACCGCTCTTAAATCGATTCGTTAGATCATTGATGCTAAAGGATTTTCTTCTTATTTTAGGCTTTATTCAAAAAACTAAAAAAAAACTGTCAAAAATCTATTCCGTCGCTTGACAGGGGGTGGGTACTACACTAAATAAACCCTCGTCCGCAGGGATGGTTATGTGGGGGTGTAGCTCAGTTGGTTAGAGCGCTGGCCTGTCACGCCAGAGGTCGCGAGTTCAAGTCTCGTCATCCTCGCCATCATTTCTTATGATACTCCTTATATCCCTTAAGACATTGCAAATGTTTATCCTGTAGAACGGAATGTGTTTTCATGAGTTCTTCGGTTAATACTTGATTCCGCTACTGGGATAATACGATTTTTTCTGGATTGTGGCGATTCTATGTTTGCTTATGTCGCCTTTGGGCGATATTTAATACATACTTAAAAAATAGGGCCATAAAGGCCTCTTGTCATATTCGACATGAAAGGTGATTTGCGCGGTAACCCTCGTGCAGATTGTATGGAGAGATGGGCTTAGATGGGATGTTGGCGGAATACCTGCCAATTCTGATCTTTCTCGGAATTGCAGTGGGTCTGGCTATCGCAATGATGCTGGCTTCTGTTATCATGGCTAAACAGCACCCTGATTCAGAGAAAATCAGTACTTATGAGTGTGGCTTCGAAGCGTTTGATGACGCGCGTGGCCGTTTTGATGTGCGCTTCTACCTAGTGGCAATCCTCTTCATTATTTTCGACCTTGAAGTCGCCTTCCTGTTCCCTTGGGCCGTATCACTGGGTGATATCGGTCTCTTTGGTTTCTGGTCGATGGTGGTCTTTTTGGTCATTTTGACGATTGGCTTTGCATACGAATGGAAGAAAGGGGCATTGGAATGGGAGTAATCTCTAATCCAGCTCTCAAGCAAGGGGCACCGCTGCCGCCAGGTCCGGAGCAAGATCTTGTTCTGCAAAACGTTGGCGAAGAACTCGCTGAACGTGGCTTTGTGTTGGCGCGTATGGATCAGCTTACAGGTTGGGCACAGTCTGGGTCTTTGTGGCCGATGACTTTTGGTTTGGCTTGTTGCGCGGTGGAAATGATGCACGCGGCGTGTAGCCGTTATGACATGGACCGTTTTGGCATGGTTTTCCGCCCGTCGCCTCGTCAGTCAGATGTGATGATTGTTGCTGGTACACTTACCAACAAAATGGCGCCGGCCTTGCGTAAGGTTTATGATCAGATGCCTGAACCTCGTTGGGTTATCTCAATGGGGTCTTGTGCAAATGGCGGCGGCTATTATCACTATTCTTATTCTGTCGTTCGTGGCTGTGACAGAGTTGTTCCTGTAGATATTTATGTTCCTGGGTGCCCGCCGACGGCTGAGGCGCTTATTTATGGCATTCTACAGCTTCAAAAGAAAATCAAACGAACCGCGAAATTCCGCAGGTAGCCTATCTCGGGCATTCCTAAATACTGGTGAACCATATGAATCAGGCTTTACTGGACTTGGGCGATTTTATCGCCACTACCTTGGGAGAGGCGGTAACTGGAACTGAGCTTATAAATGACGAACTTGTCATCTGGGCAAAGTCAGATACCCTCCTTCAGGTTATAAAGTTCCTAAGAGACAATCAAAACTGTCAATTCAGGCAGCTGGTGGAATTGACTGCGGTCGATTACCCGGCCAGAGAAGAGCGTTTTGAAATCGTTTACTGTCTTCTATCTCTTACCCATAATCAGCGTATCAAGATCAAGTTTTCAACAAGCGATGAAACGCCAGTTGAATCCGTGACAGGGCTTTTCAGTTCTGCGATCTGGTACGAACGTGAAGTATGGGATATGTACGGCATTTTCTTTGCCAACCATCCGGATCTTCGTCGTATACTGACCGATTACGGTTTCGAAGGGCATCCGCTACGCAAAGACTTCCCGCTTACAGGCTATGTAGAAGTCAGGTATGACGAGACACAAAAGCGTGTTGTGTATGAACCTGTGAAATTGACACAGGAATTCCGGAACTTCGATTTCTCCAGCCCGTGGGAAGGTATTGTGAACCTGCCAGGGGATGAAAAGGCCGAACAGGAAAATGAAGAGGGGGCTGCTTAATGGCTGAAGCAACGATTAAGCCGCTTACGCTGAACTTTGGTCCTCAGCATCCGGCTGCGCATGGTGTTCTTCGTCTTGTTATGGAAATGGACGGCGAGATCATTGAGCGGGCAGACCCGCATATTGGTTTGCTACACCGCGGAACAGAGAAGCTTATTGAATATAAGACCTATTTACAGGCAATTCCTTATTTTGACCGCCTTGATTATGTCGCGCCGATGAACCAAGAACATGTTTTTGCTCTTGCTGTTGAAAAGATGCTTGATATCGAAGTACCAAAGCGTGGTCAGTATATCCGTGTTCTCTATTGTGAAATTGGCCGTATTCTAAATCATCTTTTGAATATCACGACCTTTGCGATTGATGTTGGTGCTATGACACCAATCCTTTGGGGCTTTGAACAACGTGAAATCTTGATGGAATTCTACGAGCGTGCTTGTGGTGCCAGATTACACGCTGCTTACTTCCGTCCGGGTGGTGTCCATCAGGACCTTCCTGCCGGATTACTGTCTGATATTTCAGAATTTTGCGAGAATTTCCCGTCCTTTATTGACGATCTCGAAGGTTTGCTGACTGAAAACAGAATTTTCCGTCAAAGGACCGTTGATATCGGTGTCATGAACTTTGACGAAGCGATGGATTGGGGGCTTTCTGGTCCCATGATCCGTGGTTCCGGTATCGCATGGGATCTTCGTAAATCACAGCCTTACGATTGTTATGACGAACTGGATTTTGATATTCCAGTTGGGAAGAACGGTGATTGTTTCGACAGATATCTTGTTCGTGTCGAAGAGATGCGCCAGTCCTTGCATATTATGAAGCAGTGCATCGAGAAAATGCCCGAAGGGCCTGTCCTTGCACCAAATCACAAAGTTACCCCTCCGCGTCGTGATGACATGAAGCGCTCTATGGAAGCGTTGATCCATCACTTCAAACTTTATACAGAAGGTTTCCACGTTCCTGCCGGTGAAACTTACATTGCGGTCGAAGCTCCTAAGGGGGAGTTCGGTGTTTATCTTGTCGCTGACGGATCAAACAAACCGTACCGCTGTAAAATCAAAGCACCGGGATTTGCGCACCTAGCTGCCATGGATTATATGTGCCGAGGGCACATGTTGGCTGATAGTGTTGCTATTCTGGGTTCAATGGATATCGTCTTCGGCGAGGTTGACCGATGAAAACCAGTAGTTTTCCAAAAGCCAAAACAGGCGACTTTAAGTTTACCGAAGAAAACCTTCGTGAAGCAGAAAAGATTGTTGCCAAGTACCCTGAAGGCCGTCAGGCCAGCGCGATCATTAGTCTATTCTATATCGCGCAAAAACAGAACGACGGCTGGCTACCGCCCGAAGCAATTGAATATGTTGCTGAATATCTCGAAATTGCGCCAATTCGTGCACACGAGGTTGCAACCTTTTACACGATGTTTAACCTTAAACCTGTTGGTAAGTACTTTATCCAGGTTTGCCGGACAACACCGTGCTGGTTAAACGGATCAGACAACATTCTGAAAGCGGCAATGGATAAAATTGGCGTTAGTAAGGTTGGTGATGTCAGTGAAGATGGTCTTTTCTCGGTTGTTGAAGTTGAATGTATGGGCGCGTGTTGTAATGCGCCAATGGTTCAGATCAACGATTGGTATTACGAAGATCTTTCCCCTGAACGCATGATGGAAATTGTCGAAGAGCTTCGCGCAGGCAAAGATGTGCCAATCGGATCACAAATTGGCCGTCTTACATCTGCGCCAGAGGGTGAGCGTACAACCCTAAAAGGGGGTGAATGATGCCACTTTTAGGTGATAAAGATCGTATTTTCCAAAATCTTTACGGACAGGACGATTGGGGTCTTGAAGGCGCGAAGAAACGCGGCATCTGGATAAACACTAAAGATCTGGTTGCTCTCGGTCGTGAAGAGATCGTCAATCGTATGAAAGACTCTGGCCTGCGTGGTCGTGGCGGTGCGGGTTTCCCGGCTGGCATTAAATGGTCATTCATGCCGAAAGAAGATCCAAGCCGTCCAAGTTATCTGGTTGTTAATGCCGATGAGTCAGAGCCGGGGTCCTGTAAAGACCGTGAGATCATGCGCAATGATCCACATACGCTTATCGAAGGTTGCCTGATTGCTGGTTTCGCAATGGGCGCTCATACGGCTTACATCTATATTCGTGGTGAGTATTATCTAGAATCCACGCGCTTGGAAGCTGCCATCGAGCAGGCAAGAGCTGATGGATTACTGGGTGATGATGCTTGCGGTTCTGGCTGGGCATTTGATGTCCACGTTCACCGTGGTGCTGGTGCCTATATCTGTGGTGAGGAAACCGCCCTTCTGGAGAGTTTGGAAGGTAAAAAAGGTCAACCTCGTCTGAAGCCGCCATTCCCTGCGGCCTGTGGTCTGTATGGATGTCCAACAACTGTGACCAATGTGGAAACAGTTGCGGTGTCGCCGACCATCTTGCGCAGAGGACCTGATTGGTGGAAACAGTTTGGCCGCGAAAATAACACCGGGACAAAGATTTTCTCTATCTCTGGTCATGTAAACAAGCCGTGTAACGTAGAGGAAGCGATGAGTATTCCTCTGCGTGAGCTTATTGAAAAGCATGCGGGTGGTGTTCGTGGCGGTTGGGATAATCTGCTTGCAGTAATTCCGGGTGGATCATCCGTTCCGATGCTGCCAAAGCATGTGTGTGATACCATGACCATGGATTTCGATGCATTACGCGAAGCGGGTTCCGGTTTGGGAACAGCGGCGGTTATCGTGATGGACAAGTCCACCGATGTTGTCGAAGCTATCTGCCGACTTTCACATTTCTATCAACACGAAAGCTGTGGCCAGTGTACGCCATGCCGCGAAGGAACGGGATGGATGTTCCGTCTTATGCAGCGCATGGTTCGCGGCGAAGCTGATGTTGAAGAAATCGATATGCTTTGGGATGTTACAAAGCAGGTTGAAGGTCACACAATTTGTGCGCTTGGTGATGCTGCAGCTTGGCCAATTCAGGGCTTGATCCGGAATTTCCGTCCGGAATTAGAGCGCCGGATTAACGAATACAAGCAATCGCGCCAGGCAGCGGAGTAGGAGAGACTGATGCCAAAGTTGACGATTGACGGTAAAGAGATTGAAGTCGCAGACGGCCTGACAGTTCTTCAGGCATGCGAACTTGCGGGGGCAGAAATTCCACGTTTCTGTTACCACGAACGTCTTTCCGTCGCCGGTAATTGCCGGATGTGTCTGGTCGAAATGGAACGTGCCCCGAAACCGATTGCATCTTGTGCAATGCCGGTTGGCGAAGGCATGGTG
Source organism: uncultured Kiloniella sp. (assembly GCF_937128705.1). Taxonomy (GTDB): domain Bacteria; phylum Pseudomonadota; class Alphaproteobacteria; order Kiloniellales; family Kiloniellaceae; genus Kiloniella. Next base: position 8,652 of record NZ_CAKZMP010000081.1, on the reverse strand, counting down.
ATCAAGACAGATACCGAGGTTGTTCAAAAAGCCCGTAAAGGGGTGATGGAATTCCTTTTGATCAATCACCCGCTTGATTGCCCTATCTGCGATCAGGGTGGTGAGTGTGATCTTCAGGATCAGGCCATGGCCTTTGGTCTTGATCACGGACGTTACAAAGAAAGCAAACGTGCGGTTACTGAAAAATACATGGGGCCATTGATCAAGACGATCATGACCCGCTGTATTCAATGTACACGTTGCGTGCGTTTTTCGACTGAGGTTGCTGGTATTGAAGAAGTTGGCCTTTTAAATCGTGGTGGTCATGTTGAGATCACGACTTTGGAAAAGGCTGTTAATACTGAACTGTCCGGTAATTTGGTTGATGTTTGCCCTGTCGGCGCGCTGACGTCCAAACCTTATGCATTCAATGCCCGTCCTTGGGAATTGAAAAAGGTAAACTCCATTGATGTGATGGACGCTGTCGGGTCTAACATTCGTATTGATGTTCGCGGCCGTGAAGTTCTTCGTGTTCTTCCGCGTATCCATGAAGATGTGAACGAAGAGTGGATCACTGATAAAACCCGTTACATTACAGATGGTTTGAGCCGTCAGCGTATTGATCGCCCCTATGTCCGTGTTGATGGCAAGTTGAAAGCGGCATCTTGGGATGAAGCTTTTGCCGCAATCAAAGGGAAACTATCTCCTCTTAAAGGGAATGAAATTGCGGCGATTTCTGGCGATCTGAACGACGCAGAATCCATGGTGGCTCTGAAAGACTTCATGGCTAATCTGGGATCTGAAAATATCGACTGTCGTCAGGACGGTGCCAAGTTGAGCGTTGATGATCGTTCAACCTATCTCTTTAACAGCTCTATCGCTGGTATTGAAGAAGCCGACGCTGTTCTTCTTGTCGGAACAAATCCACGTTGGGAAGCCGCACTTATTAACGCAAGGTTGCGCAAACGCTTCCTGGAAGGTGGCTTTAAAGTAGGTATGATCGGTGAAGCCGCTGATCTGACTTATGAATATGAGTACTTAGGTGCAGGCCCGGACACTTTGAAAGAAGTTACATCTGGTAAAAGCTCTTTTGCTGATGTGCTGAAGGACGCCAAGAAGCCAATGATTATTGTTGGTATGGGCGCGTTGACCCGGGATGATGGTGCTGCAGTTCTTGCTGAAGCAAAAGCGATTGCCGATAAATACGGTCTTGTTCAGGATGACTGGAACGGTTTCAATGTTCTTCATACGGCAGCTTCTCGTGTTGCTGGCCTGGATCTAGGCTTGGTTCCGGGCAAAAATGGTGTCGATGTTGCTGGTATTCTTGACGGTGCTGAAAAGGGATCGATCAAAGCTGTTTATCTGTTAGGTGCAGACGAGATTGATACTTCCAAGCTGAAGAATGCTTTTGTGATCTATCAAGGGCACCATGGGGATGCAGGCGCTTCGGCTGCGGATGTGATTTTACCGGGTGCGGCCTATACCGAGAAAAACGGCACCTATGTAAATACAGAAGGCCGCGTTCAATTGGGACGTCTTGCGACGTTCCCTCCGGGTGAAGCCAGAGAAGATTGGACTATTCTTCGCGCATTGTCAGAACAGGTTGGTGAGGCACTGCCTTATGATAACCTTGGGCAACTGCGTCAAAGAATGATCGATGTTAATCCTGTCTTTGCTGCAATTGATCAGGTCTCAACAACTGGCTTGGGCGATGTTGCGAAGAGCAAGGAAAAGCTATCTTCTGATCCTTTCACAAGTAACATCAAGAATTTCTATATGACTGATCCGATCAGCCGTTCATCTGAAACGATGTCTGCCTGTACAGAGCAATTTGTACTGGGTAAAGAGCAGGGAGCTACTGGAACAAATGGTTGAATTCTGGGAAGGATACGCTCTGCCAACGATCATGATCGTTGCGCAAATTATGGTAATTGTCGGTCCTTTGCTGATCGCGGTGGCCTATCTTACGCTGGCGGAACGTAAAGTTATCGGTGCGATGCAACTTCGCAAAGGACCAAACGTTGTTGGGCCTTTTGGTGCATTGCAGCCTTTTGCGGATGCGGTCAAGTTGATGATGAAGGAAACCATTCTTCCTTCGGGATCGAACAAGATCATCTTCATTATGGCACCAATGCTAACCTTTATTCTTAGTCTTGTTGCTTGGGCCGTTATTCCTTTTGGCGAAGGTCTGGTTGTTAGTGATATTAACGTTGGTATTCTCTACCTTTTCGCGATCTCATCATTGGGTGTTTATGGCGTGATCATGGCGGGATGGGCTTCTAACTCGAAGTATCCTTTCATTGGTGCCCTTCGTTCAGCGGCGCAGATGGTGTCCTACGAAGTTTCCATGGGCTTGGTGATTGTTACGGTTCTTTTGTGCGTAGGATCATTGAACCTGTCAGATATCGTGATGGCGCAAAAAGGGAATTATGGCCTTTTGAACTGGTATGCGTTCCCGTTGCTGCCTATGTTTGTGATCTTCTTCATTTCCATTCTCGCTGAAACAAACCGCTCACCATTCGATTTACCCGAAGGTGAATCAGAAATCGTGGCTGGTTTCATGGTTGAGTATTCTTCCATGAGCTTTGCGTTATTCTTCCTTGGGGAATACGCAAACATGATCCTGATGAGTGCAATGGCTACAATTCTTTTCCTTGGTGGTTGGTTGCCGCCTTTGGATATTGCGCCGTTGAACTGGATACCTGGGCCTGTTTGGTTCTCATTGAAGATTGCAATGGTTCTTTTCTGTTTCCTATGGGTTCGTGCCACATTCCCGCGCTTCCGTTATGACCAACTGATGCGTTTGGGATGGAAAGTCTTCCTGCCGTTTTCCCTGTTATGGGTATTCCTGACGGCTGGGGTACTGGTTGGTTTTGACCTGTTACCAGTGGCTCAATAGGAGATCTGGTGATGGAAAAGAAAATAATAAAAAGAAATATGGAGAGATAGAGGACGATGGCTTTTATGAAAAACCCAGTCCGCAGTCTTCTTTTGACCGAACTGCTTTCCGGAATGGCCTTGACGCTTAAGTACTTCTTTAAGCCAAAGGTCACCCTTAACTACCCATACGAAAAAGGGCCAATTAGCCCCCGTTTTCGTGGAGAGCATGCTTTGCGCCGCTACCCGAATGGGGAAGAGCGTTGTATCGCCTGTAAACTGTGTGAAGCTATTTGCCCGGCACAGGCGATTACAATCGAAGCTGAGCCGCGTGATGACGGCAGTCGCCGTACAACACGCTATGACATTGATATGACGAAGTGTATCTATTGCGGATTTTGCCAAGAGGCTTGCCCGGTGGACGCAATTGTCGAGGGACCAAATTTTGAGTTTGCGACTGAGACACGTGAAGAGCTTTTCTATGATAAAGACAAGCTGCTTGCGAATGGCGACCGTTGGGAAACCGAAATTGCGCAGAACATCGCGTTGGATACTCCTTACCGCTAAAAGCTTGGGATAAAAAAGTGTTTATGAAAAAAATCATATGCCAACACCAGGCCTATAAAGAAAGGGTAGCCAAATGATCGTTCAGGCGCTCGTCTTCTATCTATTTGCAGCAGTTGCCATTGCTTCGGCAGTTATGGTGATTTCTTCCAAGAACCCGGTTCATTCGGTTCTGTTCCTTATCCTCTGCTTCTTTAATGCGGCTGGTCTTTTTGTGCTGATGGGGGCTGAATTCCTCGCGATGATCCTCGTGGTCGTCTATGTCGGGGCTGTGGCAGTTCTCTTCCTCTTTGTTGTTATGATGCTTGATATCAATATCGAGCGCGCACGACAGGGCTTTAAGCAATATTTGCTGATTGGCGGTTCTATCGGTCTGGTTCTCTTTTTGGAACTTGTCGTGATCTTGTCTTCATCATTCACAGCACCTGATGTTGTGGCTACGGCGGCTGTGCCAATTCCCGATATGGACACTGTTCATAACACGCGGGCTTTGGGGCAGGTGCTTTACACTAAATACGCATACCTCTTCCAAGCTTGTGGTTTGATCTTATTGGTTGCGATGGTCGGAGCAATTGTTCTGACGCTCCGTCAGCGTGACGGTGTTCGTAAACAGGTTATTTCTGATCAAATCAACCGTAGTCGTGAAGAGTCCGTTGAAATCAAAAAAGTATCCAGCGGGAGTGGAATCTAACCATGTTAGAAATTGGTCTAGCCCATTACCTGGTTGTCGCGGCTGTTCTGTTTACCCTAGGCATCTTTGGTATCTTTCTTAATAGAAAGAACGTCATTGTTATTATGATGTCTATTGAGCTTATGCTCTTGGCCGTGAACATCAATTTTGTGGCTTTCTCTACCCATATGGGTGATCTGGTTGGTCAGGTCTTCGCCGTCTTTATTTTAACTGTTGCTGCTGCTGAGGCGGCGATCGGTCTGGCGATCCTGGTTATCTACTTCCGTAATCGCGGGTCAATCGCGGTTGAAGATATCAACATGATGAAAGGCTAATCCGACGATGGAAAACTTTATAGTCTTTCTCCCTCTGTTAGGTTCATTTATTGCTGGCCTGTTTGGCAAGTGGATCGGCGATCGCGGAGCCCAAGTACTAACCACTGGGTTACTACTTGTATCAGCTGTTTTATCATTCGTTGTTTTCTTTGATGTCGCCATTGATGGAAACGCGCGGACAACACATTTGTTTACCTGGATTAATTCGGGTGATTTTCAATTATCTTGGGCGTTGAAAATTGATACGCTGACAGCCGTAATGCTGATTGTTGTAACTGTTGTCTCTTCAATGGTGCATCTTTATTCAATCGGTTACATGTCCGAAGACAAGTCAATTACGCGTTTCTTCTCGTATCTGTCACTTTTCACCTTCTTCATGTTAATGCTGGTTACTTCTGACAATCTTGTTCAGATGTTCTTTGGTTGGGAAGGTGTTGGGCTGGCGTCATACCTGCTGATTGGTTTTTGGTATGAAAAGGCGTCGGCTTGTTCGGCAGCAATGAAAGCGTTTCTGGTCAACCGCGTTGCTGATATTGGCTTCGCCCTTGGAATCATGGGTGTCTTTGTTCTCTTTGGTTCGGTCAACTTTGCTGAAATCTTCCCTCAGGCAGAGGGGCTATCGACAGCTCAGTTCACATTCCTTGGTTATGAAGGGCATGCCCTGACAATTATTTGTCTGCTGCTCTTTGTTGGTGCAATGGGCAAATCAGCTCAACTTGGTCTGCACACATGGCTGCCAGATGCGATGGAAGGCCCGACGCCTGTTTCTGCACTTATTCATGCGGCGACAATGGTGACCGCGGGTATCTTCATGCTTTGTCGTTTCTCGCCTGTGTTTGAATATGCACCTGCTGCGTTGGAAGTTGTTACTTACGTTGGTGCCGCAACGGCCTTCTTTGCGGCAACAATTGGTCTGACTCAGTTTGATATCAAGCGGGTGATTGCCTATTCAACCTGTTCACAGCTTGGCTATATGTTCTTTGCTATCGGTGTATCTGCTTATGGTGGTGCTATTTTCCACCTGATGACACACGCTTTCTTTAAAGCGCTGTTGTTCTTAGGTGCAGGTTCTGTGATCCATGCGATGCATCACGAACAGGATATGCGTAAGATGGGTGGTATCTGGAAAATGATTCCAGCGACTTATCTTCTTATGTGGATCGGATCAATTGCCTTGGCTGGTATTCCACCGCTTTCTGGATATTTCTCGAAAGATCTTATCCTTGAAGCTGCTTATGCTGATCATTCCACACAGGGTATGTTTGCCTTCTGGGCGGGGACAGCTGCTGCCTTTATGACAGCATTTTATTCCTGGCGTCTGCTGATCATGACCTTCCATGGTAATCCGCGTGCGGATGAACACACAATGAAGGGCGTTCACGAATCACCAATGGTGATGATGATCCCATTACTTGTTCTGGGTGTTGGTGCTCTCTTTGCTGGGTGGTTGGGATACAACTACTTCGTTGGTGATCTTAAAACAGAATTTTGGGGTGATTCACTTCTGGTTCTAGCTGCAAATGACACGGTTGAAGCGGCACACCATGTTCCGACATGGGTGAAGCTTGTACCATTAATTGCAGCGATCAGCGGGATTGTTCTGGCATATGTCTTCTATATGTTCGTGCCAAGCCTTCCGGCGACTTTCGTGTCAATCATCAAACCAGTCCATACTTTTGTTTACAGAAAATGGATGTTTGATGAACTCTATGACTTTCTCTTTGTACGTCCTGCCGTCAAGATTGGCCGCTTCCTCTGGAAATCCGGGGATGGTGCTGTAATTGATGCTTACGGACCAGATGGGGTGAGTTCTCTTACACGCATTCTTGCGGGTAAAGCGAGCCGTCTGCAAAGCGGATATGTCTATCATTACGCATTTGCCATGTTAATCGGGGTCGTTGCCCTGATTACTTGGTATATCGTTTCCAACGCAGGTTAAGGGCTATGCAAGATCATATTCTCTCAATTGTGACCTTTGCCCCTTTGTTGGGTGCGCTTATCATTCTTCTTATCCGGGGGGATAATGAAGAGGCCGTTGCTAAAAACTCACGCTGGGTTGCCCTTTGGGTATCCGGGGTGACGTTTGCGGTTTCTCTTCTTCTCTGGACTGGGTTTGAACGCGGAACTGCCGAGTTCCAGTTTGTGGAAGAAGTTGAATGGATGCCTTCGCTTGGCCTGTCTTATCGTATGGGCGTCGATGGTATCTCTGTTCTCTTTGTTCTGCTTTCAACACTTCTGACGCCAATTTGCATTATCTCTTCATGGGGTGCTGTGAACAAGCGTGTGAAGGAATACATGGTTTCTTTCCTTATTCTTGAAACCATGATGGTCGGCATGTTCTGTGCGCTTGATATTGTTGTCTTCTATATCTTCTTCGAAGGTGTGTTGATCCCGATGTTCCTGATCATCGGTGTTTGGGGCGGTGCGCGTCGTGTTTATGCGGCTTTCAAACTGTTCCTTTATACACTTGCAGGATCTGTATTGATGCTGGTTGCCATTTTGGCAATGTATTCATTCGCAGGAACAACGGATATCACGACGTTGATGACAACCACTTTCCCGTCGGAAATGCAGAAGTGGCTTTGGATAGCCTTCTTTGCTTCCTTTGCGGTTAAAGTGCCGATGTGGCCCGTTCATACGTGGTTGCCAGACGCACACGTGGAAGCCCCAACAGCTGGATCTGTTATTCTTGCCGGGGTTCTGTTGAAAATGGGGGCTTATGGCTTCCTGCGTTTCTCGCTACCAATGATGCCTGAAGCCTCTGTATACTTCACACCTTTGGTTTATACGCTTTCTATTGTCGCGGTGATCTATACATCACTTGTTGCTTTGGCGCAGGAAGATATGAAAAAGCTGATTGCTTATTCTTCTGTTGCACATATGGGCTATGTGACAATCGGTATCTTTGCCGCGAACCAACAAGGTATCGAAGGCGCAATTTATCAGATGCTGTCACATGGTGTTGTTTCTGCGGCACTCTTCCTTTGTGTTGGCGTTATTTATGACCGTATGCATACACGTATGATTGCGGCGTATGGTGGCGTTGTGGACAGGATGCCTGTCTATGCCCTGATGTTCATGGTCTTTATGCTTGCGTCAGTCGGCTTGCCAGGAACAGGTGGTTTTGTTGGCGAATTCCTTGTTTTGGTCGGGGCGTTTAAAGCAAACACATGGGTTGCTGCACTTGCTGCAACAGGTATGGTCTTGGGCGCAGCCTACATGCTTTACCTTTATCGCAAGGTAATCTTCGGGAAACTGGAAAAAGATGATGTGAAGGCACTTCTGGATCTCAACTGGAGAGAAAAAGCTGTCTTTGCACCTTTGATCATTCTTACACTGTGGATGGGGATTTATCCACCGAGCTTCCTGGATATCATGTCTGCATCCGTAAGTAATCTTGTCACTAACTATGAGACTGCAATCGCAGCCTCGAACGCCGCGCCGATGTTTGCGCAGGTCTTTGGTCAATAGAGGGGCTATCAAGATGATCACAACAGATCTATCAATGGCATTGCCCGAGATTTTCCTGGCATGTTCTGCAACGGTGCTGCTGCTTTACGGAGCTTATGCGGGCAATAAAACAGCTGGTTTTGTTTCGGCTTTGTCGGTTGCTGTCATTGCTGTCGCTTTCGGCCTGATCTTCTTTGGCGGTCAAAAACAAGGTTTAGCATTCGGTGGCCTCTTTGTTGTTGATGCCTATGCGAACTATATGAAGCTTGTTGCTTTGACGGCATCTGGCTTTGGTATTTTGATGACCCAGCGCTTCGTTGAACGTGAAGGCATGGCAAGGTTTGAAATTCCTGTGCTGATGGTCTTGGCGACGCTCGGCATGATGATGATGATCTCGTCAAATGACTTGATGTCACTATATGTCGGTCTGGAACTTCAAAGCTTGGCACTTTATGTCATTGCAGCCATTCGCCGTGAGAACCTGCGTTCTTCAGAAGCTGGCTTGAAGTACTTTGTGCTCGGTGCCTTGTCTTCGGGGATGTTGTTATACGGTTGTTCCATGATCTATGGATTTACTGGAACCACAGACTTTGACACGCTGGGAACTGTTATTTCTGGCCTTGCTGCTGGTGATCAGTCTCCACAAGTTGGTCTTGTTGTCGGGCTGGTTTTTGTTTGTGCTGCTATCGCGTTCAAAATTTCTGCAGTACCATTCCATATGTGGACACCGGATGTGTACGAAGGTGCACCAACACCTGTGACAGCCTTTTTTGCGTC
>NZ_CAKZMP010000080.1 GCF_937128705.1 uncultured Kiloniella sp. | reverse complement strand
CAGGGGCTTTATGCGTTACGCGATGGATGGATCAAGGGCACCTCTAAAAATACCTAAAAGAGACAACTTAATCCAACTCAGAAAATGGTTTTACATTTGAGGCAACTAAACTTTCTTCTTGTGCTTTGCTTCGATAAGCTGAATCCGCATAAACTTCTGCTCCGCCAATCTCAGGAGATTGAAGCACTTCTTCCAAAACCTGACTGTCATGAACTTGTGCTGTAGCCATTTCCCATGCGGTTACCAGTTTGGTGGCCTTGTCCACATTGGCGTGGTCTTTGTAACCATAAAACGATTCATTGTTCTTCTTTGTCCAACGTGCTTCGGTATCTTTTTGTGCCAACTTGTGTGGATTCTGTCCCCACTCAATTGGAACAGCGCCTTCTTTGATAAGCTTGTTTTCTTCGCGCGTATTACGTTGCTTGGGTGCCGTGACAAAGGTTGCATCAATCATCTGGCCTGACTTCAGCTCTACATCCAGCGCTCGCAAGCATTCGTCAAATCTTGCAAACAGACGTTCAGTCAGGTCTTTTTCCTTTATCTCTTCCCGAAATACCCACATAGTTTTTGCATCAGGTACTGTTCCAGATAAGCCAAGCCCCAAGAACCTCATAAAACTCAATCGGTCTCTAACCTGGTACTCCAACCGATCATCTGACAGATTATTCATTCTTTGCAATATCAGCATCTTGAAAAGCATTACCCGATCAAAAGGCTTGCGCCCCGCTGCATTTTTCCTGGGCTTTGTGGTGGTTTCTGCGAGAAGGTCTGCAAATAGGCGCCAGTCAATAATCTGATTTAGTTCTACAAGCGGATCTTTCAGCTTGCTTAGCTGATCATATCGATTATCAAGATCAAAAAAACCTGACTGCATGATTGAATCCCGTGTCAAAGTATATAATTTAAGTATTGTAAATTAATAACAACATGTTATGTTTATTTGACTGGGAGTATCGATATGATTTTACACTTTTTAGCTTGAATTTTGTCGAGTAGAACGGCCAGATTACTCTGGCCGAACCCTCTCAGAACGGGACGTGCGGAACTACCGCATCCGGCTCCCAAGTAAACAGACGCCCCACGTCAGTTCAGTGAACATTAGAGTACCGAAGCAGTTTTGAAATCCTCCTTTCGCGGAAAGCGATTGATATCGAGCATTTTCTTAAACTTTTGCCATGTCATTCGCTTTCTTCCACCTCGACGATTAAACCATCGCAGAAGTAGACGCTTACAACTTTCGATGAAACTAATCACTTTGCGCCTATTATAGGATATGTAGTGATAATTCACCCACCCCCTGACGACACGGATAACCGTCTTTATCACAGTCGGTGTATCGCTAGTGGTGAGATTCTTCCTGAGAAAATCTTTCATGCCTTTGAGTTTTGACGCGAAACGATCCCGGCGACTGGTAAATCTCAGTGTCCAGAAACCACGGCGCGATATGCCCCAATAGCATGTATTTTAATGATACGGCGACCACCGAGATCTACACTCTTCGGCACCGGCATCCTTGAGTGTGAAATAACAGTCACC
>NZ_CAKZMP010000079.1 GCF_937128705.1 uncultured Kiloniella sp. | reverse complement strand
ATAGATACCGACGTTAAAATATTTCTGTCGTCATCTACCAGTACAATGTTGCCTTCCATGCCATTCCTCATTTCAAGTTCAGGGGCCGGGCCTTTATCCGGGGCAGCACCCTTATTTCGCTTAAGCGAATCAAATAGTAAGTATCCTGTCACATTAAGCAATGTGGCGCGTGACTATGGCAGCATTTTGTTCCTGAATGGGCACTTATGGGAAGATAATTTTTAAATTTTGGGCAAAATAATCACGATCCCTGTAAAAAACAGTGATCGCTTTGAGTCTTCTTTTGAAAGAAAAAACATTGCTTTGCCGTTTTTCTACTATTGAATCACCCTAAAGCTTAAATACAATACGCCCTTTATAGAGTTATTCTAAATGCCTCTTATGGCGATCATGAGGATTATCTGTGTGAGTCAAAACATCCAGAAAACTGACGTTGTTATTATCGGTGCAGGACCAACCGGTCTTTTTTCTGTGTTCCAATGCGGTATGCTTGGTATGAAGGCTCACGTGATAGACGCTTTGGAAGCAACAGGCGGACAATGCACAGCTCTCTACCCTGAGAAACCAATCTATGACATTCCCGGTTTTCCGACCGTCGCAGCAGCGGAACTTATCGAGCACCTAGAACAACAGGCCGCACCATTTGATCCAGTGTATCATTTAGATCAGCAGGTTTGTGGCTTGGCACGACAGGACGATGAAACATGGCGTGTTACAACCTCCAAAGACACAGTTATTGACTGTAAGGCTGTGATTATCGCAGCTGGTGCAGGTGCTTTTGGCCCCAACCGTCCTCCTCTTGATGGCCTTGAAGACTTTGAAGGCAAGTCTGTGTTTTATCTGGTAAAACGCCGCGAGGATTTCAGAGACAAAACAGTCGTTATTGCAGGCGGGGGCGATAGTGCTGTGGATTGGGCCATGTCCCTACCACAGGTGGCCAAAAAAGTTTATGTCGTCCACAGACGTGACAAATTCAGAGCAGCCCCAGAGTCTGTTGCCAGAATGCGTGCGCTGGCAGAAACCGATAAGGTAGAAATGATTGTTCCCTACCAGCTTCACGGGTTGGAAGGAACAGACGGCAAACTCTCATCCGTCATCGTCAAGGATCTACAGGGTAATGAACGCGCTTTGGAAGCCGATATCCTGTTACCATTTTACGGGTTGGCCACAAACCTTGGCCCCATTGCAGACTGGGGGTTCGAATTGGAACGCAGCCATATTCTTGTCAATCCAGCGACTTGTGAAACCAAACAATCAGGTATCTACGCTATCGGCGATATCGCAACTTACGAGAACAAACTAAAGCTAATCCTTTGTGGTTTCTCCGAAGCAGCCATGGCGGCACATGCCATTCACCCAAGAGTATTTCCTGATCAAGAACTACATTTCCAATATTCAACGTCACAAGGCGTTCCCGGAGAATAAAAATTCGTTCAGTTATTTCAGCGCTTAACACTTGAAAGCAAGGCACTGAGCCATGCCCTGCTTTTCGATATTACCCGACCAGTCCTATTCAGGCGCTAGCCCACAGGCTGTAACAGCCTGATATTGTCAGCAGCCAGACGCCCTTTTCTGCTTTCAACCAACTCATATTCTACCTGCTGCCCCTCAACCAGGCCTGCCAATCCAGATTTCTGCACCGCGGCAAAATGTACAAATACATCTTCTCCCCCCAATTGCGGTGTGATGAAACCATATCCTTTTTGGCTATTAAACCAACGGACAATCCCTTGTTGTATCAAGATTAACTCCTTAAAAAATAAGCGGTACACCCCAGAGGTGCACCGCTTATTGTAGCTTTTCCAAACCAGTATCCCTTAATACTGGCAATCGTTAACAAATATGCCGGGACTTCTTTAACAAGCAATCAATTTTATAAAAATCAAACCGCTAAAAAATTAATACCCGCATTTCCTCGAATGATAGTTTCAATTATGGTTAATATCAATAATAGGTTGTCATTTAATACCACAATTTTTGTTTTTCATTAATATTCCAAAACATTACATTATGTTTTAGCAAATATTTTCTTGTTCTCAGAATTGCCACTTGAACAAAGACAATCTGCGCAATTTACTTTTTTGTATTTAAATTCAATGCTGTGATCATATCAGCTACACAAAATTTAGTTCAGGCACCTCATAAATGAAAAAAATAAAACCCAATCCTAATTCAAGCGAAATAGAAAAAGCACGAAACCTTATGCGTTGGGCAAGCAAAGCCTATATCGCAACTGAGCTTTGCTCGAACACAAAGCCAACAGATGCCCCCGGTGGTAAAGCGACAACAGTCAAAGATTCACATCCCTATGCCTCGCTCTCCCTTGTTGCGCTAGATCACAATGCGACACCTTACATGATGCTGTCCGATCTGGCGGACCACAGCCAAAACATGGCACAGAATCCAAAGACCGGCATGTTATTTGATGGCACAGCAGGATACAGAGACCCTCTGGCCGGTGGGCGCGTTACCCTGATCGGAACAATGCAAAAAGTTGACGATGACCGCATGTTGCAACGATTTTTAACCCGTCATCCGGCCTCAAAACTCTATGCAGGCTTTAAGGACTTCAGCCTCTATCGGTACGATATTCAGGAAGCCCACCTCATTGGCGGGTTTGCAAAAGCAATCTGGGTATCTGCAAAAGACTTTAGGTTGGATTGCACGAAATCTCAGGAACTTATTGAGGCAGAAACTTCAATTATAGATCATATGAACAGTGATCATTCAGACGCAATTAGTGTGATCGCAGAGAAAACTTTGCAGCTAGAACCAAGCAAGTGGCGAATGTGTGGTATAGATCCTGAAGGATGGGACCTACACAACGGGCACATCCATGCAAGGTGTTCATTTGACCAACTCGTTACGAATGCATCGGAAGCCAGAAATGCACTTGTTAGCCAAACCAAACAGGCAAGGGCATCCTAATAACGCCTCGTTGCCAGAAATGTTACTAGTACTTGATCAAAAGAAAAGTCATATGCTCTTCACGGAACAAAGATCTATTGTCCAGACAGACTAGGGGAACAGAATAAATGACCATGATCAAAAAAATACTACCTTATTTGCTTGCGATTTTTATCGCTTATGTATTTTTAAGGTATCTACCCTTTAAATTTGCCAAGGGTAGTCATCTCTTTCAGGTTCTCGAAGATTGGAGCGGGCTTGCGTGGTTTGAGCCCCATGGCCGCTATTTAACAGGCGGTGCAGAATTGCTTGCCTGTATTCTGCTTTTCATCCCACGGTTACAATCACTTGGCGGCTTGCTTTCGCTGGCTCTGATGAGTGGTGCCATTTTCTTCCACGTTTTCACTCCATTGGGTATTGACCCTTATAACGATGGCGGAAAGCTTTTCACACAAGCAGTCGGCGTCTGGTTCTCCGGCCTCATCATCATTTATTTGCGTCGGGATGAATTTGTACCCCTCTTGAAACATCTGGGAACCGATCCCAAGTTTACTAAAGCAGATATGTGATTCGATCTCCAAAATTGACCACATAACCATACCAAAGCCCAACCGACAGGTTGGGCTTTTTTATTGGCCATAAAATCTGTTACTAAGCACAACTTATTTCAACAGGACTTTGTTAATGCATAATATCTCGGCCCTTTTATTTGATCTTGATGGCACTGTTTATCGGGGAACAAATGCCATTCCAGGCGCAAGTGATTTCATTGCCACGTTAAAAGAACGCAATATTCCATTTCTGTTTGTGACCAATCGCGGAAATCGCCACCCCTCTGCGGTTGCAGATCAACTTGTATCTATGGGAATTCCCTGCACAGAAGATGATGTCCTGACCTCAGCGCAAGCCGTTGCCATGGGACTGGCACCTGGAACAAAAGTCTATTGCGTCGGGGAAGAACCACTGAAATCAACCCTAACAGAAGCCGGCATGGTCATCGTAGAGAATACGGCAGATCATGAAGCCGATGCCGTTGTTGTTAGTTATGACCGCGGCGTCAACTATGAAAAATTAAGCAACGCCTTACGCTTTATTGATAAGGGTGCCCGCTTCATCGCAACAAATACAGATCGTTTGATCACAGTCGAAGACGGCATATTGCCCGAAGCAGGACCATTGGTTGCCGCAGTTCAAGCCGCCACAAACAAAGAGCCTGAAATCTTTGGGAAGCCTGAAAAGCCAATCATGGATGCGGCCTTGAAACGCATCGGAAAACCCGCTGATCAATGTGCCATTATCGGAGATAACTTATTCACAGATATTCTTGCCGGGCACAAGGCAGGTATGAAATCAATCCTGATATTGACAGGTGTAGCCAATCGCAAAGATGGTGAACATGCAGAATACAAACCAACATGGATTGCTGAAGACTATAAAGACCTCGCCGACATCCTGTTTGAACAATCAAGTTGAAGATAAAAAAAGCCGGGCAAAAACCCGGCTCTCTTATTTCTCGCTCAACATGTGGCTTCTAGTGAGCTTCGCCCCAACTGCGTCCGACACCCGCATCCGCAGTAAGCGGAATTGAGAGCTTCAGCACGGGATCACAAGCATTTTCCATAACAGAACGAACGACTTCTGATGTTGCCTCAACTTCTGCTTCGGGAACCTCAAAGATCAATTCATCGTGCACCTGAAGCAGCATTTTAGCACTTAGATCGGCATGATTCAGCGCAGCTGGCATCCTGATCATTGCCCGCTTGATGATATCAGCTGCCGTCCCCTGAATTGGTGCGTTAATCGCAGCCCGCTCGCCAAAGTTCTTTCGCATCGGATTTTTCTCATTGATCGACGGCAAATGAATGTGACGACCAAAAAGCGTTTTCACAAAACCATGTTTGTGCGCAAATTCTTTGGTTTCTTCCATATAACGTTTGATTCCCGGGAACCGCCCGAAATAAGCATCAATATAATCTTTGGCATCTTTTCGAGAAATTCCTAAACTCGCGGCCAGGCCAAAAGCGGACTGTCCATAAATAATGCCAAAGTTAATCGCCTTTGCCTGTCGACGGATCATCGGGTCCATACCTTCAATCGGCGTATCAAAAACCTGATGTGCTGTAATGGCGTGAATATCCTGGCCCTCAATAAAGGCCTGACGCAAAGCATCTTCTTCCGCAATTTCAGCGACCAGACGCAGTTCGACCTGCGAATAGTCCACAGAGAGAAGTTTATAGCCATCTTCAGCGATAAAGGCATCTCTGATCTTTCGACCTTCTTCTGTACGAACAGGGATGTTTTGCAGGTTTGGATCAGATGAGGACAACCGCCCGGTTGATGCTACAGCCTGCGCATAGGATGTGTGGACACGCCCTGTCTTGCTGTTGATTTGGTCCTGCAAAGCGTCTGTATAGGTGCTTTTCAGCTTGGAAAGCTGACGCCACTCCAGAACCTTAGTGGGCAAAGTGTGACCTTCGGCAGCAAGACCCTCTAGAATATCAGCACCGGTACTATAGGACCCGCTCTTGCCTTTTTTACCACCCGGTAATCCAAGCTTATCGAACAGAATTTCCCCCAGTTGTTTGGGTGACCCAATGGTGAAAGGCTCACCCGCCACTTCATGGATCTCGGACTGCAAGTCGACAAGACGTTGGGCAAAATTATTGGAAAGACGATGTAGGAAAGGGCGATCCGCCTTAATTCCGCGTTGCTCCATGTCCGACAGCACCTTTACCAGCGGTCGCTCAATCGTCTCATAGACAGTTGTCATTTTTTCAGGGACAAGACGCGGCTTCAAAGCGGCATGAAGACGGTAAGTAATTAAGGCATCTTCCGCAGCATAATCCAACGCTTTATCCAACGGCACCTTATCGAAAGTAACCTGAGACTTTCCAGTTCCGGCAACTTCTTTAAACTTAATTGTCGTGTGATCCAGATGTAACTCAGCAAGCTCGTCCATGCCGTGCCCGTGCATTCCGCCCTCAAGCACATAAGATAGCAGCATCGTATCATCTACGGGTGAGACAGAGATCCCGTTTTGGGCAAGGATTACCATGTCATATTTGATATTCTGCCCAATTTTGAGAACTGATGGATCTTCCAATAACGGCTTCAAAAGCTCAATGGCGCGCTCTTTCGGAATTTGTTTTGGACGATCTGCGGATCCACCCAACAAATCAAGTCCACCATCCCCACTCTCGGAAACCGCAATATGATCCAAAGGAATATAACAGGCTTTGTTTCCGCCCGTAGACAAACTTACACCAACAAGGTTGGCGCTCATCGCATTCAGTGACGTCGTTTCCGTATCAACCGCAACGGCTCCCTTTAGCTTGGCATCAGCAATCCAACGTATAAGTGCGGCTTCATCTTGCACCAATTCATATTCGGGATCACCACCTTCAGATGCAGCTTCATTCGTCACCTCCATCGGGGCATCCCCCAGTCGTTTTGACATTCTCGCCAGAAGAGACCTGAAAGCATTCACCTCTAAGAAGGGCCGAAGCACTTCTGCCACTGGTTCCCGTGTCGCAAATCCTTCCAATGGGATTTCGACAGGCACATCCTGTTTGAGGGTCACCAGCTGTTTGCTGATACGCGCCATCTCTGCATTATCTTGCAGCTTTTCCCGGCGTTTTGGCTGTTTAATCTCACCCGCACGCGCTAGCAAACTTTCCAGATCTCCGTACTCTGTGATCAACTGCGCAGCAGTTTTGATACCAATGCCTGGCACCCCGGGGACATTATCAACGGAATCGCCCGCTAAAGCCTGTACATCGACAACCTTGTCCGGTTGAACACCAAACTTTTCAAAAACTTCATCCGGCCCAATGATTTTATTCTTCATCGGATCCATCATCGAGATACCGGGTTCAACCAACTGCATCAAATCTTTATCTGATGACACGATGGTTACATCAATGCCTTTTTCCTTGGCTTGACGTGCATAGGTTGCGATCAAATCATCCGCTTCAAAGCCTGGCATTTCCACCTGTGGCAAGTTCAACGCGTCCGTTGCTTCTCTGATAAGCGCGAATTGAGGAATTAGATCTTCAGGAGCTTCTGGCCTATGAGATTTATACTCTTCATAGATATCCATCCGGAAACTCGACCGTCCCGCATCAAAGATGACAGCAATACCGTCAGCCTCCATATCGTCGCGCAGTTTGAGCAACATATTGGTAAATCCGAAAACAGCATTAACGGGTGTTCCGTCAGGGCGTGTCATCGGTGGAATGCCAAAGAAAGCTCGGAAAATATATCCGGAACCATCGACGAGGTAGAGGTGCTTGAAAGGTACGTTATCAGTCATGCTGCACAGAATGCCCAAGCGGCTCGGTTAAGTCGAGCAGGAATGACAGAAATATACCTTGAAATCATAAAAATATGCCCTGATGAAATGTCGGAGCAAGATGCTTGAAAATTTTACCCGATTAAATTAGTCAATTTTTTTCATCCCATATGGAATAAAACCAAAACCCGAGACGTTACCTCCATAGTTGCAAAGAGAATAAAAACAAACAACTCACTACGTACACGGGGAATATATGACTGAAAAATTATTAAAAAAATCTACTAAAAGCTCTGGAATTCCAAAGCTTTTTGACCTCTATTCATCTGACCCAACTGCGGCTGATTATAAAATTTTCGGGCGCGTTCCCGATCAAAACCGTCGCGGTTTTCTGAAAGGCGCAGGTCTCGCCACCATGGGAGCCATGCTTGGGGCATCTATTCCTTTCAGCAAAAACATGCCATCCGGGTTGATCCCGGTTGCTCTTGCTGAGACGGGCGGCGTTATCGAAGGAAAAGACGGGCTAACACTTCTCAATGATCGCCCCCTTAATGCGGAAACACCACCACACCTTCTGGATGATCCAATTACCCCAGTAAACCGTCACTTTATTCGCAACAATGGCATACCACCCGAAGAAGTTGATCCCGAGACATGGACCTTGACCATTGATGGTCTCGTCGACAAACCCATGAAACTCACGATCGCTGATCTGAAAAGCAAATTCGAAGTTGTCACCAAAGCACTCGTCATCGAGTGCGGCGGAAATGGCCGTGCTTATTTTAATCCCCCGGCAAAAGGCAACCAATGGACTCTCGGGGCCGTCGCTTGTTCTCAATGGACAGGTGTGCGCTTGAAAGATGTTCTGGAAGCTGCTGGCGTTCAAAGCAGTGTGGTCTATACAGCCCATGAAGGCGCCGATGGCCACCTTTCCGGTGATCCTGAAAAGCTGCCTATTTCTCGCGGTGTGCCCATCGCCAAAGCAATGGACCCCAATATTCTTATTGCTTTCGAACAAAACGGTGAACCAATTCATCCCATGAACGGGGCGCCTTTACGTCTTGTTGTGCCGGGCTGGCCGGGATCTTGTTCGCAGAAATGGCTAACACGTATTTGGCTACGCGATCAGGTTCACGATGGCCCCAAAATGACTGGCACGGCCTATCGTGTTCCTAATCACCCGGTTTCTCCTGGCGAAAAAGTGGATAAAAAAGACTTTGGGATTATCGAGCGTATGCCGGTTAAATCCCTGATTACCTTCCCACAGTCAGGTTTAGAGACCACGGACAAAAACATTACAGTTCGCGGTCACGCATGGTCCGGTGATAGGGATATCAGCTCCCTAAAAATCTCGGTTGATTTTGGAGCAACTTGGCTGGACGCAAAACTGGATAAAGCAGTAAACACAGGTGCTTGGCAAAGTTGGTCTGCAGCTGTCACTTTGCCGGAAAAGGGCTATTACGAAATCTGGGCTAAAGCCACAGATTCTGAAGGAGAAAGCCAACCACATGCGATTGACTGGAACCCCAAAGGGTATCTGAACAACACAATGCATCGTATCGCAATCAGGGTTTCCTAATCCTTCCGCTTTCTTTTCCTTTGCACCTTGGCGGTCAATTTTTCACCGCCAAGGTGGTTCGTGCTATCGTCATGAACATTCAATCTGTGGATATTTTTACCCTATGGATAACTATAAGATGACAAAAACATCACTGCGTCGTGGTGCTGTAATAGCTTCCCTATTGGTATCAGCGCTCTTTGCCTTTAGCGCGCCGAGCCTTGGACAAGACTCCGACGAAGACGAGTTTGAAGGACTTGTGGCTGGCCCCGGACAAGAAGAAGTGTTGATTTACTGTTCTGCCTGTCACTCAACCAGAATTGTCCAACAACAAGGTCTGTCTCGGGATCAGTGGATCGAAACACTGGAATGGATGGTGGAAGATCAAGGCATGAGTGAAATCGACGAACCAGATCTTACGCTAATTCTCGATTATCTGGCCAAGAACTACAACGTTGATCGTCCTAACTTCCCGACAAACTAAAGTGTAGAGCCGCACTTCAAATAGAGGAAAAAGCTAAAAAAGAAGCCGGGCAGATTTTTGCCCGGCTTCTTTTCGACTACTCGCCCTTCTGATTTGTACGTTTTCTTTTAACCGAGAAATAACTTACACACAGGGATTAGACTGCGCATAGGCCTGTACCATAGCGTATTGCGCTTCGTCAGAAGAAGGTAAGTTTCTCTCACCCTGAAGTTTCAGATAAGTTGCAATAGAGTCAAACCGCTTCTGCTCCATGCCTGTTGCCAAGAGAGCAAAACGAAAACGTTCTCCTGTCCAGAAATCAGAAATTAGGTTCTTCGCCTGAGAAAGGTCTGAAAACGGGACGTGATTCTCGCCACTATCCTTCTTTGGGTCATTTTGAACTGGCGTTACCAACAGAGAAACCCGGCATCCTCGTAGCCCGCGATAGTGCATAACGATTGCATCATCACGACCAAAGGTATCAATAGATAAGTCCACCAGGTAAAGCTTGCTGCCGGTAAGGTTCGGTGCTTGTAACGAGCCAGAGACCGCAGCTGCGATCAACGGTTTATATTCAAGCTCTGAGACAACAAAACTTTGATCGGAAAGTTCTGTGTGCAAATCCAGCGCCCACCGATCAAAATCGGGAGACGAAAAATATCCCACAGGAGATACTATCATAAATAATGCAATCACAGCAGCAAGGACCGAGAATCCTCCTGCTATTTTCCTATACCCAATTACTTTCTTTTCGCCGGACCGTGATTCATCTTGATCTTTCAGAACACTACCAGCCAAAGCATTCTTTAAGACTCTCAGCCGCGAAATTTCAGAGGCAACTTTCGGATCGGTTCCTGCACAGGTTTTTACCCACACCTCTTGGGACGGAGATAATTCACCATCGATAAAAGCATTCAATGTTTCCCAATCCGGGCTTTCCCCAATGGGATGATCCTTATTGGGCATAACTAACTGTACTCATGATTAACGATATTTATGTGGGAATTTAACAATCTTTTCTTCCGCTTCTTCTTCCAGTCTTGCCAACAACGCTTGTCTTCCTCGACTGATCCTACTCATAACCGTGCCCTGCGAAATATTCAGTAACTCGGCCACTTCCTTGTAACGTAATCCCAAAATATCTACCAAAGCCAAAACTTCTCTATGATCCGCAGAGAGTTCTTCGTAAGCATTTCTGATAGCGAGAGTATCTTCCGGGTCAAGTACCTGATCATTGACCTCACTTACCCAACGTTTTTCCTGCGTGAAATATTCCCTACGCACCGTCTTTTTTCTTTGTTCATCAAAGAAAAAATTCCGAAGTACACGAAACAACCAGGGCCGCAGCTCATCTGCCGACTTCAAACAGGGACCCGATTGTAAGGCACGCGCAATCGCTTCTTGTACCAGATCATCGGCCTGATCCCGATCACCACATAGAGCGGTGGCATAGGCCTTTAAATCCGGAATCAGCTTTTCTATACGTCTGCGACTACCGAAGAATGAGCGAAGCAAGGTTTTTCCTGACAAAAATCATCTTGAGTTTAGACCGTAAATGTCTTCTCTGATGTGTTTTATATACAAAGGAAGCTACAATAATAATCAGGCTAGGTCCAAATTCTTATCCGTTCTCTTCCGCAAGCCGATCATAGATATGGCTGTATTGTGCGATCTGTTCATCACAGAGAATAATTTCAAAATTATTCGGGTCCCAAAAAGCATTAGCTTGACCACAAGACATCAAACGTAAGGTAATTTTACGGGGCAGATAAAAATTTCCTTCAACGAAGCTTTCAAATTCGTCAAGAATACCATGTACGTGTAGCCATTCGCGATAACCTTTGTACCGCGGGTCTGGCTTATCTTCTATAATCACAACCCTGTCTGTGCGAATGCGATCCCCCAGCCAGTGAGATGACAACATACTGTTCCACTCGTCGGTTTTCTCTTTGTATTCACCGACACATTCGGACGTAACTAAATCGGACACGTCAAAATCTTTAGGTAAATCCACATAGACAGCCGGATCTGATCCATAAACCATACACAGGTGTTGCAAAAAACGTTCTGAATCCAGAGAGTGCTCTCGCCCCTCACTGCTGCCAAAGTTTTCATCTTCGCTCATGGTCAACCAATAAAGCGCTGTAGAGAAAAGATAGTTATCAAGTTGAGTTTCCCGTTCTTCTCTCAAATTTCCTTGATTAAGTTCTTCGGTCAGAGCAATGATTGAAAAATGATCTACCGCATCTTCTTCGTTTTCAGTTAACCGTAAATTGTACATAGACACAAAGGCGTGCCCTGCCTCGTGATAGAGGGTCAGCAGAATATTTCCGGCAATAAACTCCTGTGCGGTTAGTTTGTCGGCGTCTTGCGCCTGTATCTGAGCATGTGGAAAAAGAACACAACCAAGAGACACAGCAAAAAGAACGCCAAGCCTAAACATAAAATTTCCCGAGCTATGAACGATTTTACAAACCTGCTCAATAAAAGCCTTTATACACCACCACATAAGCTTCATCTTTTTCGATATCTCACCAAAAATCCTGTGTGCCAAAAGCATAAACCAACTTTCTAAAACGAAAAAATCCGCTCTATTTATGAACTACGATTTTGTCATTAACTGCATACAGAAAACATGGCTGACCATTAGATTTAACTTCACAATAGCGGATCACTCTATCTTTTAAGTCTTTGTGCGGTGCTGCCTCTTTAGAATAAGCAAAAGAATTTGCACCATTATTGCTTACCGCATAAACAAATGTCAGTTCAGGGTTTTTGATACTGATTCTACTTTGATAAACATCAAAGGATTTTTTTTGACCTTCCGTTAGCTTTCCATTGAAATTTACGACCCGTTCTTCAACTTTGGCCTTATCGTCTATTTGATGACCACTTCTATCCCATACAACCTTCCCCCCAATATCATAAACTTTACAAACGATACCTTCAGGATTCAAGAAACCTCCCGCCTTGTTTACACATGCCCCATTGGCATAATATTTTAGCTTATTAGCCTTGCGACGACAGTCCCCATGATCACAATTAACACCATACCAACTGGATGTTCCATCCGTGGAAACAGAAAAAATCACGGGTTCGTTTTCTAAATATTTTTGATAAGCAACTTTAATTTCTGGACTTAGTTCTATTGGACCAGAACCCATCAAATTAAGCTGTCTTTTATTACAGCCGGAAAGAGTAATAACTATCCCGACAATAATTATGGCTATACGGAACATTATCCCCCACTTTATTCTTTGCAGAAAATAAAAGCTCCACACCCAAGGCATGGAGCTTTTAAACATATCATAACCAGCAAGTTTTAGTGACCGCTTCCGCCGCCAGCACCCTCTTTCAGGATAAAACGCTTGCTGCAATAAGGGCAGGTAATTTCATTTTTCCCGTTCATGTTAAGATAAACGAGCGGATGTCCCTCGGGACCACTGCCGCCATCACAGGCAACAACGTTGGTTTCTACCTCTTGCGTTTCAGTAACGGCCATAACTCTATTCCTGACTTCACCCCTTGTTTTTCGAACCGAATAGCAAATTTTCCTTGCGATCTTCAGTCCACTTTTCCATGGGGGACTTTATTATTGAGACAATAGTCACTATGTAATGATGCTGAAATTCTTTTACCGTCCATAAAGGAAAGTTTCCAGCCTCTTTTTCCAACGGCTACCTTTTCGCCACCGGACAACAATTTAAACCATTCTAAACCTTTTAAGGTAAACAGCCTTTTAAGGCGGATAGATAGTACATATTATGCCTGACGATCATAGTTACGCCCAGACAACAAACTTCGCTGCAGAGTCTGAATTTTCAGACTCTGCAGATACAGGCTCAGAACATAAGGACACATCCGGCATGCCCACTTACGCCGTTGAACTAGAAGGTCTAACCAAGGTCTATCAGGCCGCCGGAAACGCCGCAGAAAAACGCGCCCTGAGTTCTGTTGATCTCAAAATTCCACGCGGCAGTATCTTTGGCCTTTTAGGGCCAAACGGCGCAGGAAAATCGACCCTGATTAATATACTCGCTGGTCTCGTCAATAAAACCAGTGGCTCTGCCAAAATCTGGGGCCATGATATTGTGGACGAAATGCGCCCTGCACGTATGTCCATTGGTGTCGTGCCACAGGAACTCAACTTTGACCCCTTCTTCACGCCCTTGGAGCTGCTGGAGCTTCAGGCCGGTCTTTATGGCGTTCCCAAAAGTGAGCGCCGCAGTGAAGAAATACTGGAAGTGATGGGCCTGAGCGACAAGGCAAAAACCTATACCCGTAGCCTGTCCGGTGGGATGAAACGCCGCTTGATGGTTGGCAAAGCCATGGTACACAGCCCACCTGTACTGGTTCTTGATGAGCCAACAGCAGGTGTCGATATCGAACTTCGCCAACAGCTTTGGGCCTATGTGCGCGAACTCAATAAACGTGGCACCACCATTCTGCTAACCACCCACTATTTGGAAGAAGCCGAAGAACTTTGCGATGAAATCGCCATCATTAACCACGGACAAGTCATTGCCTGTGATACAACCCAAGCCCTACTTGCACGTATCGAAAGCAAAACGCTAACCCTTACCCTCGGCGAAGATCTAGATAGCTTACCTAGCAGCTTTACCGCTTTCCACGTTGAGCAAAAATCTGCACGCGAGCTCACCTTTACCTACAAATCAGATGACGGACAACTCGCAGAGATCCTCAAAGCCGCCAATACCGCCGGTCTTTCCATTCTGGATCTAACAACAGATCAGGGCGATCTAGAAGATATCTTCCTGCAACTGACACGTGGGGCACACAACGCCACTGCCTAATGTAATTTCACAAGTAACATAAGTTTAAGAGGGGGAAGGTTCTCTTCCCCCCAAATCTGTTTTTCCCTTAGATTTCTCAATTATCAGAACTGATTTCTCGCCTTTATCGTTAAGGAAGAAACCGCCACGTCCGTGCATATTACCCTTTATCAGACTGGCAATTTATGACCATTAAAGTTAGCTTTTACTCAAGGCGTGAAATGAGATGTCTGATTGACCGACACGAACGCAAAAACAACGACGAGGGAAGCTAAGTTTAGTGGCTATAAAGTTGAGAATGTTCGGTAAGGATAGAGTTTCATATAACAGGCTTTTGCACCCGATACTCTTGGGTTTGTTGCTTATAACCTCACTTGCCGCCTGCACCCCGCGCCTCGGTCCTGCTGGTGAGCTTACACAGGCAGCAAAACTGACCAACGATCATCTGATTACCGACGACGGCCTACAGCTTCCTTTGCGAAGCTGGCTGCCCGAGAAAAAGCCCTCTGCAATCATTCTCGGCCTGCACGGCTTCAATGACTATTCCAATGCCTTTGATGGCCCCGGCACCTTTTGGAAAGACGCCGGTATCGCCACCTATGCCTATGATCAACGTGGCTTTGGTGCCGCCCCTCATCCCGGCTTGTGGGGCGGGCATAAACGCATGACATCAGATTTGCGTACCGCCGCCAAGCTCTTGCGTCAGCGTCATCCCGATACGCCTCTTTATGTTCTCGGCATTAGCATGGGCGGTGCAGTCGCCATGGCTGCTTTGGAAGAACAAAACACATCAGAACAAAGCGATTCAGTTACCCTCACCAAGTTAGATATCGACGGCGTTATCCTCTCGGCACCCGCTGTATGGGCCAGAAAAACTATGCCGTGGTATCAACGCGCATCCTTATGGCTGGTCGCCCATACCACACCATGGGCAAGCTTTACCGGCAGCGGATTGAAAATACAGGCATCGGATAACATTCCGATGCTGATCGACCTTGGCAAAGATCCCCTTGTGATCAAAAGCACTAGGATTGATAGCGTCTATGGCCTGACCGATTTGATGGATGCCGCCTATGGTTCGCCCGACAGCCTGACCCTTCCTGCGCTTTTGCTCTATGGCGAAAAGGATGAAGTCGTACCCTGGCACCCGACGCGCGATGTTTGGAAACGATTACCTAATGGTATTGCTGGCCCTCAAAAGGCTGCCCTCTACCTGGAAGGATGGCACATGTTATTGCGGGATTTACAGGCTGAAACTGTTCTTGCCGATATTGCAAACTGGGTAAAAGACCGGGTAATGCCTTTGCCGTCGGGCGCCGACCTTAACGCCCAACAAAAACTGGATCAGAAAGACCTCAGACAGGAAGCAAAGACGAATTAAGCTACAAAGCGAGACGTTTACGCTTCGTCTTCATCAGGCAAATGATATCTGCGGATGACCGGATACTGGCTAAAGATAAAGAGCACCATCAACCCCATTGATCCCAGAACCTTGAAGTTCACCCAAAAATCATTGGATTGAGTGCGCCAGACAATCTCGTTCAACACCGCCATACCAAGAAAATAGAAACCGAAACGGATGGTTAGAATACGCCAGCCTTCATCAGTCATGTTCCATGCCTTTTGCATCAAAGGCTTGATCAAGGGACGCTTGAAAATGAAAAGGCCACCAAAAAGGATTAGGGCAAAGACCGTCTGAATAATGGTTGGCTTCATCTTGATGAAGGTTTCATCGTTCAGGTACACCGTCAGCCCACCAAAAACCATCACCACCACAGCGGTAATCAGGGGAACCTTTGGAATTTTGCCATCGTAATACAGCGAAAAGGCAATCCCGATCACGGTCGTGATCATCAGGCCAACAGTCGCGGCAATCAACTGTGTTGTATTCTGGAGAAGCTCATGCGGGAAGGCAGCGACAATACGATCAAAACCATAATAGATCCCCATAAAGATCAGAATTGGACCATATTCAATTGCAGGTCCCATCCAGCTTGGTTTTTGACGCGCCATTCCTAACTCCCTTTTGGTTCCAATTTACCGCCATCCCAGCGACACCAGAACATCAAACCAGCGATAAAATACCACCTATCAGGTGCAGCCACTTTATCACATTCAAAAAACTGTCGCCCAACAAGCCACAAAGGACAGGTCAAACACAAGAAAAAAGCGCTAACGCATCGCGTTCAGCTTATTATCAAAGCAATATAGGAAAGGTATCGGAAATTCCAAGGCCTCTATAGAGGCGGTTATAATAGAGACGGACAACATTCTAACTTTATGCGCCCCCTATACGTATTGAGATAGATTAGGACTAAAAAGCGAAAGACAAACAGAAACAAAGCACCCAGAGATAATTTCACAAGCCCATCAAATTTATCACCCGCAACAAAGGTAACAGCCATTTTGCCCCTTTACCTCGTCCATAGCTTGCAGTAATGTCCGCCCTATTGGCCCTATGCTTAAGCACCCGTAGCTCAGCTGGATAGAGTGTCGCCCTCCGAAGGCGAAGGTCACAGGTTCGAATCCTGTCGGGTGCGCCA
>NZ_CAKZMP010000078.1 GCF_937128705.1 uncultured Kiloniella sp. | reverse complement strand
TCTTTTGTCATTGGCGCAGACCAGATGCTCAATTGTAACGGGGTCTGGTTTGATAAACCGACAGATCTGGATCATGCTGTAGCACATCTAAAGGCTTTATCCGGGAAAACCCATCAGTTGGAATGTTCTGTTTGTGTGGTCAAAAATGGCGAGAGGTTGTGGCACCACAATGAAACGGCTTCTCTGACAATGCGTGATTTAGATAATGATTTTATAATGTCGTATTTAAATGCACTGGGAGATGAGGCCCTTTCTTCTGTTGGGGCATACCAACTGGAAGGTATCGGTGCACAGCTTTTTCATAAAATTCAGGGGGATTATTTTACTATTCTGGGGCTTCCGCTTCTCCCTCTTCTCACGTTTTTTCGACACAACAGGATTCTGGCTTAGATGATTCTTTCTGGCAAAGCCCGTTTGGCCGGGGTAATTGGTTGGCCTATATCCCATTCAAAATCCCCGAGATTACATGGATATTGGTTGGAAGCGCTGGGGATAGATGGTGCCTATCTCCCCCTTGCCATTGAACCTGAAAACTTTGAAACCGCTTTGAAGGGATTGATGTATTCCGGGTTTGGTGGAGTGAATGTCACAGTCCCGCACAAAGAAGCTGCGTTGGCATTCTGTGATGAGGTTGATCCGCTAGCGAAACGAATTGGAGCTGTTAATACGATTTTTTTCAAAGGTGGACGTTCTTATGGTTCTAACACTGACGCGTTTGGGTTTATAGAAAACTTGAGACAAGGTGCTGAAAACCTTGATTTTTCTACAGCTAAAACAGTTGTTTTAGGTGCTGGCGGCGCATCCCGTGGGGTCATTGTTGCCCTTCAGGATGCTGGTGTTAAAAATATAATTCTCGTGAACCGAACAAGAGAGCGCGCAGAAGTTCTTGCGGCAGATTTATCATCAGGTGCTGATAGCATGATTACGGTTGCTGATTGGGAAGATCGCAATGATGTCCTTAACGGTTGTGATTTATTGGTAAACACGACGAGCCTTGGTATGGCAGGCCAACCGCCTTTGGCATTATCACTGGATAAATTGCCAAAATCCTGTGTGGTTACCGATGTTGTTTATGCACCTTTGATTACCCCTCTTCTTGGTTTGGCCGAGAAAAAAGGCAATAAAATTGTGGATGGTCTCGGTATGTTATTGCACCAAGCAAGGCCTGGTTTTGAGGCCTGGTTTGGCGTAAAACCAGTGGTGACAGAGGATCTGCGCAAATTTGTTCTAGAGGGATAGTATCAGGCTGTTGTTCGGGTTTTATTGTATCGGGAACGGATTATTTTAATGCATGTTCTTGGACTTACAGGTTCAATTGGAATGGGGAAATCGACCGCTGCGAAGATGTTTCAGCTATTGAAAGTTCCTGTGCATGATGCTGATGCCACAGTTCATCAATTGATAAGTAAAAATGGTGCAGCAGTTAAGGAAATCTCTAATCTTTTTCCTGAAACCGAGACAGCAAACGGAATCGATCGCAAAAAGCTCGGTGATGCCGTATTTGGGCAGCCCGAAAAATTAAAACAGCTGGAAGTAATTCTACACCCCCTCGTCCGACAAAAGATGCATCGTTTTATAGATCGTTATGCCAGACAAAGGAGAGAACTAGTTGTTCTGGATATACCTCTTCTTTTTGAAACAGGCGGAGACAGGTT
>NZ_CAKZMP010000077.1 GCF_937128705.1 uncultured Kiloniella sp. | reverse complement strand
TTTCATAAACAATCCCTTCGACGGTCAACGTGCTTGCCGGCCCATCTTCTTGAACCACCCCTTTGCGCGCCAAAGCAACCCAAACGGCGGGATTATCGAAGCCGCTGGCATCCTTGGCGGACACAACGAATTCCCCAACGTGCACATGATCCCCATGGGCGCGGGGAAGTTGAGATAAGGTTACCTCTCCGTTTGGATGATGCACAGCTTGCCTTTCGTCACGGCCAATGACTTGAGCAAGAACAAGGGTACGCAGTTGGAGTTTGTTTAGCTTCAGCGGATTTTTCTTTACGGGCATCAATTCTTCCTTCGATACAGACTTATGATTCTGCGTAGGGTTGTTATATAATTCTGCACTTCTTAGCCCGCAAAGACTCTATTGAAAATAGACGAACTTGGATTTCTGTAATTCTTTAAAGTCTTGGTCGCTTCTCAAGCTAAGGCTTTGTTCTGATGTTATGGGGGAGTAAACCTCAATTAATTCGTATTTGAGCCACAGACAATATGGTTTTTGAAACTACAATGATCAGAAATATAATCTGTTAATACAGGGAAATTATAATTCGTACATCTTCATTTTATATTATTTAAGGTTAGATAATGTTTCGGAAATGTACTTTTTAGACTGTAAAGTATAATTTTATGATAAATTTTGTATAAATAGTATCTTTTCTTGGTAAAATGCTATTGGCGACATTAACGCATCCTTTGCAGTATAGAATTACAGCTTTTATCTTCAATCGTGATTTCTGGGAGGAACACAT
This sequence comes from uncultured Kiloniella sp., assembly GCF_937128705.1. Taxonomy (GTDB): domain Bacteria; phylum Pseudomonadota; class Alphaproteobacteria; order Kiloniellales; family Kiloniellaceae; genus Kiloniella. The sequence continues at coordinate 4,787 of NZ_CAKZMP010000077.1, read as the reverse complement.
GAAGTATTTACGCACAACGGCATTGGGGATGATGCTTAGTATGTCAGCGATCTCTTTTAAGGTTGCAGTTGCAGATGAGATTACTATCGCAACGGTTAATAACGGTCACATGATCGAAATGCAAAAATTAACCCCTAAGTTTGAAGAAGCCAATCCTGGTATTACTGTGAAATGGGTCACATTGGACGAAGGTACTCTTCGGTCGCGTGTTACGACAGATATCACGACAAAAGGTGGCCAGTTTGATGTGATGACAATCGGTATGTATGAAGCCCCTATCTGGGGTTCACGTGACTGGTTGGAACCATTGGAATTTGGCGCTGAGTATGATGTTGATGATATTTTGCCCGCAATGCGTGACGGTCTATCCCATGATGGTAAATTATATGCTGCGCCATTTTATGGTGAATCATCAATGATCATGTATCGTAAGGATCTTTTAGATGCTGCTGGTATGACGATGCCTGATAACCCTTCATGGGGACATGTAAAAGACGCTGCGGCAGCTATGACAGATCGGGATGCTGGTCAATACGGTATCTGTTTGCGCGGTAAACCTGGTTGGGGCGATAACATGGCGTTCCTGACAACTATGGCAAATAGCTTTGGTGGGAAATGGTTCAACGAAGATTGGACACCTGATCTGGATAGTCCGGCATGGAACCATGCTGTTAATTTTTATGTTGATTTGCTAACTGCATATGGACCTCCGGGATCAGCGGGTAATTCTTTTAATGAAATTCTTGCGTTGATGAACGAAGGAAAGTGCGGGATGTGGATTGATGCAACAATCGCGGCGTCTTTTGTGACAAATCCCAGCCAGTCAAAGGTTGCGGATAAAATGGCATTCGCGCAGTCACCACAAGCAATTACAACACGTGGCGCAAATTGGCTTTGGGCTTGGGCTTTGGCGGTTCCTTCCGGAACACAGAAAAAGGCTGATGCGATGAAGTTCATGGAATGGGCAACATCAAAAGAATACATTGAACTGGTTGCAGAAACCAACGGTTGGGCTGCTGTGCCAACGGGTACTCGTCAATCTACTTACGACAACCCTAAATTCAAAGAAGCGGCAACTTTTGATGAGGCAGAGCTGAAAGCGATTTTATCTGCAGATCCATCAAATTCAACGCAAGATAAAACACCATATATCGGCGTTCAATTCGCTGCTATTCCAGAGTTTCAAGCAATTGGCACAGCCGTTGGTCAACAAATGACAGCAGCACTGGCTGGTGATATCTCTGTAGAAGAGGCTTTAGAAAATGCACAAGCTGCAGCAGACCGTGAAATGAGAAAAGCGGGTTACTACTAGTATCAAGGTATTTGTATTAAATCGGGGTAGAGCAATCTACCTCGATTTCGCCTTCCTTCAGGATCATTTTCATGAATAGAACCCTGGTTAGACTCCTACAAGCCCCCAGCATTATCGTTCTTTTAATGTGGATGATTGTCCCATTGTCGATGACGATCTATTTTTCGCTCATCCGCTACAATCTTTTATACCCTGAGCGGACTGGTTTTGTCGGGCTTTCAAATTACGAATTTTTTGTAACAGATGCAGCCTTCCCACCAGCCGTATGGAATACACTAATCTTGGTTGGTTCTGTGTTGTGTATTTCAGTCGTTTTGGGGTTGGCGATTGCAATTCTGATTGATCGGCCGTTTCTGGGGCGTGGCATTGTTCGCGTTATGCTTATTTCTCCTTTTTTCATAATGCCAACGGTTAATGCTTTGGTGTGGAAAAATATGATGATGAACCCGATCTATGGATTGTTTGCCGTTGTCGCACATACCATAGGGGCAGAACCTATTGATTGGTTGACCGTATACCCGTTGCTATCTGTTATCATTATCGTGAGTTGGCAATGGACACCTTTTGCTATTCTGATTTTCATGACTTCTTTACAATCTCAGGATCAAGAACAAAAAGAAGCGGCAACATTGGATGGGGCAGGTTTTTGGGCGCAATTTTGGAATTTGACTCTGCCGCACCTCGCACGTCCGATTGCGATCGTCCTGATGATACAGATGATTTTTCATTTATCAATTTTCGCAGAAATCTTTGTAACCACATCAGGTGGTCCAGGTACGGCAAGTACAAACATTGCTTATTTGATATACGCGCAAGCCTTATTGCAATTTGATGTTGGTGTTGCATCTGCGGGCGGTGTTTTTGCTGTGATATTAGCCAATATTGTCGCGATCTTTTTGATCCGTGCTGTTGGCAAGAATTTGATGGTGTAGTGATGACAGATAAACAAATTCTTGAATGGAAAAATCGCTTTGCAGTAATAGGGGCATGGTTGGTTGCAATCTTATTCTTTTTTCCAATTTTCTGGATGGTTTTGACCAGCTTTAAAACAGAACTTCAGGCGATTGCAATTCCGCCATTGTTGGTTTTTGAGCCAACATTGGATAACTATACTTTGATCCAAGAAAGAACGGATTATACGCAATACGCATGGTCGAGCGTTGTGACCAGTCTTGGCGGTACAGCCTTGGCGATGTTGATTGCGATCCCTTCAGCTTACGCCATGGCCTTTAGTCCAACCAGACGTACCAAAGATATTTTATTGTGGATGCTTTCCACTAAAATGTTACCTGCGGTTGGAGTTCTTCTGCCAATTTATCTGCTATCTCAAAAACTAGGGCTGTTGGATACAAAGATCGTTCTGGTTGTTATTTATGCTTTGATAAACCTGCCGATCATTATGATGATTCTGTTCAATTATTTTCGGGAAATCCCAAAAGAAATATTAGAGGCTTCTAGGATGGATGGTACATCCACCTGGAATGAAATCACCCAGATTGTAATGCCTTTGGCATGGGGTGGCATAGCTTCGACGGCGCTTTTATCCGTTGTGTTATGCTGGAATGAAGCATTTTGGGCAATCAATTTAACCTCATCAGAAGCTGGGACTTTGGCTGCCTTGGTCGCTAGCTTTTCTAGTCCAGAAGGATTGTTTTGGTCGAAGCTTTCAGCTGTTGCCACATTGGCATGCGCACCGATTGTTGTCTTTGGGTGGCTTTGCCAGAAACAGTTAGTCCAAGGCTTAACTTTTGGGGCAGTGAAGTAACGTAAATGTCTATTGTTCAAGCTGAAATCGAAATTGTTGATCGTAGTCGCGAAAGTATTCGCTATTTGCAACATGGATGGCCCAGCGAATTGTGTCGTTGGCACAGCCATCGTGAATACGAACTACATCTTATTACAGAGACCCGGGGAAAAGCGTTTGTTGGGGATTATATTGGCGACTTCAAACCGGGTGCATTGTATCTCACAGGGCCGAATTTACCGCATAACTGGATTACAGACGACGTGTGGGCACAAGAAGTACCAATCCGGGATATGCTGGTCCAGTTCAGACAGTCAAGTATGGATGCGATCATGACTGCCTTTCCCGAGTTCTCAGAATTGAAGCCCATGTTAGACCTTGCACAATCCGGTATTGAATTTGTTGGTTTTGATCCAAAGACAGCGGTTTTGCAAATGGAAAAGATACGGGAACTCAGGGGCGTCGAACGGGTCGTGGCTTTGCTGCACTTTCTGGTTTTGATTAACAAAAACAGTAATAAAACCACATTATCTGTTTCTAAATTGATGCAACCGGAAGGGGGTAAGAAAGCACGTATTGGCAAGGTCATTGATTATATTGTTAATAATTTTGCCGACGAAATTTCTGTGAAAAAAGCGGCTGCAATGACGTCGATGTCATCAACGACATTTTCGCGTAATTTCCAGTCTGTAACGGGGCATACGTTTGTTGAGTTTGTAAATCGTATTCGTATTGGTCAAGCTTGCAGCATGCTTTATGCAACCAACGATCAGGTTTCAAGTATATGTTTTGACGTTGGTTTTCAAAATCTTGCAAATTTCAATCGACATTTTCTCAGAATTAAGAACATGACACCTTCAGCATATCGTCAAATAGCACAAACAGAGTTGGCGCATCAATCGAAGGAAATGCAATGAGCGCATTTTCCTCTCAAGATGTTTATGAAACAACTTATAATCTAGAACTTTGTAATGTCGGTATTGTACACCTTGGGTTTGGGGCCTTTCATCGATCTCACCAAGCGCAATACATTGATGATTACATGCAGACGACGTATGATCTGCGCTGGGGAATCGCAGCAATAAATATTCGAAGTGAAGACAGTGAGAGCTTTGCGAAGCACAGCTTTGATGAGGCTGGGTATATTCTTAAATCTATCTCGCCAACTGGTGATGTTAAATTCCGACGCGTGCGGTCTCATATCAAGTTTTGCGATTGGGCACGATCTGTCGAAGATGCTGAACAATTGCTGACCCAACCAAGCGTGACAATGATTACGATTACAGTGACCGAAAGTGGCTATTACTTGGATGACGAAAGTCATTTAAACCGTGCAGATCCTGTTATTGCTGGGGAAATAGAAAATCAGGCCCGGGGCGCATCCGTATATAACTATTTGATGCACGCATTGGAGCACCGTCGTCATGCCGATGTGGGGGGGCTAAGTATCCTGTGCTGTGATAATATAAGGCAAAATGGTAAAGTATTAGAACGTAATTTTTTGAGCTATTTACATTTTATGGACCGACACGATTTAGCACAGTGGGTTCAGAATAATGTGACATTCCCATGTTCTATGGTCGATCGCATTACGCCGCGTAGCACGCAAGATTTGACATCTGAAATCATCTCTTTATTTGGTGATCAATCCAATGTGCCTGTTATGGCAGAAAATTTTATGCAATGGGCTTTGGAAAATCGTTTTGCGAACACAGTGCCTGATCTTGCCCT
>NZ_CAKZMP010000076.1 GCF_937128705.1 uncultured Kiloniella sp. | reverse complement strand
AGGTATTCCCAATGCCCGCCGTGGCAATCACATTAACGATCAATCCAACAGCACAAAGCAAGATCCCCGTCATGACCATGTTCCGTGCTCCAAGAGCCAAAGCATCCAGAATTGCACGCAAACCCATTTTATTCGGGGTTAACCACGAAGCCACAACGACCCCGATAATTGAAAAGCCAGCTGCATAGGTTGGGGTAAAGCCATAGATCAACAAACCAATCAAGACCGTTATCGGTACAAGAAATGGTAATCCACCCCTTTTAAGAACCTCTAAGGCACTTTCCGTTTCAACCTCGACAACGTGTACATTGCTGCGTTTTGCTTCCATACGCACAAAAAAAGCAACCGTTGCAAAATAAAGAATCGCAGGAAGGAAAGACACTGCAATAATCGTTGTGTAGGGAATCTGTGTATAACTCGCCATCACAAAGGCACCTGCCCCCATAATAGGCGGCATCAATTGTCCGCCTGTTGACGCAGCAGCTTCAACTCCGCCTGCAAAACGAGCAGGAAAGCCCGCCTTTTTCATCAAGGGAATGGTTATCACACCTGTCGAAGCGGTATTGGCCACAGCCGAGCCGGAAATTGTGCCCGTCAGGCCGGATGCAAAAACAGCAACCAAACCGGGTCCACCAACCGTTTTTCCTGCAACGACACGTGCGAGATCAATAATAAAATCTCCAGCGCCAGAACGCACAAGAAAAGCACCGAAGAGAATAAACATAAAGACAAAGGTGGATGATATACGGGCAATGTTTCCAAACAACCCATCATCACCATAAACACTTCTGAAAAGGATTGTCTCGTTGCTCAGGCCTTTGAATTTAAACACACCGTCAATAAGGGCACCCCACCACCCGATATAAGTCAGGGCCAGTACGATAAGAATTGGAATAATCCATCCCGTCGTCCGGCGGGTGAATTCAATGGCGATAATAATTAATAATGTTCCAAATACCCATTCTGGCGCTTCTAAACGAACCCCACGCTCATAGATGGCATCTTCCATAGAGATCATATAAAGCGCAGCAAAAGCTCCCAAGAGACCCAAGGCCACATCAAAAACAAGAAGCCCCCTGTTTTTGCCATTCCCGATCATAGGATAGATTAAGGCACCCATAAGAACGAAACCGGCAAAGTGCAATGAGTTCTGCCAAAGCCCCGGTATCACGGCAAAGACGTTGAAGTAGATATGCATCAGAGAAATGATCACCCCAAGGCCAAAAACGACCTTTCCGATCCATCCCTCATCACCACGGACAATCGCTTCGTGTTCGCCCAATTCAACTTCTGGTGCGTTTGTTTCTTGTGACATGATTTCCCCGAAAGAAAAGCGTAGTAATAAGACGGGCGCCCGACATGTCGAGCGCCCGATAAAGCATTGAAATATTACGACTTCGGTTGATTATTTCGCAATCAAGTTTGCAGGAATATCCATACCGATTTCTTTGTAATAACGCGCAGCACCAGGGTGCAGAGGCACTGGCAGACCAGCCAGAGCTGCATCGGTGCTCATTGCTTTGGTTGCTTTATGAATTGCGTTAAGGAAAGGAAGATTTTCATAGATCGTTTTTGTGATCTGATAAACAGCATCTTCATCTACGTCATCACGCACAGCCAGGAAGTTTGGCTGAGCAATGGTTGTAATATCCTTTGTCTGTCCAGGATAAGTACCAGCAGCAATAGTGAATGGTGTCCAAAGACCGAAACCACCATCAGCTTGTTTCGCTTGCTCGGCAGTGAAGTTCAATAGTGTGATTTTATCACCCATTGCAGCCATAGCTTTGGTCACGGCACCTGTTGGCGTACCTGATGGGGTTCCCATACCGGCAACCTGTCCGTTTTGCAACGCATCAGCAGATGGACCATAACCGACATGGACCAAGCTGTAATCAGCTTCGGCATCAACGCCCAAGTTTTTCAGCAAAACAGTATTTGATCCAATGGTACCTGAGTTCTTTTTACCCAAGGCCATGCTCTGGCCCTTCATAGCAGCGAGATCAGCAACTGTACCTGTCTTCGCGTGTTCGGTAAGTACAGTAAACTGCTCCACATTCTGCCATAGCATTGAGACAGAACGCATTTTAGTTTGTGGACCGTCTTTTTCTACAGGACCTTTACCGTTCCAGGCATAATACCCGTATAGCCCTTGAAGAATAGCAAACTGCGCTTCGTCTTCACGGAGTAGTTTTACATTCTCGCCTGAGCCAGCAGAGTTAATTGCTGAGAGACCAATTTTCTGTTTTGGCTGCAATTTAACTTTAACAAGAGTAGAAATCGCAACACCTACAGGATAGTAAGTCCCGCCAGTGCTGGCCGTTGCCATAAGATAATCGCGAGCTTCCGCGGCTTGAGCTACGGCACCAGCGGACAGTGCACTACAGATTGTTGCAGCAGCAGCAACACCTTTAATTGCTTTCATCATTTTCATAAGAGCCTCCCTAAGACATTTATTATTTTCATAGATTACGTGTTTGAGCATATTTGGCTCTACGTTACTCATTTCACCGGAACAAGGCCAGTATCCATTCGCGGATTTTTAACACAAGCATCGTAGAGATAAAAACATATCACACTACATATGGCAAAAAACATGCCACCAAAGCATTCCACCAACACATTGAAAAATAACAATATTAAGTGGTAAATAAAAATTTAGTGGCAAATTTTCGCCGATAAGCAAATTCCGGATCGGCAACTTTCCGCGCACGAGCACCTAATCATCGCGGTTCAAAACAGCCGTAAATTCAATAACAAATCTGGCCCCGGACTTTGCGGCGTTTTCTACTCGAATGTTTCCGCCAAAATCTTTGATAATTCCGTAACTGATCGACAACCCTAGTCCGACACCTTCGCCAACCTCTTTTGTCGTGAAAAAGGGATCAAAAATTTGATCCAGATTCTTCGGATCAATACCCGATCCACTATCTTCGACAACAACGATTGCGAACTGATCTATCTGGCGAAGGCAAACGAAAATTTTCTTCTCCCTTTGTCCGCCCATGGCATCCGCAGCATTACGAAACAGGTTCACAAAAATTTGCTCCAAACGAATAAGGTCACCCTTCACAAAAACAGGCGCGCCAAAATCCTGGAAATGGAGTTCGATCTCATCCGGTTTCCAAACTGTTTCCATCAGGTTTATTGCATTTTTCAGGGCTTCTCTGAGATTGACAACGTCGTACTCAACAGGAGCTTTTTGTGCAAAGCTATTCAGCTCTCCCGTAATATTACTCATACGATCCGTAAGTGAAGATATTTCGGCTAAAGACTCTTTCACGCTGTCTTTTTTTCCCTTGGCAAGCAACAAACGAGCACTGGCAACAAAAGTTCTTATTGCCGCCATTGGCTGATTGATTTCATGCGCTATCGCTGTGGACATTTGCCCCAAAGCTGCAAGCTTGCCCGTCTGAACCAAATCTTCTTGTGTTTTCAGCAATTGCGTTTCTGTACGTTTTCGTTCATCAATTTCCAGCTGTAATTTTTTGTTAATTGACTGGAATCTATCCGCCTGCCGCGCCCGCTGTGCTGAACGTAATTTTTGACGACGTTCACGCAGAAAAAGCCCCCCAAGAAAAAACAGCATCAACAAAACAGAACCGATAACCCAAGCCGTCTGTTGCTTTTCCTCAACAAGCTCCAGTGGGATTAAAAAATGCATCACCCAACCGGGCTTTACGGAATCCCTTTTCAAAGAAAGGTATCGTCGCCCGTCAATTTCAAAAACATTTCGACTAAAAAGTGTGTGAAGTTGCAGATTAAGCGGCATCAAATCCGCACCACCAAACTGACGATTGCTCCTGATTCGTGCCATAGCCGCTTCATCAATTGGTAGAATAGTCCGATAACGCCACTCATCTCGGCTGGACAAAAAGATGACACCATTATTATCAGTGACAAAAACATGCTCCCCGCCATTGTGCCATTGCTCTTGCAGCGGCCTCATATCGACCTTGGCAACGATCACTCCTTTAATCCCTGCTTTGTCCTGAACAGCGTGGGACATAAAGTAACCAGGAACACCTGTCGTCGCACCAACAGCGAAGAAACCTGACTCACGACCTTCTATGGCATCCTTATAATACGGTCGAAAGGCATAGTTATGCCCCACGAAAGAACGCTCTTCCAACCAGTTAGAAGCAGCAAGAGTGGTCCCATCACTATTCAAAACATAAAGAACATCTGACTCTGCTTTTTGATTTGTGGCTCTCAACGAGCGATTGACCAAAGTTGCAACGCCTTCTTTGCCATCATCTTCGCTCAGTAAGTTCTTAATTCCTTCATCTCTGGAAAGAACAAAAGGGAGATAACGGTGTTTTTCCAAGGCAGACCGCAATGTGCCTTGATACAAAGACAACCTCTCTTGCCCAACCAACGATAAATCTCGTGCGGTGAGAATTCCAACCCAGTACCCAGCTCCGTACACAACGGCAATGCCTACTCCCAGCCCACTTAGCCAAAGCAAAAAGGTTTTCCATGAGATTCTAGGCATCGAAGACATCACTTTTATGAGGAATATCACTCAACAGATCCGACACCACCGTCTTATCATTATTTTTTATGTATAAGCTGATCCAAGGAAGACAAAAATCGAGATCGATCTTGCTTCGTGAAGGCAGGCGAATAGCTTTTCACTTCTCCACTTTCACGTAAATTGGTCATTAAATCCCTGACCGCCAAGGTCATACCCATCGCATCTTCAGTGAAAATTTTACCTTTGTGGTCCAAAACTTTCGCGCCTTCGGCCACACAGCGAGACGCAAGTGGAATATCAGCAGTGATGGCGATATCTCCCTGCTTTATATTCTCGGCAATCCAGATATCTGCAGCATCAGGCTCTTCGGGAACAACCACAGACGTAACCAAAGGATGCCGACCATATCTGAGCCAGGTATTACTAACCATATGAACCTTTAGGTTATGCCGTTCCGCAACCTTCACGACCTCATCCTTTACCGGACAAGCATCCCCATCTACATAAATTTCCATTCTGAACTTCCATTATGAATGTTCGCCCTGATCAAGCCCCCGTGATCAATGATCAACTCTTTTGGCCATCACTTCTTTTTGCCAAACCCGAGTTCATTCTTCCACCAGTTCGGCAAAGCAAAGGCAGCCTTGTGAACAGCTGCATTATAGTGTTTACCATCATGTTTTATATAAGGATCAGAATAATCAAAGCCATCCTTGGTATAAAGGAAAAAGCCAAACTCTGCGCCCGGATACATAGGAACAATTGAACGATAGACATCCAGATGAGGAAAGAAACGACCACTGCGCATAATCTCTAATAGGCTGTGATCTTCTTCACTGGAAGCTTCCTGCAAGAACCTGATCCGGTCTTTACCAATAAAAATACTATCCGAATCAATGCAGACGCCATCGTCTTTTAGAATGGCAACCAGATTATCTAAAAATTCTTCGGTAAATAAACTAGCCGATGGACCCACTGGTTCAGTGATATCCATAAAGATAAGATCGAACTGTTCTTTTCTATCCAATGCTTCGATGACGTAACGCGCCGCATCATCACAAATCAGCTCAACCCGTGGATCGTCATAATCGCCGTTTATAGCCAGATATTCGTTACTAAGCTCAATAACACGCCGATCAATCTCTGCCATAACAACCTTTTCAATGTTGTTATGAACCAAAAGCTCTCTGAGAAGGCCGCCATCACCGCCGCCTACGATCAACGCACGCAAGTTCTCTCGCTTGCGGCCAAGGACAGGAACATGAACAGCCATTTCATGATAGATAAATTCATCTGCTTCCGATGCTTGAATCAGATCATCCAAAACAAGAATTCGACCAAAATCCTTGTGGTCGTAAATTTCAATCTTTTGGAACTGGCTCTGCTCACTGTGCAGAAGCTCCATTTTCATGGCATGTGTAAAGCCAATTGCGCCCGGGTCTTCATGCCACCAGGTACTGAAATCAATTTTATCTGCCAATGATCTGTCCTATTCATAAAAATATATCAGCGATGTATAGTAAAGCATGCCGTGCCGGACAATCATAGAGTCCATAAAATCTCTGAAAGATATCCAAAAGAAGACACGCGTAGAGAGCTATTAATTTTCACTAACCATGTCGAAAAAAACTCAACCAAAGCGGCCCTATCATTATAAGACAAATGGCCCTACGAATCAGACCCATTTTATGACTAACTACGCGTAAACTCACCATACGGATACATAAAATGTGTAAGAATTCTCTTGGCCAGCCAATTGGCCCAATCGTAGCCAATTGGGCAGAGCCTCAACATCCAAACGTTAAAGCGCTCGATGGTCAATATTGCAAATTGGAAAAATTAAACTCGCAAGACCACGCTAAAGATCTTTTCGTCGCGAATTCACGAAGCAAAGGAGGAGAGATATGGACATACCTTCCCTATGGACCTTTTGCCCAGATTGAGAGTTATCAAGAATGGGTCGAAGAAATGTCTGAAAAGACTGATCCTCTTTTTTATGCTGTCATCGACAAAAAAACACAAAAGGCACTCGGTGTTGCAAGCTATCTACGTATCACACCCGCAGCAGGCTCAATAGAAGTTGGCCATATAAACTTTTCACCTGCCCTGCAAAGAACTGTTATGGCAACAGAAGCCATGTATCTCATGATGCGCCATGTTTTTGTTGATCTTGGCTATCGACGATATGAATGGAAATGCAACGCATTAAACGAAGGTTCAAAATTGGCCGCAAAACGTCTGGGATTTTCTTACGAAGGGACCTTTAGACAAGCTGGTATCGTAAAGGGAAGGAACAGAGATACGGCTTGGTTCTCAATCCTTGATACTGAATGGCCTGTCATGGAACTGGCGTTTTCCCGCTGGCTCAATGAAAGCAACTTCACCTCTGACGGAAGCCAGATAACAAACCTGTCCGACTTTACACAGCAAGTAAGGCAGGAACTGGCTGCCTAATTCAGCGGGTTAATGTTCACTCAAACCAGGTAGAGATAACACTCAGGGCTTTTTTGTTTAAAGCCTCTTCAGGAACTGAAGCTGAATTTGATGGGTGGCCAGCAACGATAATCATGACGGGTTTTTCATGTTTGGGACGCCCTAACAAATCTCTTAAAAAACCCATTGGGCTTGGCGTATGCGTCAGTGTTGCAAGACCAGCGTTGTGCAATGCTGTAATTAAAAAGCCACACGCCAGTCCAACGGATTCTTGTATATAATAATGTTTGATCTTCTCACCTGTATCGGGATCCATGTCGTAGTTCTGTTGAAAAACGACAATAAGATAAGGGGCGATCTCCAAAAAAGGCTTCTTCGGGTCTGTCCCCAAGGGAATAAGGTCCTTTAACCAAACCTCCCCCGCTTTCCCGGCATAAAACTCTTCTTCTTCGATCTCAGCAGCTTCCCTTATTTTCGTTTTGATGTCCGGGTTGCTTACAATAGCAAAATGCCACGGCTGCCTATTTGCTCCAGAAGGTGCCAGCCCTGCCGTACGCACAGCATTTTCTATAATAGCTCGATCAACTGGTATCGAAGAAAAGTCGCGAATTGTTCGGCGCTTCTGCATCAAACAATGGAAATCATGCGAACGTCGGCGTCTTTCATCCTCGGTATAATCAGGCAATCCTTCAAAAGGTACGACTCGAAAATCTGCTGACATGACCAACTATCCCTGTTCTTATTTTTATAAAAACCTAAAAACGATTCCAATCACTGCTTTTCCGATAAGCGCTTTGGATCGTTTCTTTGGAAATATAACTTTTGAGAAGACTAACACAGTTAGGGAGAATAAACAGGTTCAACGTAAACCCCAATGAAGCCACGTCATAATTAATTTACAGGTCATTATTGAGTTACGGGATAAAACGAAAAAGATCCCAAGACATAATCTTGGGATCTCTCTCATTGGCTGGGACGGCAGGATTCGAACCTGCGAATGCCGCTACCAAAAAGCGGTGCCTTACCACTTGGCGACGTCCCATCAGATGTGGGAGAGAAAATAGCGTTACTTCCGAGGAAGTCAATGGCTTAAAAGCAATTTTTATCACATTTTTTTAATTATTTTTTTTAGTATTCTTCAAGGATATTTACCTCTTTTAAACCTGAATGCTTTACCCCTAACCCAGATATTGATTATCCTTGTGTAAATAATGAGTGGTAATCAAACGAAATACGCCAATTAAGGCACCCACCCGGGGCAATTCTTGCTCTAAAACACCAAATATAGAAACACAGGGAACTGGAATTGATGAGCGACGATAAGCTCAAGTCTGAAGACGAAAAGCCAACCAGCCGCAAATCCCGCCAGCCGACGACGCGCAAAACTGCTGCAAAAAAGTCTTCTGCCAAGGCAAAACCTGAAGAAAAGAGTACTTCAACAACACCTAAAAAGACTGTTGCGAAAAAAACAACAACCAAAAAAGCTGTGAGTAAAGCCAGCGCTTCTTCTGATACATCATCATCAGAGAAAACCGAGAGCAGTCCCAAAAAAACGGGGCCAGTTGCAAAAACAGTTACAGCAACATCAAAAAGAGTCACGGACAAAAACAAATCTGAACCGGTAGGCGAAGGTGCGAATAAGTCCGCCCTAAAGGCGCCGGTTACGAGGTCCAATCCATCTGAAAAGCTTCAGGAGAAAAGTACAGACAAAAAAGTTGAGGCCACAAAACCAAAGAAAGACTCTGCAAAAGTAAAAGACAAAACTAAATCATTATCCGCGGAATCCAAAGATGCGATTGCACGCCCTAAAAAAGGGTACTCTTTGGCCAAAATGATTACCGTCGCCGCGGTGCTCTTTCTCGGGGTACTCGCTGTTTTTCTGATTGGCAATGAATCGATTATGCCTGTCGATGATACCAGCTCTCAAGCGACAGCGACTCAGGCCACGGATGAACCTAATCCAAATGCCAGCTCGCCCTATGGAATGCGCGTCGAACAGCTAAAAGAAATTGAAGGGCTACTCGCAAGCTTGAACTTTGATCCCGGCAGAATTGACGGCGACATTGATCATGAAGCAGTCGCCGCAATCAGCCTGTTTCAAGAAATTTCCGGGTTACAAGTAGATGGAAAACCGACGCAGGAACTCCTAGCCGAGCTCAAAGCTGTCGACAAAATGCTCAGCAATAATTAAGGCTAATCGTCAAGCGTAAAAGCGGTGCTCTCTTCCAACAAAAGAGCACCGCTTTCTTATAATCGGCGCTCTTAGCACAGGGTTGCGAACTGAACCCACCATTCCTTGTTGGTCTGCCCGATTTCAACAGCTGCATTTTCAGCAGCATCCCGATTGTCATAAAGGCCATAACACGTTGCACCACTGCCAGACATACTCGCAAATAAACATCCCGTTCGATCTTTTAACGCTCTGATGCTCTCTATAATTACGGGCTCCAGTTGCATGGCAGGTTTGGCCAAATCATTGCCACTGTCATTCAGATACCCAAGCAGATCTGACATGCTGCATTCTGATCCCGGCCCCGGTAAAGCTTGAGAGAACTGACCGTTCAGTGTCCGGAATATGCGTGGGGTAGAGACCGGGCATCCCGGATTTATAAGAACACAGTAAAGATCGGGTAGCTGAGGCCCTGGCTTTACAAGCTCACCAACGCCTTCCATCCAAGAGCACGTTCCCTGAAGACAAACAGGAACATCAGCCCCCACTTGCAAAGCAAGATCATGCAAATCAGTAATATGATCAGGCTCTATTCTCCATAAGCGCATAAGCCCTCTAAGTGTCGCCGCTGCATCTGCAGAGCCCCCGCCGATACCGGATGCAACAGGAAGATTTTTCTCAAGCGTAACGGTTGCAGCCTTATCAACACCCAAAAGCTTCTGGAGCTTTCGACCTGTTTTGAGCACAAGATTATCTTCCGGATTATCAGCGGCCCCAACCAAGTATCCACCAAAAGGCCCCGTGACCTTAAGAGAAAAATCAGACGCGGGTTCGAAGAGCAACCGATCACCAACACTGGCGAATACCACCAAACTTTTCAGAAGATGGTACCCATCATTTCGTCGCCCAGTTACCTGCAAAGACAAATTTATCTTTGCAGGGGCGAATTCGGCAATCTGTTCCATCGAAACTGATCTATCCCATTAACTTTCAGATCTATCAGCAACAATGCCTTTATCAATCTTGGTTCGAATCAATTCGACCTGTTCTTCTTCTGGCTCAAAACTAAGAGCACGCCGCCATTGGAACCGCGCTTCATGTTTACGTCCAACCTGCCAATACGCATCCCCTAGATGATCATTTATAACAGGATCTTCAG
>NZ_CAKZMP010000075.1 GCF_937128705.1 uncultured Kiloniella sp. | reverse complement strand
TTTAATTAAATTTGTTTGTTCTTGGGAAGCCAGTCGGCGGCAAACGTCCTGCACTTGCCCTACGTCCATGCCAATCAATTATTTCATTACGTGTCCATGTACGCCCTGACGTATCACACCAGGTTAGCCCCTCTCCTTTTTCCAAACCATTTTTAAAGGTTTTGATATCGGATAGACCGCCGTCTCTATATTTTTGGAGAATAACCCCCCGACCTCTTGCCATTTCTGGTAGCTCTTCAAGTTTGAAGACCAGCAGCTTCCTGTTCTCGCCAATGACGGCCACCATGTCATCATGCTCACCAATTTGATAACAGATGAAAGCACTTGCCCCATCGGCCACATTTAGAACTTGTTTGCCCGTCCGTGTTTGGGCAATGACATCGCTTTCATTTATCTGGAACCCCCTACCATCTGTGGAAGCCAGTAACAGTTTTTGCCCTGGGCGATAAACAAGAATATCGACAATATCCTGATCATTTGGTAGATCGAGAATAAGGCTTAGAGGTTCACCAAAACCACGGCCACCTGGCAGTTTGTCGGCACCTAAAGTGTAGAAACGTCCGTTAGTCGCAAAAACAAGGAGCTTGTCAGTTGTTTGTGCAAGTATAGAGAAACGGCCAGTATCGCCCTCTTTGTATTTGGCATCACTTGTATCGTCTTGATGACCTTTTAGCGCGCGGATCCACCCCTTTTCAGAGCAAAGGATCGTCAGGGGTTCTTTCTCTATCACAGCTTCAAGCGGCACAATAACATCCGTTGGCGCGTCCGTAACTTCTGTTCGACGTTTGCCAAGTTCTGTTTTCTGACCATAGGCCTTACGCAAGTCTTTGATTTGATTGCCAACGATTTCCCATCGGCGCTCTTCACGGGCTAAAATATCTTCCAGATCAGCTTTTTCAGCCGTCAGATCATCATGTTCGCCCTTAATGGCAATTTCTTCAAGCTTTCTCAAGGCACGCAAACGCATGTTGAGAATTGCCTCAGCTTGCACCTCAGAAAGTGAGAAGCGTTTTATAAGGGCTTGTTTCGGCTTATCTTCTTCTCGGATGATTTTGATAACTTCATCCAGATTAAGGTAGGCAATCAAATAACCTTCGAGAATTTCAAGGCGGTTCGCAATTTTACCCAGACGGTAATTACTTGCCCTGACAAGAATGACATGTCGATGATCCAAGAATGCCTGTAAGACTTCACGCAAATTCATAACGCGTGGAACCTGATCTGCATCCAGAACGTTCATATTTAAACTTGCCCGACTTTCCAGTTCAGTCAGCTTAAACAGAGATTCCATCAAGACAACAGGATCAACATTACGGCTTTTGGGTTCAAGAACAACACGAATATCTTCAGCGGACTCATCGCGAACATCATTGAGCAAAAAGAGTTTTTTATTGTTAATAAGCTCAGCAATCTTCTCGATAAGTTTGGACTTTTGAACCTGAAACGGGATTTCGGTGATGATGATCTGATATTGTCCAGCTTTGAGGTCTTCGGTTTCCCATTTAGCCCTAACCCGGAAAGACCCACGACCCGTACTGTAGGCTTGTAGAACGGCATCGCGTCCTTCAACCATAACACCACCCGTGGGGAAATCTGGCCCGGGTATAAAATCTATAAGTTTATCAAACCCAACATTTGGGGTCTTGATCATATAGAGAAGCGCGTCACATATTTCGCCAACATTATGTGGGGGGATAGATGTTGCCATACCCACGGCAATCCCCTGTGCCCCATTTGCTAACAGATTGGGAAAAGCAGACGGTAAAATACAGGGTTCATCAGATTCACCGTCGTATGTCGGACGCATATCAACAGTATCTTGATCAATGTCCTTAAGAAGCTCACCGGCAATAGCAGTCAGACGGGCTTCTGTATACCGCATTGCCGCGGCATTATCCCCGTCAATATTACCAAAGTTACCCTGACCATCAATGAGGGGAAATCTAAGTGAAAATTCCTGCGCCAATCTGACAAGCGCGTCATAGATCGATTGGTCACCATGGGGGTGGAATTTACCCATGACATCCCCTACAACACGGGCTGACTTTTTAAAACCTGATCCGGGATCAAGTTTTAGTTGTCGCATGGCATAGAGAAGACGTCGATGGACAGGCTTCAAACCATCGCGAACGTCCGGCAAAGATCTGGACATGATAGTTGATAGTGCATAACTGAGATAACGGTCAGAAAGTGCATCAACGAAACGAATATCCCGAATTTCCTGGGATGGAACTCTATTTGAAGAACTGCTCATATACCCCTCACAAACTCTTCTGTCATTTTACCCAACAGTTCCATCGAAGCAACTTGTTTGAATGAATAAGGGGCTGTTAAGAAAAAGAAATCATCAATTAACGGGAAAAGGAAGTAAACTTAAACAATAACTAAGCTATAAAAAATTTTCAACTAGACGATCACGCACTGACGGTAGTGATTTATCATGGGGATGAAACAGGTGACGTTCTAAGAAATGACCTGCAATTTCGAGCCCTTGAGAAATTTCAGTCGTCCCGCCGCCGCCTTGCCCAAGCAAAAATAATGGTAGCGGAAAAAGCTTATCTTTGTATGGCTCTCCTGCTGCTAAAGATACCGCTCGGCCAGATTTAGGACTGATGTAAGCAAGCTGATCATTATTACCGCCACCCGCACAAGCAGTAAGGTCAATACCAAACCCCAATGCAGATAGTTGAGCCAGTTCCCAACGAACGTAAATCTCGCCCCAAAAATCACTTTCGAGATGCTCTAAAAGAACGAGAAAACCTTCATAAAAGGATGAATTTTCCTCGCGTTCAGGAACTGCTTGCTCGCAGATTGCGGCAGCAGATAACAAAGCAGCAAGACGCCCAGGCTCATCAAAAAGACGACCTGAAATATTATCCAGAACTTCGCCATCATAATGTCCTAAATGTTCAGCTAAACGCCCACCCCACCGAACATGCAGGCGGTTTCCCGGCTCATATGTTGAGCGTTTTTTGATACTTTGCCCGCCCCTTACCAAGCCAGCATGGCGTCCGTGCTGACGGGTTAAGACCTGTGCAACCAGATCATTTTCACCAAAGGGCCGCGCAGAAAGAAGTATCCCCTCGTCTTCCCAATGTATCATCACCCAACTTTCAAAGAACAACAGGTGAACATTGTAATCATTTTCAAATCAGAGATCTAGAAAAGAGTACAGTGAACAATAAAAAAATCTTGTTAGATTTTAACTGTTAAAATCCAACCCCATTTCCCGATATCTTTCCGGGTCATCGGCCCACTTTTCACGCACCTTTACATAAAGAAAGAGATGTACTTTTCGCTCTATTGTCTCTTGTAAATCATGTTGGGACTTGGACCGGATCAACTTTATTGTTCGACCGCCCTTGCCCAGACACATTGCTTTATGTTGTTCACGTTGAACATAAATTGTCTGGGATATCTTGACGCTACCATCGTCAAATTCTTCCCAATTCTCGGTTTCGACCGTCAAATTATAAGGAAGTTCATCATGAAGGTTCAAGAACAGTTTTTCGCGTGTAATTTCTGCGGCAATAGATCTCATGGGGTGATCTGACAGTTGATCCTCTGGGTATAGCCACATGCCTTCGGGTACAATACCAGCCAAATGATCCATTAGGTCGTTTACGCCATCACCTTCTTGCGCAGAAATCATGAATATTTCCGAGAAAACACCCATGGCCATAAACTCTTGCGCCAAAGCCAATAGTTTTTCCGGCCTTATGGAATCAATTTTGTTCAGCGCCAAAATTGCTTTACGTTCCTGCTTCTCCAGCCCGGCGATAATAGCGCGTGTATCTTCGCCAATTTTCTTTTTAGAGGCATCGTGCAGAACAACCACAATTTCTGCATCCCCTGCGCCCTGCCAAGCTGATGATACCATGGCACGCTCCAAGCGTTTTTTCGGTGCAAATATGCCAGGTGTATCAACAAAAATAAGTTGCGCATTTTTGTGCATCGCGATTCCGCGAATTTGTGACCGTGTGGTTTGGACTTTGTGGGTCACAATAGAGACTTTTCCGCCGACCATCCGGTTCATCAGGGTAGATTTTCCGGCATTAGGGGCCCCGATAAGCGCGATAAATCCACAGCTCATATCAGGGGGTAAGTCAGAGCCAAGTGTATCTTTCACTTCGGAAGGGGGTTCTTGATTGTTACTCATTATGAGATGCCATTTTCACTGATAAGTCGTAGTAGTTCATTTGCCGCTTCCTGCTCGCCTTTGCGTTTGGAATTACCTTGCTTAATAACAGGATCAAGACCTTTGACGGAAACTTGGATATTAAAAAGAGGCGCATGAGGTGGCCCTGAACGAGAAATTTCCTGATAGGTTGGAAGCGGCAACCCACGGCCTTGAGCCCATTCCTGAAGGGTTGATTTTGCATCTTGTGGCGGGGAAAGATCCTGATTTAAAAGTGGTTTCCAGTTCTTTTCAATAAAGCTCTGGGCCGCTGCATATCCCTCGTCTAGATACAGAGCACCGATTAAAGCCTCACAAACATCCGCCTGAAGGGCCGGATTTTCCCGTTCACCACTTTCTTCTTCGCCTTTTGCCAAGACAATCAACTTATCAAAACCAAGCTTTTGTGCAACAAGCGCGAGGGCTTCTCTACGAACCAATGCGGTAAAGCGTTTTGCCAAAGAGCCTTCGCTTTCCTTTGGAAAACTCCGCAAAAGCATATCTGCAATAACAAGCCCCAGAACTCGGTCCCCCAGGAACTCTAATCGTTCATAGCTATCAGCGACGATCAAATGACGCCCACAAGCACTCGGATGTGTCAGGGCTTGTTTGACTAAATTTGGTCGATTAAAGTTATGCCCTAGTCTATCCGTTACCACAGCAAGATTACGGATAAAGGTTTCCTCAATTGATGCCATTAAAAATGCGTCCAAATCTGATCATTGAGGGCCATTTCCAAACTTCCCACCAATCGCCGTAATCTTCGCCACCATCATCACCGCGGTGTGAGAAGAATAGCATGTCTGCCCGGCCAATAAGGTTTTCATATGGTACAGGGCCAACCTCATTTAATACTCGGCTATCCGTACTATTGTCACGATTATCCCCCATAAAGAAATAATATCCATTTGGTACAAGGTAAGGCCCAAAGTTATCTAAATACCCCGTATCGCTTTTCTCCCAAATTAAATGCTTTACACCATTGGGTAACGTTTCTTCATATTCATAAGCTTTAAGAGGAATTCCATCGCGACCGTCGCCAATTCTGACAAGCTTTCGTGGAACAACTTCATCATTAATATAGAGTTGTCCCTGTTTCACTTGAATTGTGTCACCGGGCAGACCAATAAGGCGTTTAATAAAATCAATATTGACGTTTGTTGGCTTCCGAAAAACGATGACATCGCCTCGCTCGGGCTCACTGCCAAGAATGCGGCCTTCGAAACTATCACCAAATATTTTTGCACCAAAGGGGAAGGAATACTTACTGACGCCGTAGGAAAATTTAGAAACAAAAAGATAGTCACCGATTAAGAGCGTCGGTTTCATTGAGCTTGAAGGAATATTGAAAGGTTCAAACAAAAAAGTTCGTACCGTCAAAGCGATTAACAGTGCGTAAACAACTGTTTTGACAACACCTTCGTCTTCTTTTGTTTTTTCCACGTCTTCTGACCCAGTCGTCATTTGTTAATTCCATTATTACTTCGGTAAAATAAGTACTTTACCTAATTATTTAACTATGCCCCGATTTAACGATGCGCCGGAATAGCAGAGATAATTACAAAAGCCTGCGCATGAGGATAATCGTCAGATATAGTCACATGTAGTTGTGCTGTCATCCCCTGTGGGACAATATTATTTAAATGTTCACGTGCCACGCCAGTGAGTTCAAGTGCTGGCTGACCTCTGGAATTGTTCGTAACACCAATATCGGTAAAGAGCACGCCCTGTCGCCACAAACCTGTACCAAGAGCTTTTGCACAAGCTTCTTTTACTGCAAAACGTTTTGCATAGGTCGCTGCGGGATCTGGCCGAGATGCCGCCCTCTTCTTTTCTACATCGGTAAAAATCCGATTAACAAACCGATCCCCATATTTATCGAGAGATTTTTCAATCCGCCTAATATCTACAAGATCATTTCCAATGCCCAATATCATCGTGACCCCAAGGCTTCAGTGATACGATACGAAGAAAGGCAGGTCAATTTCGGGCTCTCTCAACTGAATTCACGACAGACATAGCCCGAAGCGCAGCCGTAATATCAGCAAGATGTTTAACATCCGTTACTTCGACGTCGATCATCATTTCAAAGAAATCCATAGAACGATGAACGATCTTTAAGTTGCTGATATTCCCTTGATTTTTTCCAATAACAACGGATAGACCACCAAGGCAACCGGGTTCATTGGCAACAATCAGTTTAAGTCGGGCCGTGTGTTGCGGGCCTTCAACCTCCATGGAATCCCAAGAAACATCAATCCATCTTTCTGGTGTGTCTTGATAATTGACCAGATTATCACAATCAATTGTATGGATTGTAACGCCTTTGCCCGTCGTAACGATTCCAACTATGCGATCGCCGGGTAGAGGATGACAGCAACGGGCATAATGTACGGCCATTCCCGGAATAAGTCCCTTGATGGGGAGGCCATTGTCTTTGGCGCCTGATGTCTTTTGCTTCTTACGCTGTGATCCCGGGCTTGGTGATTTCGGCAGAACACGAGCGCCGGGATAAACCGCAACCAGGACTTCTCGGGCAGAGTGATGTCCTTGCCCGACACTGACATAAAGATCTTCGGATTGATCCATATGGAACTTGCCAAGAATGCCTTCAATGCCCTTTTCCGTAAACTCGTAACCTTCTTGCCGGAAGACCTTTTGAACCATTTGATGGCCGAGAGAACTGTACTGATCACGTTCCTGAAGTCTTATGTATCGACGGATACAGGCTTTGGCCTTACCTGAAACAACAAACTTTTCCCAATCCGGTGATGGTTTCTGGTTCTTGGATGTTAAAATCTGAACTTGATCACCATTATGCAAGATGGATCTGAAAGGTACCATACGGCCGTTAACCTTGGCCCCTACACAGGTATTCCCAACCTCGGTATGTACGGCATAGGCAAAATCAATCGGGGTTGAACCACTCGGTAGGGAAAGCAGCGCCCCTTTCGGCGTAAAGCAGAAAACTTGATCCTGAAACATTTCCATTTTGGTATGTTCCAGGAACTCCTCTGGATTTGATGCGTGATCCAAAATATCCAGAAGTTCACGAAGCCAGCGGTATTGACGCCCCTCCATGTGTTCGCCGCCCTGCTTGTAAGACCAGTGAGCTGCGACACCCATTTCCGCAATATCATGCATTTCTGCCGTGCGGATCTGTATTTCAATTTTGTGTTTTTCAGGCCCAATCACACAGGTATGGATCGACTTGTAACCGTTGGGTTTGGGCGTTGATATGTAATCTTTAAAACGGCCAGGAACAACGGGGTAACTACCGTGGATGACCCCCAAAGCCTGATAGCAGTTAGCCATATCTTTAACGATAAGACGGAATGCCATGATATCTGAAAGCTGTTCAAAGGTGACAGCTTTGCGCTGCATCTTCTTCCAAATAGAATAAGGTGCTTTGAGGCGACCAAAAACTTCACCCTCAATTCCCTGAGCTTTAATTACCTTGTTAAGCTCATCAATGATCTTTTTGGCAAGATTATCATCATCCTCACCTTTGAGGAAATCCAAACGCTTAACGATAGATTCACGCGCTTCAGGGTTAAGTTCAGCAAAAGAAAGATCTTCTAGTTTATCTTTAAATCTATGCATACCGATACGCTCGGCCAAGGGGGCATAGATATCCATAGTTTCACGGGCGATACGGCGGCGTTTTTCTTCTTTTTTGATGTATTTAAGCGTTTGCATATTATGCAAACGGTCCGCCAGTTTTACCAATAACACCCTGATGTCATCAGACATGGCCAGAACAAGCTTGCGAAAGTTCTCGGCGTATTTACTTTCTTCGGATTGTAGCTCTAGTCGGGTAAGCTTTGTGACCCCATCAACGAGTCTGGCAATGTGGGCGCCAAAAGCCTTTTCAACAGTTTCCAGACTGGCTTCGGTGTCTTCGACAACATCGTGCAACAAGGCTGTGATAATGGAATTATGATCCAGCTTTAGATCTGTAAGGATACCCGCGACCTCGACCGGGTGCGAAAAGTACGGATCTCCTGATGCCCGTTTTTGCGACCCATGATATTTGGTCGCAAAAACGTATGCTCTGTTTATAGCATCTTCATCTGCGTCATGATCATAAGACTTAACGCGCTCAACCAACTCAAACTGACGGATCATGGT
Organism: uncultured Kiloniella sp.; assembly: GCF_937128705.1. Taxonomy (GTDB): domain Bacteria; phylum Pseudomonadota; class Alphaproteobacteria; order Kiloniellales; family Kiloniellaceae; genus Kiloniella. Next base: position 557 of record NZ_CAKZMP010000075.1, on the reverse strand, counting down.
GGATCAAACAGCCCTTATACAAAAATATAGCCTTCCAGAAAATGATACGCCTTGAAAAGGCGTAGGCCAAGCTCTGGAAGGCTATATTCTTAGAATTATTTGCTAAACCGAGTTTAGTTACTCAGAATCTTTAGCCAATTCGGTTGGTGTATCTTCAACAGACATACCATCAGCGTTTGCAAACTGTTCGCCAGCATCGGCAGCGATAAGGGCTTCGGGGCCAATCGCATCAAACTCAGGCTCATCTTCATCAACTTCAGAAAATGCTGCTTGTTTTTGAAGACCTTGAACCAAAGAAGCCTTCACAGCATCAAGGCTGATAGTCTCTTCAGCGATTTCGCGAAGAGAAACAACGGCGTTTTTATCGTTATCCCGCTCTACAGTAAGTGGAGCGCCAGATACGATTTCCCGTGCGCGCTGGGCTGAAAGCATAACAAGTTCAAAGCGATTAGGAACTTTTTCTACACAATCTTCGACGGTAACGCGTGCCATAGATGATAACTCCAGTAGTCGTAGTTAACCCTTCAACAGGGTATTGAATCGGTGCAATATATGAA